>NZ_JAOWRF010000276.1 GCF_025753815.1 Plectonema radiosum NIES-515 | reverse complement strand
CAATTGCATAAGCGTCTCTACTTGAATACAATTAGGCGACAGCAGCAACCACTGACCGAGGTGTAATTGAACTGCCATTGTGGGGAAATGCTCAGAATCGCCCCTATTAGCTTTGACGATAAATGCTAGTGTCTAAATTTTAGTATGAGCGATCGCTAATTATCTCAAAACTATCTTGCCATAAGTTCTAAAAAATACTCTAAGCTAAGTAAAAAGGTACATAAGTGGAAATACTAGGTTCTATGTCATTAACACTTCTAGGCTTAGTGATATTAGTAGCTGGGCTTATTGCTGCATTGGCACAAGCCCTAATTCAAGAGTCTCGGCTGAGGAAGAAGTTACGCAAGTATGACACATTAGATAACAAAGAGGTTTATGAACGGGAATTAGAATTAAACATTCGTCTAAAACAAGGCGAGGTTGCTGAACTCGAAAACCAAAAGGAATCCCTAAATATCCAAATCAGAAATATAACGCAAAAAGTACGTGAGCTTGATGCAAAAGCATATCTTCAGTCCATAGATTCTTATGAACCAAAATATGACTTTATAAGTTCTGGAGATTATCTGCTTAGGCTTCGTGAGATCAAATCACAACAGGAAAGAATGCGAGGAAATAATCAAGCTTATATTTGTGATACTCAATGGAGTGTAAGGGAAAGTAAAAGAGAAGGTAAAAAAATGATAACTGATCTTCTCAAAGTGGTAGAGTTCGCCTTTGAAGATCGGTGCAAGTATGCAATTAAAGAGGTGAAATACAATAACGTTGATTCTTTCAAGAAAAATCTAAATAATACTTTTGTTAAAATAAATAAATTGTTAAAGACGATAGAGTGTAAAATCTCTCCAGAATATTTACAACTTAAGTTAATAGAATTAGATATTCAGTATGAGTTAGAGTATAAAAAACAGCAAGAGCGCGACAAAGAGCAAGAAATTAAAAAGCAAAATAAAGAAAATCAAGCTCTTGATAAAGTAAGAAAGAAAGCTGAAGAAGCTGAAGAAAGAGAAAATCTTCATCAACAAGAGCTTGAACAGCTTCAACAACAAATAGAAAAGATAGAACAATCTGAAGATGAAAAGCTAAAACAGCTACAGTCTCAGATTCAACAACTAAAGCAACAATTACTTCAAGATAAAAGTGATAAAGAGAGGGCTATTTCTGAATCGAGAAAGCTCAAATCAGGATACATTTATATAATTTCAAATATTGGCTCTCTTGGACGAGATGTATACCGTATATGTAATACCAATCGTCAGAAAGAAGATGAATATATTAGCGAAATGAACCCCGCAGTTCCCTTTAGATTTGACATTCACTTCAAAATATTTTCGGAAGATGCCTCAGATACATTAGAAAATTTGCATCAGCGTTTCGCTGATAAAAGAGTGAATGTAGTTAATACAAGGAAAGAGTTCTTCAAAGTTTCAATGGATGAAATTAAACAAGCCGTGGAAGAAATTGTTAAAAAAACCGGATTTTTGAGGATTGATAAATTTGAAGCAGCACCTGAAGCAAATGAATATCGCCAAACTTTAGCTGCACGTAAACAGCATCAACACCTAACCTCTGACGATTCGTATTTAAAGGAAGATGAAATAGCATAGGTTAAAAATAAAATAGAAGATACTTCTACACTACATCAGCTTAAAGAGAGTAAACAATTCTAAAACCAATATTATTGGATTTATCACTTGCATTTTTTTGTAAGCGGGAACTTGATCGGCACGAGTATGGGTCGTTTAACCATGATCCACCACGCATTACACGAATTTGATTCTCACTACTATCTAGCCAAGCATCTTCATTGGTAGGTGCATTATTATAATTATTATGCCAATGGTCTAAGCACCATTCCCAAACTAACCCGTGCATATCAAATAGTCCAAAGGAATTAGCAACCTGCAAACTACCCACTGGAGTAGTTTTTTCACGATAAATTCCTTTTTTTTCTGAGCCATAGAGGTAACTACCATCGTAGTTAGCTAAATCGGAGGTAATAGTTTCCCCAAAGTGGAAAGGGGTTGTAGTTCCAGCACGACAGGCGTATTCCCACTCTGCTTCGGTCGGAAGACGATAGCTATGACCTGTTTTTCCAGATAAGCGATCGCAAAACTCAACAGCATCAAACCAAGAAATTTGGCTAATAGGATGACTTTTGCCTCCATTACGCGATGGGCTTTTTTTGAGCTTTTGACGAACTTCTGACCAATTAGCAACTTCTCTCCACTGTGCTTGTGTAATCGGGTGCTTGCTCATGAAAAATGGTTTGACTGTTACTGAATGTCGGGGTCTTTCATTGGAGTATCGCTTTCCTTCAGATTCTGGCGAACCCATCAAAAATTCTCCGCCTGGAATATAGACCATTTCTAAAGTTACCCTGTTCCCAAGGTCTTCAGTTAAATAGTGGTTTTGTCTTCGATGGCAGTTAATCTCTTTGCCTTGGGCATCTACCATTACAACTGTAAATTCAAAGGCTTTAGTTCCAAGAATCGATGGGATAATCAGCTTTGTATCTTGTTCTTCCTCCAAACGTCCCGCACTTTGCATAGGAGTAGAAGGAATACTAACTGGTTGATTCCGATTAAAATTGATAAGTTCTCTATTCCATTGTTGAGTATCTACAGCCGCAATTTCTGCAATAAAATCGTTCAGTTTCCCCTTAACTTCCAAACCGACCAATCCACTAGCCGCAAGCGCATTAATGAATTTTAATAATTGAGCTTGCCCTTCATAAAAGACGAGTTCAACCAATTCCGAAAAAAATACATGATTGCTTTTTTCAAGGGAATTTATTCTAGCAATCAGATAATCAAACCCAGCGATACTTAAAAGCGCTTTACGCTCCCCAACGGTTTGGGTAGCAGGCATATTTATTAGCAACTGTATCAACCGAGGCTTGATATCCATAACCATTGGACTCTAGATACTTGTAGAATTTCTCTAAAATTATGTATTTATTTCTGCATTAAGCAAGTCTACAAGTTCTAAGGGTAAGTCAGCCAAGATGCTGCCTACCAGTATGCCTTCGTTTCTAACGTAACGTCGCTGGGTTGTTGGTTCAGGGATATCACCTCCTGCATGGTGCAGTGCAACAACCTCCCAAGCATCATTAAAGACTGGAGAGCCAGAAGAACCAGGCAAGGTGGAGGTTATATACTGCATCACATTGCCGCCTACGTATTCAACAAAATTGTTCTGTAGTGAAATTTGCTTGGCTTGTCCCGATGGGTGCTGAATAATATTGACTCTGCCACCACTACTAATTCTTTTAGGCATTAGTGGCAACCAACCCCATTTTTTTCCAGGTTCTCCTTCAAGTTCAACTAAAGTATAATCAAGAGTTTGGTTGGTATGAAAAATTCCATTGGGTTTAGGGCGATACTCATCAGTTGTTTGAGCTTCCCCCTGAAAATTCTCCTCGTAATTAAAACGAAAAATTGTACCTGGCAGTAAATCTGAACTAGGTAGAACGTGATTATTAGTTAATAATAAATTCTGAGTTACAACAAACCCTGTACCTGACCAGCGTTCCTGGCTAGTCCGTACTCCAATATAAGCAACTGATCGTGCTGCCTGAAGTCCCTGTTGCAAGAATGAGATAGGGCGCAGCGTATTCTCACCAATAATTTTCTCTAATATATCTGTAGTGGTTTCTTTCCCTCGCCAGTCATTGATTGCAGGTAACGCTGCAATTGGGGTCATCATGTCATATTTAGTCAGCAGCATATCCAGAAATGCTTGCTGCTGCACTCCCATAAAGCTTTTCAAAGTATTCAAGAACAGCCCTAATGCTTCGTGGTCATAAGTTAAACGCCCGTAACTAGACAGATAGCTAACTATCCCACTAACTGCTACAAATGAAGCACCAGAAAGGTCAATCATTGGTGATAACTGTTTTAAACCTGCTATCTCCAAAATTGAAAAGCGCGATCGCTCTGTAGCCAGTTCTGGTAAATCTTTTAGGAGAGTTATTAATTGTTTGCGATCTTCAGCTTCTAGGTTAACCATATTTTAGTCTTTCTTAGCAAAGCGCACAGTCCATTTGTGCTTACAGTTTGGGAGGACGTTATTAGAGTAAAATTATACCTCACCCGGCATTTGCTAACCTGTTGATGCCATGCATTCCGACGACATTGTAGAGATGTCAGCTGGAGAACAATCAGTATTTCCCATTTTCTACGAGTTTGTTAGACAACAAATTGCCCACTCTGTGGTGCTGATTGACGAAATTGACCTCAACCTTTGCTGTAAAATGTCTGCACCTGGGTACATAAGTGGGTGTAGAGATGGGGAGAATTGAACGGGAATCAATTAACTTTAAACTGCCCAAAACTTTAACAGCAGCACTTCGCAAAGTTGCTTCTTATCGTAACACCACCGCCACCGATTTGGTCATACTCGGATTGCGCCAAGTACTGGGTTCAGTCGAGGGTACAGAAGACGGTGTAGAAACTCGTCTTCCCCAACTCGAAGCTCAATTACACCACCTCGCCAATCGTATAGATGAACGTGTAGACAATGGTGTAGACAATAACAGACTAAGCTCGTTGGAGCAGAAGCTAGAAGAATTCGCGTTGCGGTTGGCAAAAATTGAAGGAGCAATAACAACACTTGGACAGCGGTCATATACGAATAATCGGAGGCAAGCTTTTAATTATCATCCGCCACAGCTAGAACTTCAACCCTACACAGGTGAAAATTTAGCTAAAAGATTGGGAATTGATGTAGCAACCCTAACTCGTGAGCGACAAAACAACACCCCGGCTGAGTTTGAAATTTGGTGTCGTCGTAAAGACCCAAGTCCTGTTGGTTGGCGCTTTGGTGATGATGGACTTTATCATCCGGTTAAGTAGGCGAAAAACGCATACTTCGACTTTTTTCACGACGAAGTTTGTTGACCGACATGAAAACGTTGTCCCAATAAGGTTTAATAAAGGTAGATTCAACATAAGAATAAGCAATGTTGAATAGTTCACCTACCCTCACTAACACAGAACTCGTTGAGCTTTGGCTGCATGGCAAAAGTGTCAACACCATCGATGGGTATCGTCGCTATGCCCAACGGTTCTTTCGTCATGTCGGTGATAAGCCCCTAGCTGATGTCACCCTCATGGACTTTCAATTGTGGGAAATGAGCAACGCTTGTTCTAATAATTCTCTTCGTGTAGCAGTAGGGGCAATTAAAAGTCTGTTCTCTTTCGCCAAAGAATTAGGAGTAATATCATCCAATTTGGGCATATTAGTTAAGTCCCCAACAGCAAAAAATCGATTGGCAGAGCGCATTTTAACCGAAGAAGAAGTACATAACATCATCAACGCTACTTCGATAAATCCGCACGAAGCGCAACGCGCAACGCGGGTACGCGATCGCACTCTGGTTCGACTGCTCTACTTTGCGGGTTTGCGAGTGTCGGAACTCTGTGCCCTGAAGTGGCGTGACCTGAAAGCACGGGGTGACGGTGGTCAAATTACTGTGTTTGGTAAGGGCGATAAAACCAGAACTGTGCTGGTAGGCAAAGGTATCTGGCGCGAAATTAACGAACTTAAGAACAATGCCCGTAAAGACGACCCGGTGTTTGTTTCTGCTAAGGGCGGTCATTTGTGCCGTAGTATGGTGTTTCATATTGTGAAGAATGCGGCAACACGGGCAGGCATTGAGGGTAACGTTAGCCCCCACTGGCTGCGGCACAGCCACGCTTCCCACAGTCTTGATAGAGGTGCGCCGATTCACCTATTACAGAAAACACTGGGGCATAGTTCGGTGGCGATTACGGAGATGTATTTACACGCTCGACCAACTGATAGTAGTAGTTTGTATTTGCCTGATGATGATGAGGAGTAATGGAGTGTGTGGGGGGTGCGATAAGCGGAGCTTTAACTGAGTTATCACATTTATCCTCACTTAACTGAGTTAGGGTGCGATTTGACCGTCAAGAATTTTTGATGCATCGAAGTGCGCTTCGCACTTCGATGCGCCTTTCCTTTGAAACGCACTCGCGTTCGGCAACGCCTGCTCCAATCACGAACGCTATGCAACTCGCACACGGCATAGCGGACGATGGGCGCGGTAAGCGTTCGCGGAGCGTCTCGAAGAGAAGCTATGCCGTAGGCTTTACGCGATGGCTTCGCCCGCCGTAGGCATCGCACTTCTATGCAAAAACTGCGTCGTGCAGAATTATCTTAACCTAGAAGCAGACCTGAACGACGGCGTTGTTCTGAATATGGCGCACCCAGAAGTGGGAATTGATACCCACTTCTGGGTGCCAGAAAATATTGGCTCATATTAACAGATGTAAATATGAGTGGTCTGCAATTGGTAAACAACAGGCAAGCATAGGATAGTCAAATGTTAAAAAAACTTTACCTCAAGCAAGTTGGTCCAGCTGACCATTTTGATGTTGAATTTGCCAACAGACTCAATATTTTTACAGGCGATAATGGTCTTGGTAAAAGTTTTTTACTTGATGTTGCTTGGTGGGTTCTCACTTCAAATTGGGCAGATAAACCCGCCTATCCGCAGCGAGTTGTAGAAGAAAATCCCGAAATAAACTGGCTACTTAGCAGCCAAAAAGATATTGGAGAATATCGTAGTTATTTTGATTTTTCTGAACAAAAATGGCATAATTTACAACAACATCCTTCATTAAATGAGGTAGTTATTTACGTTCGTGTTGATGGGGGTTTCTCCGTTTTTGACCCTGCTCGTAAACGTGACACTGCTTATAATTTTACCCCAGATACGCTTTGGAATGGCTTAAAATTAGATGATAAAGTTCTTTGTAATGGTCTAATTCAAGATTGGGTTACATGGCAAAATCAACCCAAAAAATATCCATTCCAACTTTTTTCTCGTGTTATTAAAAAACTTGCTCCTCACCCTGATGAATGGATAGAAGTGGGGGAACCAACACGAGTCTCTGTTGAAGATGTGCGTGATATTCCTACAGTTAATCTTCCTTACGGTAATGTGACTGTAATTCACGCTTCAGCCGGAATGAAGCGGATTTTGGGACTTGCTTATTTACTGGTATGGACTTGGTACGAACATAAAAAAGCTTCTGACTTGCGACAACAAAAGCCAATAAATCAAATAGTTTTACTCA
This sequence comes from Plectonema radiosum NIES-515, assembly GCF_025753815.1. Classification (GTDB taxonomy): domain Bacteria; phylum Cyanobacteriota; class Cyanobacteriia; order Cyanobacteriales; family Nostocaceae; genus Hassallia; species Hassallia radiosum_A. The sequence continues at coordinate 107,088 of NZ_JAOWRF010000276.1, read as the reverse complement.
TTGATGAAATTGAATCTCACCTGCATCCCCGCTGGCAAAGAGTAATTATACCAGCAATTTTAGCAGTAGTAACAGAATTACAAGCGTCCATGAAAATACAAGCTTTAGTTACTACTCATTCGCCACTTGTTCTTGCTTCCTTGGAACCTAATTTCGATGAAGAACAAGACAAATTATTTTTATTGTCATTGCAACGTGCGCTTGTACATCAAGAAGTTACTCTTGATGAAGTACCTTGGTCTAAACAGGGAGATACAGTTGGATGGTTAACTTCAGAAATTTTTGGACTTAAACAAGCGCGTTCTCAGGAAGCAGAAATTGCTATTGAAGCAGCAGAAGCATGGATGCGTAAAGGCAATATGAGTGATTTTCCAGAGCATTTGAGAAATCACATACAAATTCACCAAGAACTGCAAAGACTTTTACCCGGACATGACCCATTTTGGCCCCGTTGGATAGTCACATCGGAAAAAAGAAATTCTGATTTATCAGGGGTATAATGTCACATCGGAAAAAAGAAATTTTGGTTTATCAGGAGTATAATGTCACGTTTTATTAAAAAAGCATAAATCATTTAGCAGTTGTGATTTAGCGCTAAATCTATTTTGAGGGGCTAGATTCCGACTAATAACTAAATTTTCTCATGAGTAATCAAGCAAGTATGATGTCAGGCAGATGATACCGTTTAATCCACCACCAGAACCACTTTTATTTGATGAAAAAGTACGACAACAAGGAAATGCTTGGTTGGAAAAAAATCAAGACCCAAAGAAAGGAACCAGAGATTATTGGTCACCTTTTAAAAGTAATTTAGCGGATGGGTTTAATAATCTTTGTGGCTACAGTGCTATGTACGAACCAGTAGGTACGGTAGACCATTTTCTTAGTCGTGATAATTATCGCAATTTGGCTTATGAATGGAGCAATTTACGCTTTGCTTCTGGTTGGATTAATAGTAGCAAAGGTACTCTTGATGACCAAGTGCTTGACCCGTTTGAAGTGGGAGAAGATTGGTTTGAAATTTTGCTTCCTTCTCTACAGTTAGTGTTAACTGATAAAGTTCCTCTAGAAAAACGCCAAAAAGCAGAATTTACGTTAGAACGCTTGCGGCTGCGCGATGATGAACGAGTCCTCCGCCAACGGCAACAATGGTATCAATTATATTTAGATGGCGACTTGACTCTACAAGGATTGGAAAAAAAAGCTCCGCTCATTGCCCGTACAATTAGAAAACAGCAGCAGACAGCTTCTGGGCAATAATATCAATCAGCTAGTACTATCGCCTTAAAGACTCAAAACCTGACCATCAGGTCAAAGGTGGTAGCCAATCAATGCCTGTATTACGACCAAAGCTTACGCTTTGGGTGCCGTGCATACAGGAGTGCGTTCTGACTTTGGCGTTAAAGCAAAAGTCTGGCTTTTTGTTGCTTTTCCACCCCACAAAAATAGTGGGTTGTTAACGGGAGCGGAACATAACTTTACCAATTCACCCATCAAATAGAGAATGGGTGAATTTTTTTGCTTGTCAATTTTCATTTCTACTTATTTACAAAACAGGTAATTAAGTAATTTTACTAGTAAGTAATATTATATTCATGTAAGTTGTGAGAAGCTTTACAATCAATACCTGTGTCTTTACGAATATTAAAAATAGCAAATAAAGAGACATTACTTTTGATATAAATTATCTGAAACTAAAGGCTGATAACACTTGCTTTAAAGGTCTACGATACTGAAATTACAAAGCGAGAAAAGTAACGATTTATCAGCTTTAGCAGCGAAACATTGACTGTTTCCTTAAAGAACTGAAAGTTTTTAGTAAGTGTCTGATTTAACAGCCATGACAACCATGAATTTAGGATTTACCCAAGGTTTTAATGCAGGTTTAACGACAGAAGTTTCTGCGGAGGCTGCATATACGAAGGAAATTCCCAAAGTTACTGTAACCAAACTAAGATGGCAGCAATACAGTTGGACTGCTTATAAACTGACAACAGGAGAGCTTGTTTTTAGCGATCGCTTTTAGGGCATTGGCTGTTGGGCAATCCAAAAAAGCTGCTCAGGATTTTGTACACAGCAACAACTTAAACACCATCCTCGTACAACTTCCCAACCGCACCTTGATGAGGGCAAATCCACTCTCTACAGTGGCAGCTTATTGGAAATCACTCCTAGCACTGGACTTAATTACCAATTCATCCAATTCATTCAACTGGGAGGAATTTCTGGAATGGGTAGAAACATCGGCAAGCAAGTTTTTGAAGAGTGAATCTCCTATTTCCAAATTCAAAATAGATACCCAAAACTTAAAAACTGTGGTGTCAGCTCAACCCATAAAATTGCAACTACAAGACGAACTAGTCACCAGCACTTCTAATCTCGAACTAGAAGTGCTAGTACTTTTTTCAGGGGAGTATCGCATCAGTTACCAGTCTGGACTTGCTGTAATTGGAACTAAGTCAAACTGGTTAAAGCAATTAAAAAATTCCCCTCGAAAGTTAAGAACGTTAGAAAATAAAGGGTTCTCTGGATTATCAAAATTGTGTTACGTGCATACGTCTTCATGTGTCCGAGAAATTGAAACTCTTAGTATTGACGACTGGCTGACAATTTGGGAGTATTTTGCCAACCACAATAATACTAAAGCTAGCGCTGTTTTAAAGGCATGTGCCAAAGAAAGTATCCAAAAGAGAGCGGCAAGTGCTGCATTGATGTGGATTTAACCTAGCAAGACTCGCTTTCATTCGAGAGTCAGTTTCTCATGGCTCAATAATTAATTGCGCTTCCCCTGAACTAATCTGAAAAGGGAGTGTTTGCGACACGGCTACGCCGAACGCACCAAGGAGTGCTTTTAACTTCAAAACTTTGGGACATAACGAAATGCATGTAAAATGGACACTTTGTAAATAAAAACTAGGAAATCTTGCATTAAATCCTTGATATGTTGTTTCAACATAACCGACCTCCGTATTAAGAAAGCTACAAGCAAGATTACTCCCTTCCCGCTATTAAATTACCTATCTCTCTGTGCATACTCTGCGCCTAGTAAGGTTTTTAAATCGGTAATCTCCCGACGGGAAGGGAGTAGCTCCAAGTTTTTCCACTTGTTTTGCAGTCAGAACTGCATCACCCAATGTGGCATGTTGCGATTTGGATCGTATTTACTCAATGCCCAGATAGTGGTAAACCCAGCTTGACGCAAAAATCTTAAACGGGTAAATTATTATTTAAACCTCATTAGACCGTAGATATCTTCTTCAACAATCCGAACTGTAACGCAAGATACTCGTTGTAGTGCCTCATGGCTTCCATGCGAAGCGCACCTCCTATAGCCAGTTCTATACCAGCTTCAGGCTGTACTTCAATGATAGGGAGAATTACACGACTAAGCCAGTGTGAACCATGCTCCTCTTCGACCTCTATATGGTTATAAAAATACTCACATTTCACTCGTGCGTCAAAATACAGACGCTCCAAACCAGCAACAACTGCACGATTGCGATTTGGATCGAAAAGTTCCGGCATTGTCAAACTTCCAAGTCCCTTGAAGTAGTGTTTTCGGTTTAAGCCAAAGCAAAAGTACAGATTATGACCTGCGTAGGGATGCCAGTCTTCCCAAATGGGGAACTTTGGTTGCTGTAGACCAAGGGAAGCAAGCATTAGTGTGAACAGTCTAGTGTGTGACTTATTTGCTACCCCACGACCACATTCGTCCCACATATTATTAGCAATTTCAGCTTTCACAGTTTCTGAAAAATGAAGCTGTGCTAAAGCTAGGGCATCAGAAAAGCGATAGTTTAAAGTTGCATCTGAAAGGATAAATAGATTGAATTGTTCGATAGATGCCTGGTTTCTTAAAAAGTTAAGGAAGCATCTATCGATATCTGACTCTCTTTGTGCCTGCTCAATAAACCAAGCACAAAGTAACTCTGGGTGTTTTGCTTCAGACTCCGATGGAAGCTTTTTTTGAATACGTGGTAGTTCATAATTCAGCCATGCAGTTTCAATTTCATTGCGAATTGTCAATAACCAGGGACTATGCTCATGTAAGCAAACTGGTGATAGGGGATGGCTAAGGCTCACTTCGTAGATTTCATAAAGAGTCTTGTGGACATCCAAAAGTGCCATAGGCTCTTCATCATCAAATGCTGAGTGCAAAGTTACAGGTAAATCACAATGTAAGGCATTAAGAATAGTTGTTGCCTCTGGAAGCAAATGGTGAACATCTGAAAGAAGATAGGCAACCCGTTGTGATAATGTGAGCGCTTCTTCTGGATGCTGAGGTATTGGAAAGGAAGGTTTTAAGTCAGCAACGCGTTCACCGGAGGTGTTGGCGTTCCCTTCGGGACACTTCGTGAACGCGCAGCGTGTCGCAGACAAGCCATCGCTTTGTTGATTAGATAGTATTCTACTCATATAAATATCCATTAAATATCCATTCGTGACGAGTTAAGTTTAAGTCGCATTCGTCAATCAGTAATATTGCTCAAAAACACCCGAAACATGATTACTAATTGGCTTCATCCGCGCCATCTTAACTTGTCAAGATTGATAAATACTCCTTTCATCAAATTCGTGAGTGTGGTAGCAACAATGTGTCTTCGATTTCTTGTCGTACACCCTTATCAACGCAGCAATCACTTTTTAGGCAGACTACTAGCAGCAAGTTGGCGTGGTAATACTGATTTAGCAAATTCCGCTGCTGGTTACTAAACGCCTTAACTTGCAAATTTTGCGGCTCATCATTCAATTTTTCATATCGCCAACTTCCACCCAGGCTATGGTAGGGGACTACAATTTTTCGCAATCGATCTCCCCAATCTTTACCGCTCTCTTTCCACCAGTTACTTAATATCTCCTCATTAATATCCTCATTATTTTTTAGCTCAGAAGGTAAGTCTTCGTAGAGTTTATTGAGTTCTTGTCCCAGTTTAGAGTCACCAACTTTCTCCAAAAGTTGTTCAATAACTTCAGCTCTCGCAAAAGTAACAGCTAGGTCAGGCTCAAGAGCCGAGGAGCGGCTAAGATTGGGAAGCTCATTATTCTTGTCCCTGAAGATATCCGTAACTTCACAGCGATCGGCACGAGCTAAGAAGCTAGCACACGTAAAAGCACGAGTAAAATCAGGGTTAAGAACCCAACCAAGTGTCCGATCAAGGTCAAGGGCAATGTCAAAGTCAAGGTAACAAGCTCGGATAGCTGCTAGATTATAGGTATCTCCAACTAAAACTGAAAGAAATTTAGACTTTTCATCCACCCACTGCAAAAACTCCTGTAATTCCCTATCCTCAGCCAACAGTCCATCAATTTGTGCTTTCATCAACTGCAACAAACTATCCGATCTAACCAACATCTCAGATGTCAGCAGAAACACCTCCCGCCAAGCTTGATTAGTTAAGCGATCCATTAGTCCTTTCAACATCGGACTATCCATTGAGTTCGGATCGCAATTGGCGACAATATGTCTAGCTGTAAAATACTCGTGAAAGGTTAGGTGTGAAAAAGAGTAAATCTTCTTTGCCCGTTCCACCAACAGCCCATGCTGCGCCTCAATTGACTTTAAAACTGCTCCACTGTCCACTTCCGACTCATTCTGGTCATTACTGGGCAATTTTTGGATATAATTGGTAATTTCATCCTCAGCCTTTTCCTGCTTGAAGACATAATTACCAGTTGTGAAAGTTGAATAAGCAATTTGGCTCAATAAATTTTCCTTATGTTTTGAAGATAAATTCTTATAAATCTGCGCTCGCTCAATATATCGCTTTGCATCCCACTTCCTCAACAACACATCTAAACCATCCTTATATAGCTCTGAGCGATGGGTTGGGAAACTACCAGAATCTCCAAAGACAAAACACAAAAGAGTTAATAATAGTGGATTTGTTGCTAATTCTCGAATAGGTTTATTTTCCTTATAATTCAGTTTTTGAAGAAATCTATCAGCTTGTTTATGGTCATTTTCGCTATCGAACCATCCTTTAACGAAATAGGTAATTTGTTCATCTTCAAAATCAGCAATTTCTACCTCAGTGAAATTCTCGAAGTTGTATTCTGTTACAGCTAGACGACAAGTTATAATAAACTTGTTTTTGTAAAAATACGAATGTTTGATGAAATTCTCAATTCGTTTTTTTACACTAATTTTATGAGTTTCTCTAACTTCGTCTAAACCATCTAACAGTATTAATGCCCGACCCTCATTTAAGATTGACTGGATAACAGAGGTATTTACCTGAAATAGCGATTCAATATAAGCTAACAAATCTGGTTGACCGGGAGCTTCTGCAAAATCTCTAAGAGTAATAAAAATAGGAACGAATTGCTTCAACCGTCTTTTCTCAATACACTGCTCTTCAATACACTGCTGCTTAAGAAACTGTTTTTCAATACATTGCTCCTCAATACACTGCATTGCTAAATACCTGAGAAAGGTTGTTTTCCCCGCTCCTGGTTTGCCCAAAATTATCAGCTTCTGAAATCTTTCAACAGCTTTTAGTCCTGGAACTCGCTCTTCCTGCACATTACCTAAATTTAACCTATCGGAATTTTGTGAGGGTAAATTTTCCAGAAGGTCGCTTAATGCTCTGCGTTGTCTGCCCCTTATTTTTTCCAGTATGTTGACTCTAGTGTAAATTCTATTCAAGTCAATTGGCTGAGACATATCTAGCACTCGCATCATGCTGGAAAGATGTTGAATTTTAAGGAAGCAAAATCATGATACCCAAAATTCAAAAGCAAATGTTAGTTGGAACTGTTTCTGAAGCTTTAGTAACTAATTCAATCAATAGACCTCTCTGGAAACTAAATTTAGCTTCAATTGGCATAATGGTTTCCATCTCCGAATCGCAGATGTTTAATAGTCCCAAATGTGTTCAACAGGCAACACTGTACGATTATCTTGCTTTACTTCCAGCGCTAATTACTGCCATTACTCCATTAATTTTAGGACTAAAGGGGAAAACATCTTCTGAGCAAGACACGAAGAAAGATAGCACCTAACGATTGTCGTAAGGGTGGGTTAAACCATGCGGATACTATATCGAGTAGCAACAGACAATTTGACCAACCGGGATCGTCCGTATGAAGACTCTATAAGGGAGCATCGCGCACCTTTACTACGAGGTCATAAACATTTACGTTTCTTTACAATTTGTCCGCTGAATGCACGTATTTTCTCATCCCCCAACTTGATTAATCTCTGAACGTGATTCATAATCAGCTTTGCATAACCATAACCATCGACTTAATCTAACCTAAAGTTGAACTTTTTTCACCCCAAAATGTAGTAATGGGCGGAGCATAAATGCTGGTGTCCTCTTTAGCAGCTGGTTGGGCGACATATTTAGCCCGATTTTCAATTGCCAAAATTCTATCAGTGTCGCGGACATAAAGCGACACCATCGCTTCTCTCTCTGCTAGAAGTTCTTGCAATCCTATTTGAATTGGTAGAGATTGGTGGAATAATTTACGAGCTGCCTTTTCTACCATTCGAGCCAATTCAGCTCCTGTACAGTTAACCGTCTTACCCAATAAAATCCGCCACTGAGACTCACTCAAAGGGCTATCAGGGCAGTGGTAACGCTCATCAAATCGTGATGCGTGAAGTGTAACAATCTGCTTGCGCTCAATGGCAGTGGGAAAGCCAACATAAAAAATTTCATCAAATCTACCCACACGAGTTAACTCTGGAGGCAGTGCATCTAGTCGATTGAGAGTTGCCACTACAAACACAGGGCTTTGCTTATCTTGCAACCAGGTAAGCAAAGTCCCCAAAATTTGTTTACTGCCACTATCTTCCCCTGAAATTGTATTAACAGTAAACAGCTTGTCTAATTCATCAAAATAAAGCAGAACCGGAGCGCAGGCTTCAACACGAGTCAGTAACCGCTTTAAATAAGTTGCCCCACCGGTAGCCACTGCTCCTGTATCTACACTAACTAGAGGAAATCCTAATTCCCGCGCCGAGACATTCGCTGCCAGTGTTTTACCCGTTCCCGGTGGTCCAACCAGCAAACACCCTTTGGGTAAAGGGATATTAGCGGCTCGTGCTGAGGGCGCAAAATCGCGTTTGGCATCTTGAATAAACTGCCTCAAATTATCCAAACCCCCAAAATCGTACACCGGAGGCTCTGGGATAAAGTTTAAATTAAATGATGCAAAGCGGTTGATTTTATAGTTTAATAGCGATTGCGCGATTTCCACGCTACGCGAACGCGCGATGTCCACGCTCCAACGCGATCGCACTATGTCTGTTTCTTGCAAAGAGTCAGTTTGGGCTGCGATCTGCGCTTCTGAAGCAGACGCGAAGGAGCGATGGCGTAGCCCGCCGTAGGCATCGCTCTTTACTCGGTGAGTGCAAAGCACACGCTCGTTCGCGATCGCCAGCCTTAATCCGGCTTTAATATCTTCCTTAGTTAACCCAGCAGCAGCAGTGGTAAGCGCAGCAACTTCTTGTGGCTCAACTTTTTCGCCCGTCAAAGTTGGTAAGTAAGCTGAAATTAACTCAGCTATCTCATCACTTGTAGGCAACGGTAACTCTAAAGTCTTAATAAGTCCACTTAAGGTCGTAGGCAATTCCATTTCATCAGTAACAAGCAGAATCAAAACCTTTTCAGATTCAGTCGCTGTTAACTCTGAGTAAGTATTAATCAACAGTGATTTCAATTCATCTCCGTCAATACCCCGCATACAAGCTTCGTAATTTTCTAGTACAAAGATTCCTGTATGGGTTAGCTCCCTAACAAATTTTAAGGCAGCGATCGCACGTTGACCAGGAGTACTTTGGTCACACTCCCCAAACTCGAAACCTTCCCTTATAACAACACGCTCATCATGCTCGTTATAGTTAACAGATTTAAATTGTTGTCCTTGCCCCAAATTCCACAAATACATTGGCAGTTTTAACTGGGGTACAAGATATGAGTGTAGCAATGATAAAATTGTTAGTCGCTCCCTTACAGGTGCAACAACAGAAATTACCCTTTCATCGGCAGCAATCAGTATTTTTAAATCTTGTAAATTCATTCGTTTAAAATATTTCTATTTATGAGGATTTTCTCTTGAAAACAGGCTAAAAAATGCGTTGCATTCAGAGATAATAAAAAACTCCAAATTGAAGCGTACCAGAACACATAAAAAGAGATAGGGAGAGAGAACATTCTCTGTGTGAATGCAACGCACGTATTAGAAAACACCGTTTTAATTAAGCTCTTTCTAGTTGTTTTGGAGACTGTTTTTGAGATTGTATTGGAGACAGTTGATTTTGACGTTGTGGTGTAGATTGTTGGAGAATTGGCAACATTTGCTCGAAGTAAGCTAAGTCTCGCTCGCTCATGCGAGTTTTCATCTGCCCTTGGGCCTTAATCAACAGCGAACCGCGCCCATCTTTAGCATCAATCCGCACTTTGCCATCAGGAGTAGCTTTCCACTTGTACGAAAATTGACCATCAACTTGAACATTCGTTCCTTGCCTCTGAGCGTATTGACTTAAAGCTGTGGTAATCGCATTGACTCTGGCAAAATACTCTGTTTCTTTTTTACCTACTCTTGCAAATGCCCCACCAGGTTCTTCACCCCGACTTTGAGAAATGCGGAGTTGTTTGAGGTCTTGATGCGCTGATGTTGTCAGCTGGCTTGATGGTGAAACACGCACTCCAATCGGGGATGCGTCAAACTGCATTAATGTTTTACCTGACTTATCGCTCAAGCTATAAGATTGTCCAGAACGGGCGATGGTATAACCCGCAGTATGATAAGCAGTTGCGCCTGGTGATGTACTTTGATCGAACAAACTTTTTATTGCAACTGCTGCTTTTACATCATGCGATCGCCTTACTAAAGAAGCCCACGCAGTTTGAGCAGTATTTGCCACAGAATGCGCTGCTTGTTGCCACCAATTAGTGTTTTTAGGTTCAGTAAACCGCGCTTTAATAAATTCATCAAACTGCCGTTGTTGATTTTGTAGTTGAGAGCGTTGCAACTCCTGCATTTGGCTTAGTTGGGCAGTTAAAAGCTGTTTTAAACTGCTATCCGGCAATGCCTCCAGAGCAGTCTTTACTCTTGCTCCGCCAGTTTCTGTAACAACAGGAGTTTGTTGAACAGGTGGTAGTGTGGGATATGTAACTACTGAATCAGGTTGTTGAGGTACAACTTTTCCTAAATTAGGCTCTCGTTCACCATTGACAATTTGATTGTCTTCAGCTTTGAATTCATCATTTACAAAAAGATTATTGAAATCTGGATATTCATCTGGTAATTCATTATTTATAAAAAGATTCTCAAAATCTGCATATTCATCTGGTAATTCCTCCTCATTCACAAAATGATTCTCAAAATCTGGGTATTCATCTGGTAATTCATCATTGACAAAAGGATTATCTAAAGCATATTTATTAGTGATTTTATGAGCATTTTTGTTATCACGAAGTTGCTCATAAAATGAATTGGTAATTACCTTACCCGACTCATCAGATTCGAGAACGACCTTGCCATCTAGCTTAACTCGCATTGAAACGGCGCTCTCTACAATACCACCAACAGGAGTATTTTGCAACTGACCTAACCGCTCAAGTATAGAGGGACTAAGGTCATTAACTCCTTGACCGTAAACGATACGCTCCTTAACAGTAATTTCAATTTCTGGTTGATTATCTGCATCTTGCTGCTGTTTATTTTTGTCAACAAACTCCCGCAGCCAGTCTTCAATCAGCCGTAAATACTGTTCGGTAAAAGAGCCAGATTCACCCGCCGAGATAGGAGAAACACCGGACATTATAATTCACCTCCATTTTTGTACGCAACCGCCAAAATGTGCAAGCGATTCACAATTACTTGATTACAGAAGCAAAATACTCCTAGCTTGCCATCAAAAAACCAGGCAATAAATTTGCTTGGCTCATTTATATTTCGCTTACCTTCATAAACAATACTTCCTAGTACCTCACCTACAAGTAACCCTTGCTGGTCGAATACTTCAGTTACCAAAGGTGAGTAATTTATTTTAAAAGGAGGTAGCTGCATCGCTTGTTTTACGCGCTCCTGCCATTCGGGATATTCTGCTAGTTGTGAAAGTAAAAAATTATTCATGGGCTACATATAGGTCAATTAAGCTGTTAAGGTTGTAATTTGCCTAAGTTTAGGCTGATAGGGAGATAAGGAGAAAAATTGATTAGTTTTACCCAACTTTGAAAATATGGAACTTGTAGGCTTCACAGATTAAGCCTATGAATGTCAATCTGGAGTTAAATCTTGATTTTTCGTAGGCTATATCCTGATAAAATCGTTAATTTATGCGAGACTGACATTCATAGAGTTAACAAATTTAAAACACTGCTGCTAAATCTTGTTCTAATGGTGTTTCTGTTGGTACAGTAAATAATTGTTCAGCTAAATCACGGCGCTCTTGAAATTGACGCGATCGCTCTTCATCAGTTACACCTGAATCCTTACTGGCAATTAATCTTTGACGAATCAAGTCCCACTTCATTTCACTCCAATTCATCTGTGTAATATCCGCTTGGGGAACTTTTACTGATTGCAGCAAGGGAACATACGCTTCATTACCACGGGTGTAAGCTGGGTTAATAATTACTGCCCGTCCCGTCCCCAATTTGGCAAACTCAGCAGCTTCCAGTAAATGCCGTTTTTGATTTTGGTCATTTAAGCTTTGAGTAGTGCCACCTTTGCCAGTGCTTCGAGATTTAGATTTGAAATTAACTTGCATTTCTCCCAAGTAATCAGAAAACAGCTTGGCAGATTCTGGATCTTGGGGGTTAAAAATAAACTTTGTTGCCGTTCCTCCCAAAATAGCTCTCGCCAATTCCTTACCGTAAGCTTTCTCCAATTGGGCAATATTCTGATAGCCTAAAATCCCACAAAATCCGTCTTCTCTGTTCTCGTTCAGCCAATTCACCAGTGCAGGCAGATATAAAGTCGGCAATTCATCCAGCGCCACAACCAAGGGGTCTTTACGAGGAATCGTTCGCGATACATTCCGAGATATAATCATGTGCAAGATAGCTGCCAGCAGCGGTCCCACAATGTCACGGTTATTTCGGTCTAAGCCAAACACGATTAGTTGCTTGCCATCCAAATCCAGGGGGAGGGTAGTTTTGCCACAGAACGCGCCTACAAAGTCTTTTTTGAGGAAGCGCTGAAAGATGCGCTGTGCTGTCCCAATGATACTGGCAACCGTTTTCTCAGAGTCCTTGACGCTGATTAGCTGAGATAAAGGTCGAGTTGTCCAAATTTTCAGTTTGTCCCTGGAAGCCACCTCTAATCGCGCTGGCAGATTGGGTAAAGATAAAATCGCCTGCGCCATCATCAAATCGCAGTATTTATCTTCCCCAGTCAGAGTTTTAATCGCCTTGGTGACAAGCAAAATCCCCTCAACTAAACTGTCCCCAGCTTCCTCGAAAAACTTATCGCCGCCAGAGTTGCCACCACCACGGTCGAAGTTACGGGCAACCACCATTGCCATTTGTCCTGCGGCGATCGCATCCTCTTCGTCTTTAATTAAGTCGAGCGGATTGCAGACTTCCGACTCTGGAAACCCCGGTGCAAATACCCGCACTGTGTAGCCACGCTTCATGGCATACGCAACGGCTCGTTTCGTTTGAGCCGGATACTTGAAATCGTACAGACACATGGGAAAGCCTTGGTCAAAAGCAGAACGAATCAGGGGGTCAATCACGGAGAAAGTTTTACCGCTACCCGCAGCACCAATAGCAGCAATACCCCGCTGGGCATCCGGGACATATAAAGTGGGGCTAGCATTAAGCAATTGCAGTGGCTTTCTCCACCTGGGGGAAGATGGTGTTTTCATTAATCCATGCTTGTGCCATTCATTTTCTAAGCGATCGCGCATTTCTCTTGGAGTACCTACATACAGCGCCACATTGTTACGTGTCACTTTTAACATTTGCTTTTTAGCTATAATCGCTGCTTTTTGCTTCTCCTTGCCACTTCCCCAATAGCTGGTAGCAATCTTGCCTTTTTTAGCGCTACCTGCACTCCAAAGTTGGAGAACTGCGACTACGACCAAACAACCCAAGAGCATTAGCCCTGATTGTGATTTGAGTAAACCCATAAGTTGTTCACCCACCCGTCCTGTCGTAGAGTGGGATGGGGACGCTGGCACTTGTATCAGGTAGTGAGTTGAGACGTGCGTATTCATGGCTGACGGTCACTTTGTGACAAATTAAAAGTTAAAAAGGCAAAATAAAGATAGACAAAGATGGTTTAAAGCCCCAATCTATTTTGGGGAAAGTTAAAAGGCAAAAAAGTTGTTTTACTCCCATCCCACCCAAAGAATACCGAAATTATTAAAGGATTTTTAGCTGACGCAAGGAAGCAAAAAAAAACACCAAAAAAAGGGGTAGTTTTATAGCAGGAAGGGAGTAGTTTTTACTTTTTACTTGTTTTGACCTACCCCCCAAAGTTTTCACCCATTTTCGTCAAAGCCTCGTTTAATTTGACAAATCCCGCACCTTGATAGCAATACTGAGAGCGTGATACCATACCCTCAATAGATGTAGTTTGGGTAATTACAAGGCACGAAAATCCATTTTGCACTGTATTATCAGCTCGAATTAACACTTCACCTTTGGGTAAGTTCGGGTTAGCAATTACTGAAAGAAGCAACTTACCCGACTCTTGGTAAACCGGATAAACACAACCAACTGCTCCACAAAGTTGCGGCGACTGAAAATCAAAAATGTACAATTTACCTGCACCTTGAGACGGGACTTGCAAAACTTTGATTGATTTGGCTTCAACATCACCTATTGAGTTTTCTCGCAACGCCCTTTTAATAAGTGATGCAGGTACAATATTTTGAGTATCTGTCCAGGTAAGTGTTTTTCCATCATTTTTTAATGAAGTCGCCTTCATCAATAAGGCAGGAACGACGAACAATGCTATACACCCAATCGCAAGTATTGTTTGATGTTTGACGGATTTAATAGTAGGAAATCGATTGATTATTGATTGCATAATTCTCTGTAAAAACATCCCATTGATTGCAAGGCTTGCGTATTGATTGCATAATTTTCTTTAAAAACATCCCATTGATTGCAAGGCTTGCGTGTAGTTAGCAGCTGCCTTTTCGCCATAGCCCTTAACTGAAAAAAGCCCGTGTACATCACTCACCGCTGCATCAATGGGAATACCTGCACCCCCAAAGTGCATTTGTGCCACTCGTTCAATTAATCGCTTTTTAGTAAAGGGTTGTCCTGTCGTCGGATCAATCTGTTGGGAGGCTTTTTCCAATAATTTCGTTATGTCAGATTCAAAGGTCGCCTGTTGTTCAGTGGGTGGAAAATACATCATCATTTCTTCACCACTTACCGCTTGTCCTTTATCCACAAGAGCAAGAAATTCTTGACCACCAGACTTACTTGATATAAGCGATCGCACGTCCGGACGATACGACATAAATTGCTTTGTTCCTAAGCTACGACCACAGTTACCCGCGCCATCACATACATACGCTCCCACAGAATCATAATTGCCTTCTATGTCTGAAAGTGCATTCGATAAAGCATCTATTTCTACTCCTTTATATTGTTTAGAACAATTACCTGAACTTGACAAAGTAGGAGCTTTAGTAGTCGTGTTTACCGAATTATTAAAACTAAATCCACTACTTTTTTTACCCGTTGGGATAGAAACTGAATTGTTAAAAGCACTACCTGTCACCAATCCTAAAAAAATTGGTTCATTTTCTTTGTAAGTCAACCAGGGAATCGGACCAATAAAGTAAGGTGTACACCCCAAATCTACTAATCCTTTCCGCATACAAGCGCGGAAGAATAAAGCTTGGGAGATCATACCATCGACTTCTGAGGTGTCCCAGACGACGACCTTAAAAGCATCACCAAAGGGGTGGCGTCCGGTTGGTTCTTTACCGCCATTAACGCTTGCCAAAATCCCTTTACCACCGTGTACCAATTGGTACTTGCCACTAATCCACTGTTTGCCTAAAACTAAGGGTGAGCCAGATAATTCGATGTGGGCGCAATCTTTTTCACACGGCACATTAAATCCTTCTTTCTTGCTGCCAGAAATTGTGCCAGAGCGCTGCTGTTCATCGGTGCCAAAAGCAATATCAACAATGCCCACATCTGCACCTACGGGATTAGCAGGATTAGGAAATTGCGAAAAAGGAACATCACCTAAACCGGGAATTTTATCAATGTTGACACCTTGCCAATCTTTAAAAGCCCCAATCGGTGTACTATCTAACCCTGGAATTGCATCTAAATTGTAGGAGTCCATTGGCAGATTAGCAAACTCTAACTGACCTAAATGTGGAGAGTGCTGTAATAATTGTCCGATTGTCTGTGTACTGTCAAACTGCGTCGCCAGTTCTTGAGAAAGTAAATCAAAAATTGGTTTGACTTCCGTAATAGGCAGATTTTTTAAAGCCGGAATAGCCTGTACCAAACTTTCTAAAGTTTGCAACTGCATTACTCCAAAGTCTGAGAGTTTAATTTTACTTAAATCTAGCCCGACAATTTCACTAATGGACTCTTGATTGAATTGTTGGAGTTTAAAACTATCCTGAAAATCTCCTAGTTTCATGTATTGAGCGGGCGTTTGTCCCGTAACCCAAGTGCGAGACGGGTCATATCCCAACTGCTTAGATACACCTGATGGTGCCAAGAAAGAACCAGATTCGGTGATACCAGGTAGAGATGAAAAAGTAATTTGATTCCAATCTGGTAACTGGGTGTTTTGCCAAGTGATTGTAGGAACTGGACTACTAGGTTCAGTTACAGCTAGCGATCGCTCACTGTAATCACTTATAAAAATACCAGAAATCACCAACGATAAACTTAATCCCGTGACAAACCCGCACAAATTCCTCAGCAATTTCATTGCTTTTTCTTTGATAATTATTTCAATGATTTAACTTGGCTGCATTTGAGGTGGAACAGGCGACGTTTTTCCTAGTTCTTGTAAACGTTGAACTAGCTGCAAAGAAATTCCACTTTTCGCTGCGGCGACTTCAATTGGTTCACCCGCTTTAACGCTTACCAAAAAGTTTTCAATTCGCTTCCACAATGGAGAGTCACGGTGAATAAGGCGCTGTTGTTGAGCAACAACTAAACCGCGACTCATCATTTGCGAATCCTGATATTGTGTGAGAACCGATGTCAAACGTGGGGGATTATTCGCTATAACTTCGGGCGTTTCTTTGGGTGTAACCTCGACCGTATGGTATTGTGAGTTTTTACCACCCATCGCCACCCGGAACATATACACCCGTCGCCCAGCAGCACCAGCTGTAACGACAGTTAGGAGTGTGCTATTTGTTTTTGCGAGTCCCGGCATATTTAACGAATTAATCCGCCGCAGATGTAAAACAGTTGCCGCATTTTGTTGGCACTCTCGCCCTAAACCCGATAAACAACCATCCGCATCCAGGGTAGCAAAGGAGGGATTGTCGAACCACACTTTTTCAACTGTCTCGCCCGTGGGAATAAAACTGATGTTGACTCCATATCCGGGAGATAATTCAATCAAAACTGGTGAAGCTGCACTTTGCCCTGTCGCTACGGGGACAGAAACACGTCGCACCGAACTAGGGGTTTCTTGAGCAAATACGCTGCGACTAGAGAAGACACTGGTCAATCCAAATCCAGTCGATATCAAAGCAATTAAAGTGATGCGTTGCTGCAATGAGGTTTTCATTTTACACTCCTAAATCAGTCCTGAAATCATTCGTCTCTAGTACTCTGTTTCTCTGCGTTCTCTGCGGTTACATTTCATTCAAAAAATCAAATAGGACTGCCATAACTTAAAACTCAAACGATTGATTTATAAACACCTGGACATTTGTCCCAGCACGGACATACCAAACGTCTTGGCGCTGTAGCATTTCTTGAAGGTCGCGCTGGTTACGCTGCAAAATTTGCTTGGTCAGAGGTGCAAAACCCCCTTCTAATACTGCACCTAATAAATTGGGGGACGAGTTGCGAGTGGTGGTGGAAGTGCTAAAATTAAAGCCACTTGTACTCGCCGATGATTCAAAATCGGGTCGATTCATCACTTCGCCGACCTTGGCAAGAGAGCCAAATAGAAATGCTGTGGCATCGTGAGAAGCATTCGCGCTGCCTTTATTACCCCACTTCGACGCAATCAAAGGCTGCCCCTTAGTACCACGAATACTTATTGCTCCAGGTGGCAGGATATACTCCTGACCATCAATCACAGCCTGCGTTGCCTCCATCTGGGCAAGTCCTGAATCGTTAATATCAACCACCTTCGCAACAATAGCAGTACCCGCTGGTAACGTTACAAAGCCCTCTTCATCGGTTATTGCTTCAGCCAGTTGGACAATAAACTTTTCGCTCTTGCGGTCAGACTTGGTAGCAACAGTGTTACTCTTAGAATCAGCCCAAATCACCGGGGTGACTAATTGCCCTTGACTTTGACCGCCCACTGTTAGCCGTCGTACAGGTACACCTGTGAGAAGAGCAGCTTCTTCAGCCGGATTAACTTGAGCTGCAAGCACTTCCTCTTCAGCTTGCGGATTTTGAGGTGCAACTACTCCGTCGCTCGTAGCTTGGATTGGAGTAGCACGGGGAATTGTTACTTTATCTGAAGTTTGACTACTTTTTACCTGAGCGATCAACTCTGGCGCTGCGCTACTCTGCCTTAAGTCACCCGGAGGGAGTCCACGCGCAATTGGGGAGTGCGCCCTAGCCTCCAGCTTGGAAGAGCCAAGCTGCTCAGAGCTTGCAAGAGAGGGCGGATACCCCGCATCTGCCGAGGTTAAACTGGTGATGGGTAAAGCCCCGCCTGCCGTAGGATGCCCGTTCGCTGCAAGGCGTCCCGTTGCAAGAGCATCTCCGACAGGAGAAGGGAAGGGCTGTAGGACGATGACTCCGCTCGCCGCAGGCATTGCACTTACTGAAGGTTGCTGCATTTGTTTTGAGGCAGATGTAGTAACTTCATTCGTTTGGACACCGCCGTAACTCCCCAAACGACTCATTGCTAGCCATTGTTCCATTGGATCGACTGGCTTTGAATTGGACGCAGATGTGTTAGACTTCGGTGTTTCTCGCACCGTGGGAAAACTAGCTACCGCCTGTCTTACAGGTTGTTGAATCGGTTGTCTAATAGGTTGTTGAACTGGCAGGCGTAGTGGTTGTCGAACGGGTTGAGGTGGTCTTGAAAGATAGCGAACAGGTGGTACAGTTTGACTTTTGTTCACTATCGGACGGGTTACAGGTGCAGTAGAGGAAGATAATTTATTGGTTGGTTTCTCAACAATTGTAGTTTTAGGACTCTTTGACTGCTCGACTGACTTAATTTTTTCAGCTTGGCTTCCTAATGCTAGCTGCGCCTTAAACTTACCTGTCTCAGCTTCCTGAGTTTCAACTTTTGTTGCTTGGATTTCGGGTTTGGACACCGTAACCATACTCGGAGCAGATTTAGGTTTTGACCCCATGATAGTGTTTAAAAATATGGCGCTGGAGCCAAACACCGCCAGCATTCCCAGCCCCACTACGCCAGATTTCGCAAACGGATTTCCTGATAAAGTTGGCTGGGTTTTACCAGTTTGCGGATCATCAAATAGTTCAGATTGAGCAATAACATTCTGACTTAAATCATCAGATAAACCTATATTTTCACCTTCAGTAAAACTGTTATCAATTCCCTCTGAAATTAACTTGTCTGTTACTTCATTGCCATTAAAATCATCAAAACCAATTAATTGAGCTAATTTCGCTTCATCCCATTCTGAGTCTAACTGGTCATCTTGTGGCAGGAAGCTAACCGTTTCATTTAGCTCTTTATCCATTACAAATTCTCCTCTGGTAAATCCCGAATTGCATAAATTTCTAACCCGCTTGCCCTAACTTGGTAAATCACAGCCGCTAGTCCCGTCATCGTTGCGGGTGGCTCTGGTGCTGACACTGCCCGAACAAATATTTCTTTATTAAAAGCAATAACTTCACCCACATTATTACCCCGGTTAAAGACAGTTAAATTAGCAACCATTTTCACTTTCCATTTACCTTCAGCAATTTTTATAGGTGGCTGGATTGATAGGGGAACTAACACAACTTGCGTTGTTCCTTTGAACACACCTTGAGGAGTTAAATCAGCTAACAACTTTAAAAAGTCTTTGCGAAAATCTTCACTTAAAGCATTGGATGCTTGCCACGCTCCGGTTGTTACTTTGCCGCGTCCATTCCCCAGTGAACGAATGTCTACCCCTGGATCTAATTTTGGGTTATTTGCCTCTTCAACTGTTGTGGGAGTGAGAGTTCCTGACCAATTCATCATCAGAGTCATTGTGTCAGTTACAAACCGGGTTACTACTTGGGGTGTACGTTCCAGACTACCCAAAGGTGCTACTGAAATTGACTTACCTGTTTCTAACTGCACGAGAGAGGGGGGTGCTTTTTTACTGAGTGAGGAGTAAGAGCCATACAGCATTAGCAACACAAAAAAAGTCAAAATGTGTAATCCAAATGTCCCCACAGCAAATAAAGCTAAAGCATCACCTGTGGAGAATTTAGTCTGTTGACGATTCAAAAAACGGAGGCGCTTTTGGTCAACTGAATCATTGCTAATATCTTTTGATGCAGCCATAAATCATCACTTTTTTAAGTTTTTACTTAAGTAGATTGGTACAAATAAAGTTAACTGGTGAGGCTATTAACAGTTAATAGTCATGACGCATGAACCCTTAATACAGTTATGTTTATTTGCGTCCACTTACTTATTTAAATTGAGGTAAAATTCGGGTGACAACACTGCTTAATCCAAAACGAGTAATACTGGATAAGCTATTAAAAACAGCCATGCCCCCACCTGCTGCGATCGCCATTGCCAAAATCGGGGCAAGCAGTCCAGTAGCAAAGGCAAAAATCATCGGGTCATTCTCTTCAGCATTTACAACCAGGGTGGCAACAAGTCCAGAAATAATATTAAATGAAACCTTTACCATTCCCACACTAAAAAAGCCAGTTAACCAAGCAAAAATTGCTTTTTGACCTACAGGGAGCAGTGAACCACCCACGGCTAATGGTCCCATTAAAGCAGTAAGTAGCATCGAGATTTCAATCATCCATTGAAAGGCAATTGAAAAAGCAATTAACCAACCTCTTACTGCCAATTGAAATACATTTGTGTTGAAAAATTCATTCACACCAAAATCAGGAAACCACCCCTTACCACCATTAGGAGAACTATCAGCAATTTGTTTTGCCTGAGCAATGGCATTCTCCATGCATTCGCGGCGTTGTTGGGGGTCAGCAATAGATTCGCATTGAGTTAAAAGCGATCGCGCTGCATCCTGGGAACCAATATCAGCCATTGCCCGTTGATAAGCTTCTTGAAGTTGAATCGAAGCCGAAGTAGAAGTTAACAGCGTTTGATTCGTCTGGTTAATAATCTCACGTAGTCCTCTGGTTGCTGCTGCTAAAGGTTGAGCTTGGTTGCTAAGAAGAACTACAACTACAAGAGGCCAAATTAGTTCCGAGAAAGCTTTGGGGTTATCACCGTCTACCATGTCTTTTGCCCATTGAACAACGAATAACAGGAGAGTGCCAACCCCAAAGAAGACTCCCAGTTGTGCGATCGCTCCATACAAGCCGCCGCTAAGTACATCATCCCAAAGTCCGTTCATAAATTCAGCAATTGCAGCACTTGCTGCTGCCCCATCTTCAGTGATGCGAGAAGCTTCCTCGCCCACTTTTGATGTTTGAGCAATAATCAATCCAGAACTGAACAGTTGAAATAACAACATAGACGGCGTACCTTTTATCTGCTAAAATCCTTTAGAACAACCGCGCTTTGGCAGTTGTACGGTAGTTTTGAAATCCTTGACCTACCGTTTCCCGTTGCTTTGCCTGGTTTTGACCATCAACAGAGCGAGAGATATTAGTCAAGTTAATATTCGCTAAATCTTGCGACTGTTGCTGTTTCAATCCGTCAGCCCGCATCGCTCCTAAGATTGCTGCTTGTTGGGCGTTTTGTTGAGCGATTTGCTTCATCACGTTTTGCGTCACAACTTCGCCTTGAGCAGTTGTTGCTTGTTGCTGGACTCGCTCAATAGATTGTTGCGTGCGCTGAATTTGTTCTTTTTGGCGTTCTTGACCTTCTTTACCTAACGTTGAAGCACTGACTGCACGGGTAATTTGACGATCAACTTCATTAGTTGCGTTCTCAACCGGGTTAACCGGAGCATCTGTGGCAGCCCCTATTTTCTCAACTTCTTTTCTTGCAACAGTCGGGTCGGGTAAGCCCAATGCACCCATTGCTTCATCAATGGCAGCTTGTAAATCTCCCCCCAAAGATTCAGCTAAGGGTTGAATTTTGTCAGAGAGGATGGAGGACACATAATTTTGCAGAGAACCAAGTTGAGAAGTAAATTGCTCAAACACTTTCGCTAAGGGATTGTCACTTTGAAAAGGAAGGGTTGTAGCAAGAGAAGGAGTGTTTGCAGTTGATAGGAGTGCGATCGCCATAGCTGTACCAAATACAACTTTTTTCCACTGACCTGCTTTCATAAATCCTCCAGAATTCTAGTTGATTGCAAACTTTATTACAGTGATTCCACTAACTGTTTAGAAAACTCAGTGAGTGCCACAAACTTGTCAGCATGACGAGCGAGTGCTGTTGTTCTTTGGGCTTGCTCGTCGGGATTATTTGCCACTGCTGCTAGTAAATTTATGGCTGGGTAGTAACGACAAAATGTAAACACTCCAGCATCATCCAACAGCCATTGCGAATAAATCCCAGACTTCTTAGGAAAGAAACTTTCAGTAGCATTCCGTCCAATAATCTCTCGCGGGTACTTGAGAATCGAAACAAAACTATCTACCGCTGTGGGTTGAATCCGACCAATTAGGCGAGTGGTTAAGTTCTGAAAAATCTTGGCACCAGCTGGAGATTTGGCAATCGTGTCAGGGTCTTGAGCTGATAAAATAACTCGAATCCCAGCCTTAGCACCGTTGGCACATAAGCGCCCCACTAGGGCAGCGATTGAGTCATATTCAAACAAAATCGGACTTTCATCGATAAAAAACACACTCGCAGGAGCTGCCAACGCCCGACGCAGCGCTGCTGAGTAAGCACTTAAACTGAGAATGGCTGCATCTTCATCGTTGGACAAGTTACGCAGCGCAAAGACGAGTAACCTAGCATCACTGTTAAATGTACTCGGTTGAGAGATTGCCTTACCCACTCGACTACTAAGCCAGAAGCGCAAGCGCAATTTTACTTGCTCTAATCCAGCTTTAGTATCTCCGCTTATAGCGTCCAAACGCAATCGCTCGTGGGAACAAAAGCTCAAGAAGTCAACTAGAGTCGGCATTGCTTGCCATTCAGGGGAGCCGAAGCCCGAAGTGAATGCAGCCGCATAGCGATCGCGGATTTGGTCGTCACTGAAAAAAGCAGTAATTGCCAGTGCCAAAATTGACCGCACTGTATCGCTTATCACCAACGAAGCTGCACCACTTTCGGAGCGCTTTGTTCCCACAATCATTGCCAGCAGCGCCGTTGCTAAGAAATCTTTGTAGTCTTCAAACCGCTCTTGCTGCAATTTGGGGTCGAGCGATCGCAGATTGGGCAACTCGAACAAATTTGAACTTTCCCGCCCGATGTCGAAATACGCCCCATCTTTCCCCATAAAGCGGGTGTAATCGGTAAACGTGCTACTACCATCTGGTTTGGGATAATCCATCGCTACAACGGGCATTCCATGAGCTAGAGCTTGGGTGAGAATTCCTGCTGCTAGTACTGATTTACCACTCCGGGTTGTGCCGAATAATCCCAGATTCTTGTGCTGGGTATAAAGATTGAGGAAAGTGGGCGTACCCCCTTCTTCAGCAATAAGTTCAAATCCGGTATTATCTCCGGCTTTTGTTCGCACAAGGGGCATCAATCCAGGCACTTCACCACTGAGGTAAACTAGCCGACGATTGAAGGGAACGGTCATTAAGCGCTCCCAGGTAATCGGGAAGGTCTGCAACCAAAGTCGCCAGGGATATTCAGTTTCGCGCACTACCCAAGCTGGGCGTAAAAACATTGATTGCAGATATCGACACGCCTCATCTAGTTTTTCTCTTGTAGGGCGATGCACTAAAAACACTACAGCAGTGTGGATGGGAACAGCTCCCTCATATAGTTCCTCTTGGGCAGCGATTGACTTTTTGATATTGAGCAGCGATTTAACATCAACCGAGTTTTTCTCACTTGCTATCTGAGCGGTAGTATTCGATTGCTTGGTAAGACGCTGCATATTAGTTTTAACTAGCGTCTCGTTCGCTCGCATCAGCTGGCAGTAAATTTCAGTGTCGTACACCCGTTCCCGTGAGACTACCTCCCACAGATAACGCAACTGACGCTCCTTGTCCGTCCACCCACCGGGCTTATCAGCGAAGGTGAGTGCGCCAATATACTTATCTTTCAGGTGTACCCAACGCCGATCGGCAAGGGGAATTGATGACTCACTCTCCATCAATAAAGAGGTAGGATGGACTTCTGAGTACACTTCTTCTCTCAGCCCGTCTTCATCTAAAACCAGTAGCTGGGGGATGTCCCGTGGTGGGGTGTCGTTAAACCGCTGCCAGATAACTGCCCAAAGTTCCTCTGCACTTAACGGGCGAATATCTAAGCCCATTTTATTGGCGAGTAATTGTTCCCATAGCTGGTAGCCATCAGTAAAAGATGTGTAGAGGAGACGCTCAATCCGAACAAACTGCATCTCGTTGATTTCACCTGTAAATGACTTCCAGGAACGTTCCAAACGGGACAACAACTTCTCAATTGCGTCAGTTGTGCCAGCCATATCTGGTTCAACCGTATATGTGCAGTATAATCTCAACGTTTTTGGTTTACGAACTCCAGTTTTAGTTAATTGGTGGATGCGCGATCGCTCTCCCATGAGCAGATACTGTAATTCTTGGTTAGGAGCGCTTGCAGATAAATTGCGTAGTTCCTTTTGCCTTTTTTCATCTGAAGTAAAAGAGCCAAGATGAATTGTTAAACGTTCTCCTTCAGGTAAATCTTTCAATCCTGATTCAATCGCATCAAACACTGGCTCAATTTCTTCTGTTCGCAATGTGGCATGAATGCCTTTGCATTCAAACCCAAAGTGAATCATGAAGTTGTTCAATCCCTGACGCAGCACATAAGCGCCGACTTGCCTACCTTGAAGATTAATTTGTAACATCGACACTAAAGCGAAGGCATCTTCCAGAGGTGAATAACGAACTTTTGTTGCTCCATTATCAACGATTGCTTTACCAACTTTTGTTTTTACTTTAGAAGTCAAATTATCACCTCCTTGTTTTTTTGACAAAGCTGTTAGCTATTAGCTATTAGCCCGGTACATGCCTCGCCCGACGTTAAGCGAAAAATTAAGGCAAGGGGAGGTTAATACCCCGCTCCTCGTGAGCGGCTTGTCTAAAGCTAATCGCTAATCGCTAATCGCTTTTATGTTTTTTATTTTCTTGACTTTCTTGGGTGCGCTGTAATTATTCAGTTGCAACATTCTTTGATATGGTACGCGCACTCTTGTCCAGTTGGGAGTCAGTACAAACTTAGCTAAGAATCGCCAAGCTCTTGACCCTGTAAGCACCCACCAAGTAGATATTCCCCAAGCAGCCACAGCGGATGTCCAAATCCAATTCAATTTCAACAAACCGTGACATAAGTAATAAGAGATGCCACAAATAACTGCCCAAGGAATAAGTTGGTCTGCTGGAAACGGACCGATATTCGGTTGTTTTCCCAGAGTTGCATTGACAGTGCGGAATTTAGATTTCTTCGGCTCCATTCCTATCCTTTAGCGATGCCACCACCACCGCCACCGACAATCAAACTTGCTAGAATATCGCCCATTGTTATTGCAATTAGAATAATCATCGGTGTCCGGGCTAAATTCTGCCAATCCTCATCTTGGCGGGCTGCTTGGATGACTTTGACTAAGGAAATTCCCAAGTAAAGTAAGAACAAGCCCCGTAGCACGTTAAAGACTAAAGGAATCGCCTCACCTGCACTTGTAAACTCCCCGGTCATCCAAGTTTCTGCACCTTGGAAGAACTGAGCATTAGCTGGAGTGGATAGCGCATCTAATAGGAACAAAGCACCCACCAGTGTAAATAAAACAGTGGCAATTTTATAACGGCGGTTGAATCGAGTCAGCCAATTGAAAAAAGGATTTAGTTCGTGTCGCCAGACAATTGCAGCAGTTCCAAAAACTGCGCTACCAAAAGTTGTAAAACTAACTAAACTCGCGGTCATAATCATGTCTAATAACATGGCTATAGTCGCAAGCATCATTAATGGATAGATGGTGATTGATTGAGATGAGGGATTATGCGGCACTTGCAATTTGGAAAAACCAGTTTTTTCTGTTTTAAATGTTCTTGATGACATTGGAAAAACACCTTTATGTGTAAAACAAAGCGGATAGCAAAGTTGCTATATCTGTGGTAACAGTTTGTCATCAGAACCCCCATCAAACCATTGTTAGAGGTTTGTTACTGACTTCCAGTCATTAATTTTTGGTAATTGTTAAATAAATATTAAATTTTTTTTGATAAAAAACAGCACTTTCAAGTGCTAATTAGCAGTTTAACTGGAGGTAACCGTAATTAAAAATTATTTAAAGTAATTTTTATTACTAAAATAATTGAAAATTAGTAAATTTACTGAATATTTTTACTTTCTATCAAAAGATAGAAAATACAAGTTAAAGCAGCAGCGCTTGCCCTAAGGGGCACACTTTGCAAAGGCTATCGCTCCTTCCTTAACCACGCCGCTTTAGCTCAAGTCATGCCTGGGTGCAACTTATTCGGGCACAAGGTCATTGAACTGTAATGAATCCAGACCAAAAAGACGATTAAGCCATACACAAACACACAGAGCCAGCAGCTTGCTCCTTTAAGAATCGAGTGCGATCGCGCTCGATTGCGGGCGCACGAGTGCCATCGCTCATTACCTTATGTGACGTACTACACTGATTGCAAGCAATGAGCGTGTAGGCTTCTCAGAGACTCTGAGAAGCCACTTGCTGTACCAGTTAGTATGTTAGACATCTCCAGAAATTAATTATGCGTTGCCCGAAACCCTTGTAGAGACGAAGCATGTGGAACGTATGAATCGTCTTTTCTGGAGATGTCTGTTGTAAGGAGAACCAATTAGCTAACAGATGATAGCTATCGCACAGTCTTGAGACTCTCGACACTTGAACTAAACATATCGGCAAATATGGACATCACTGTGCGATCGCGTATCTTGATATTGGTATTAATCCCCATTCCCGACTGCAACGGGATAAACATCCCGAAACCAACAACTGCTGACTGGATAATTCGACTTTGGCAGGGAATCGGTAAAAGGGATAAATTTGGTCGGGTGGTAATGCGTCCGAACCTATGGACACTAGTTTACCTTTAATATCGCCAAATTCGCTAAAGGGAAACGAATCAATACGCACATCAACCGTCATCCCCTCTTTAACAAAACCAATATCCTTGTTGGTGATGAATACTTTAGCAATAAGCTTGTCATTCGGGACTATCTTTAATATTGGTTCGGTCGAGGATGCAACAAATCCCGGAGATTTTGCCTTGAGTTCAAATACTGTACCACTGGTTGGGGCTTTTATCTCCTGATACTTCAGATTCATCTGCGTTTGACTAATTTGCGAGTCGGTTTCGGCAATCTTTTTATTATTCTCGACAATTGCTTTAGTGAGTTGACTATCAATTTCAGCTATTTTTTGATTATTTGCGGCTATTTTATCAAGCCAATCTTTACGGGAAACTGCTACAGTGTTTTGTAATTTAGCTTTTCCACCAGCGATTTCTGCTTGTAATCTAGCTTTTTCTTGTGTTAGTTGGTCAAGTTGGGATTGGGCATTACGCACTTCTTCTTGTTGTTTAAGGAGTTGAATTTGCGATATTGCCCCTTGTTTAGCTAGCCCACTAATATTATTAAGAATACCCTGGTTCATTTTCAAGGTATCTTTGGTAGAGGCAACCTTAATATCGGTTTGTTCAACTTGACGCTTCAACTGTTCGATTTCTGATTGAGAAGCATTTACTCTTGCATCTAATTCTAATTGAGTTGATGCAACACGCTCTTTTTGTTCGAGGTTTAACCGTCCGGTAGAATTACCATCAAACTGAGTGCGGTAAACTAGGTTTTCAGCAAACAATGCAGCACGACTTTTAGTCAAGTCTATCATTGATACAGGTACTTGTAGTGAGGTAACATTTATCGCATTGCTACCTTTTAATTGCGATTGATAAAATTGGTTTTCTTGCATCAAGCTAGTACGTACTTTCTGCAATGATTCCATTTGCGCTTTTGCTGTCGTATTGTCGAAAGTAAGTAGCTTTTCTCCTTCTTTAACTTGTTTGCCATCTTCAACAAATATCTCTTTAACTACTCCACCAACTGGTGCTTGTACGTCTTTCGTTGCACCTGATGCTTCGAGTTTCCCCGTAGCAGAGACAGCTTCTTCAATTTTAGTAACGTTTGCCCAAACGATTGTACCTGCGGTTACTATCATTAAAGTCCATAATATGGCTCTCGACCAATTTCTTGATTGTTTTAATATTACTGGTTGCTCAAATTCGGGAACATAACGTGGTGCGTGATTGGGGGGTTTGGGTTTAATTGCTTCAGGTGGTTGTGATGCTTTTTCTGCTAATTCTGACAATTGTTGCATGGAAATCATTGCGGGTATCGAGTCATCAGCTTTACCGTTACCATTACCGTTATTATTCATAGGTTTTTAGCGATTAGCTGTTAGCTGTTAGCTTTAATAAGTGAATATTTGAGATTGCTATAACCGAAAAAACATCTTTTTTTGAGAGAAATATAGACAAAATCTACGTTTTTTTATTGATTATTAATTTATTTATTAGTATAATAACATTGAATAAATTGACTAATTATACCGCTTTCATTTGTGTAATTTTACTTCTATGAAAGATTTTAGAGACTTAAAAGTTTGGCAGAGAAGTCATAAATTAGTTCTTAGTATATATGAAGTAACTGCCAATTTTCCCAAACACGAATTATATGGCTTAACTAGTCAAATGCGACGGGCAGCAGCCTCTATTCCAACTAATATAGCTGAAGGTTGTGGGAGGGGAAGTGATGCCGATTTTGCTCGCTTTCTTCAAATGGCGATGGGGTCGGGTAGCGAATTGGAATATCAACTTATACTTGCACATGATTTAGGTTTTATTGATAAATTACAATACGATAAATTGAGTAATGAACTAATTGAAACTAAACGTATGCTTAATTCTTTTCTTCAAACGCTTAAAGGTAATCGAACACAGCTAACTGCTAAAAGCTAACTGCTAAAAGCTAACTGCTAAAAGCTAACTGCTAACTGCTAAAAGCTAATTGCTAGATGCTTCTTGCTGTTGATAGAGACAGTAATACAATCCCTTCATTGCTATTAATTCATTGTGTGTGCCTTGCTCTGCCACCTTTCCTGCGGACATCATGAGAATAATGTCAGCATTTTTAATTGTTGCTAGACGGTGCGTAATAAACAATACCGTCCTTCCTCTAAACGCAGCTTGTAGGTTTGAACAAACTTGTCTTTCGGTAGCATAATCAAGCGCACTGGTTGCTTCATCCATAATCAGCAATGGTGGATTTTGCAGTACCGTTCGTGCGATCGCAATCCTCTGTTTTTGTCCCCCCGACAATGCGGAACCCCTTTCCCCCACACGGGTGTTATAGCCATTGGACAAATTCATGATAAAGTCATGGGCACAGGCTATTTGTGCTGCTTCCACTATCTCTTCTGGTGTAGCATCGGGTACTGTCAGCGCAATATTTTCCTGTACAGTGGTATCAAACAGAAGGGTATCTTGCAACACCATCCCGATTTGTCTTCTTAGGGAGTACAATTCCACTTTGCTAATGTCATACCCATCGATGAGGATTCTTCCCGCATCGAGTTCGTACAATCTGGGGATTAATTTAGTCAGGGTACTTTTACCCGCACCACTTTGTCCGACTACTCCAATAAACGCACCATTGGGTATTTCAATTGATACGCTATTAAGTTGGGGTTGTGGTGATTTAGCAAAGGAGAAGGTAACGTTTTCGTATTTGACTTGTCCCTTAATTGCTGGCATTGGAATATTATTTCTACCAGCTAATTCGCTTTCTTGCGGAGTATCTAGTATATCGGCTAATCTTTCTAACGATAATGCTGTTTCTTGGAAGTTTTGCCATAATTGAATTAATCTCAATAGGGGACTCGTAACATAACCTGCTATAATCCTAAATGCAATCAATTGTCCTAATGTAATTTCTTGTTTCAATACCAGATATGCACCCACCCACAATAAGAGTAAGCTAGATATTTTATTAAGGAAGTTGCTTAATGAACCAGCAGTATTGGAAGTAATGACATTACGTTCACTTGAACTAATATATTTACCATAGCGAGTTTGCCAGTTCCATCTGGAATTGAGTTCGATATTCTGCGCTTTGACTGTTTGAATACCCGATACGACTTCAACTAAATACGATTGAGTTTCGGCATTACGTTCAGCTTTGGTGCGAGTTTGACTGCGAATAATTGCTGCAAATATAAATGTGAGTAATCCAAATAATGGTACGGTTGCGAGTGCTACTATGGTGAGCAACCAACTATAAAATATCATTACCCCGATATAAACCACCGAGAAGATGGCATCTAATACAACCGTGAGTGCTGTACCTGTCAGAAACGAGCGAATATTTTCAAGTTCGTTTATCCGACTTGAGATTTCCCCAACGGGACGCTTCTCGAAGTAGCGTAATGGTAATCTTAATAAGTGGTCGATGACTTCACTACCCAAACTTAAATCAATCCGGTTGGTAGTATCGACGAATAGGTTAGTCCGCAACCAGGTAACTATACCTTCGATAATTGCCATGACGATGAGCAAGCTACCCAAGACGTTGAGGGTGTTTATCCCATTTTGGATGATGACTTTATCAATAATTACTTGGGTAATTAATGGGTTAGCTAGTCCCAACAGTTGGACGAATAATGATGCGATAAATACTTCAATTAGGACTACTTTATATTTTTTAATTGCTGGGAGGAACCAACTTAAATCAAACCGCTTTTTTGGTGTTTCGGGTGTTGATTGTAATAGTAATACTTGTCCGGATTCACCCCATGCTTCGATAAATTCAGCAGGCTTTTTGCGAACAATCCCAATTTCTGGAATAGCGAGGGTTAATTCTTTCTCGTTGGCATGATAAATAATTGCAAATGTGCCTTGCCAAGAAAGTAAAATTGGTGTGGGCAATTTAGATACGGCAACTGCTGGTACTTCTACTAGTTGTGCTTTTAACCCCATCAATTCGGCTACGGCACCGCATACTTCAATCGATATACTGCCTGTACGTTTGTAGTTATTTTCTAATGCACGTTTGAGTACATCACGTTTCCAGGGGATATTCCACAATAATGCCAGCATTTGGAAACAGGCAAGTGTTGCGTCAACTACTCCTTTACCATGAATGTAGGGATATTTGACTTGTTTGTTGGTTGTACTTGGTGCTACTTCTGGTTTTAGGGGTGCGAATGGGATGCTTTCTGAGAGGGAGGGATTGATTCCGACATCTGCTTCTGGTGCGATCGCATTCTGAAAGAATGATAATGTGGGGTCAGTAAACCCGATGAGCCGTATTCCCTTACCTGTAGATTGGATGTATTCTTGATTATTGGTTGGGTTGATAACGCTGCCAACAGGATAGTTACTACTTTCACTGCTGACTAACCATAGTAGATTGGGGTCGATTTGAGAAAGTGGGGTTTTACCACATGGGAGGTTGAGTACAGTTGCTTGTTTTCGTGATGCTAGAGCAATCTGTTTTAAGTCTTCTACAACCTTACCCCGACGATTGGTTTCTGCACCTATTAAGTCGTATGCTTCGATTAAACTTAATTGGTTGCGAAAGTATGCTGCTATGTCGGGTTGTTGGGATAATAATTCTTGAAAGTCAGACACTTTGAGGGTGAGACATACCGATTCAGTAGATGCAATTACCGTTTCGCAAGGACAAGAACGAATAATGCCTGTTACACCAATTATTGCACCTGGTTCGAGTTTTAAGAGTGTTTGCGGGGCAATTGAATCCGGGGGATATCCCAACAACCGTGCTTGTCCAGTGTGGAGAATATAAATATTTGCAGGCAAGCTTTCTTTAACTAAAATTGCTTGTCCCATCCGGTAGCGCAATGGTTCCAGTTTGCTGACTATGCGTTCAAGTTCCGTCGAGTCGAGAAAGTCAAACGGTGTGATTTTTGCGAGAAACTCATGGTAGAGGTTTATACTGGTGGTCATTGCGTTATAGGAGATCGGATGCGAACCAGGATAACCAAACGATTGCTGTTATCCCAACTAGAAGTAATATAATTGCCAAAATGATTATGTGTTTTTACGCAACAAAACCTGTCTCAGGATGGCTTGCGGACTGTAATGATGACAACAGTATTATTACGCAATTAGCTATTAGCTATTAGCTTTTGGCGTCGGGCTAACCCGCTAATAGCTAACTGCAAGTGGTAGAGATAGTCGGGGTTGAGATAATGATTGGCAGTTATCATTCCCATTCACAATTGAAATTGGCTCTAGTTGGATTTGTTCACTTAGCCATTGTTCAAACAAGTGATTGAGTAGCGCTTTTCGTGTGGCATCATCTAGCAGGGAAGGAATAAACTTTTCTAAACGTAGAATTACATACCAATTCTCCAACTTCATTGGTGGTAATACTTGCCCCGGTTTGGATGTACCCAACTTTTGTGCGATCGCACTTTGGGGTTGCGACAGGGGTACCGGACCAATCAACCCACCAGTCAGTGCTTCGATCCCTTGTGAGTATTCCTTGGCACAATCGGCAAATGTGGCGTCACCGTCTTGAATGCGGAAGAATAGTTCCTGTGCTATTTCGCTATTGTCAGTACGGAGAAGGGAGTACACGACTTTATCAAGTTGGGGTTTGTATTGAAGGAAGTATTGTTCGAGTTTGTTTCCCCATCTGGCTATTTTAAATTTTTCTACCCGCAATTCTCTTGTGGCTATGGCAACAAAAGAGTTGCTCAGTTATACACAGTTGTTGTTGTGCAGCTTTAAGAGCTTCTTGTGTAGTAAGCTTGTTAAGTTTCGAGAATTGTTCGATTGTTATTGCTTTCTCTTCGGGAGTAAGCTCGATAGGAGCAATGGCTTTATCGATAATTACTTCACGTTGGAGTATATGTAATATTTTATGCCCAGCTAGCAAGTGGGGTAATTCTGCTGGCTGTATTGTTTGGTTGCCAATTTGGATAACGTTCGCCATAGCGAATGGTAAAGTAGCGATTTTTGGGTAGGGAGTTGGTAGATTTAGCCTCCTGCATCATGGCTGAAGTCAAGTAATTATGGCAACAGCGACCATACTTATTTTGGTAGTGAGGATAACTTGCTTTTTTTGCGTGTAAATGCGGCGAAAATAAGTTCAAGCGCAGCGAGTGACTCCGTTCATTAAAGCGTCCTTAACGCGTCCTTTGTAATGCTCGTTTATTTCCCTTGATTCTTCGGTACGCGCACTTGTGTGGTCGAATATGTGACGTTACCAGCGCTATCCGTTGCACTGTAGGTCAAGGTGTAGATACGACCATTGCCATTACCTGAACGTTCCGCACGTAGGAAGATGCGTCCATCAGAGCGAATCTCAATATCGCCTGCGGTATCGCCATCACCCAAACCGTTATCCGGTTCGTTGCTGGTAATTGATAGGAGTCGGACGGTGGGGTTAGCATCAAAGTCATCGCTAACGTTGACGTTGACCTTTACTTCAACCATCTTGTGGTTGGGTGGCCACAATTCACCAGGTACGGCAGCTACATTCAATGTTGGCGATTCATCATCATCGATCAGGGTGCCAATACCTTGAGCATCCAGAATCGAGGCGTTGATGGCTTCACTGAGGTATACAAAGAAATTCTCGTTCTGCTCGTCTAAGCGATCGCCAATTATCTGTACTGCGATGGTTTTGGTGGTTTCTCCTGCTGCGAAGGTGAGGATACCGCTTGTTGCTGTATAATCGCTGACGGCAGTTGCAGTGCCGTTGGCGGTAGCATATTTGACGCTGATTGGTTTCTGGCTCGGTGCGTTAAGGCTGACAGTAAAGTTAAGTATTTGTGTACCGTTATGTCCTTCGGTGATAGTTCTATCGTTGATTGTCAGTACGGGCGGTAGGTCGTTATCAATGATAGTAGTCATGCTGCTACCTTTACCGATGGTAGCATTGGTGGCGTTGTTTAGGTTGAGGAAGAAGGTTTCGTCAAACTCGTCAATGCTATCACCAAGTACTTGGACTGTTATTGTTTTGGTGGTTTCTCCTGCTGCAAAGGTCAATTTACCGTTAGTTGCGGTGTAGTCAGAACCCGCAGTCGCACTACCATCTACTGTAGTGTAATCTACTGTGACTGGTTTACCGGAAGCTGTGTTCAGGCTGACAGTATAGGTTACAGCCATCATGCCGTTGTCGCCTTCGGTGATAGTTCTATCATTAATTGTGAGTGTTGGCACCTCGTCATTATCTAAGATAGTGCCTACACCAGTAGTTTTGGCGATAGTAGCGTTTGTAGCATCGGTGAGGTTGAGGAAGAAGGTTTCGTCAAATTCATCTAATGTGTCGCCAATTACCTGTATTGAGACGGTTTTTGTTGTCTCACCTGGCGCAAAGGTTAGTGTACCGTTGGTAGCTGTGTAATCGTTTCCAGCGATTGCAGTACCATTTGCAGTAGCATCTTTAACAGTGATTGGTTTAGCGCTGGCTGCTGACAAGCTAACAGTAAAGGTGGCAATTTGTGTACCATTATCCCCTTCAGTAATATTTCTATCACCGATAGTAAGTGCTGGTGCCTCGTCATTATCTAAGATTGTACTTATACCAGTTGTGTGAACAATAGTAGCATTTGTTGCACCACTCCAGTTGAGGAAGAATGTTTCGTCAAACTCATCCTGGGTGTCGCCAAGTACCTGTACAGAGACGGTTTTGGTTGTCTCACCTGGCGCAAAGGTTAGTGTACCGTTGGTGGCGATGTAGTCAGAACCCGCAGTAGCTGTCCCATCGGCTGTTGCATATTTAACACTGATGGGTTTGCCACTTGGTGCAGAAAGGTTAACTGTGTAAGTGATGGTTGATGTACCGTTGTCGCCTTCGGTGATAGTTTTATCATTGATTGTGAGTACGGGTGGCGCATCGTTATCAATGATTGTGCCTACACCAGTAGTTTTGGTGATAGTAGCGTTTGTTGCAGAACTTAAGTTGAGGAAGAAGGTTTCATCAAATTCATTGATGGTGTCACCAATTACCTGTACTGCGATGGTTTTGCTTGTCTCACCTGGTGCAAAAGTAATGCCGCCACTTGTTGCGGTGTAGTCAGTTCCAGCAATTGCAGTCCCGTCGGCAGTAGCATATTTAACTGAGATGGGTTTACCGCTAGGTGCAGAAAGGTTAACTGTGTAGGTGATGGTTGATGTACCATTATCGCCTTCGGTAATCGTTCTATCGTTAATTGTGAGTGTTGGCGCCTCATCGTTATCTAAGATAGTACCTACACTCCTTGAGGGGGCGATAGTAGCATTTGTAGCATCGCTCAAGTTGAGGAAGAAGGTTTCATCAAATTCGTCTAGAG
This sequence comes from Plectonema radiosum NIES-515, assembly GCF_025753815.1. Lineage (GTDB taxonomy): Bacteria > Cyanobacteriota > Cyanobacteriia > Cyanobacteriales > Nostocaceae > Hassallia > Hassallia radiosum_A. Next base: position 72,395 of record NZ_JAOWRF010000276.1, on the reverse strand, counting down.
TATCACCAATTAGTTGGATGGCTATGGTTTTGCTGATTTCCCCTCTTTCAAAGCTAATTGTACCGTTAGTGGCGGTATAATCACTGCGGTCGGTTGCTGTGCCGTCGGTGGTGGAGTAGTTAGCGGTGACGGTACGTAGGCTAGCTTCACTCAAGCTGGCGGTAAAGACGGCGTATTTGTTACCATTATCTCCTTCGAGGATTGAGATATCGCTAACTGACATTGTGGGTGGTTTCTTCACCGTGACCGTCATTGTATCGTTGGAGACTGCGCCTGAAGAGTCGGTGATGGTGAGGGTAACGGTGTATTCACCATCTTGAATGTAGATGTGGTTGGGGTTGAGAACGCCAGCTACGGTGTTACCGTCACCGAAGTTCCACTCGATTGTGTGGGTATCTAGAATACCTGGGTCGGTAAATTGTCCGTCGAAGGTCACGGGTTCGTTTTGGTACATGATTTGGTTCGCACCCGCGTCAACTGTAGCTGCGACGTTATTGACTTTCGTCGTTAGGGTTTGGGTTGTGGAACCTCCATCAGAGTCGCTGACAGTAAGGGTGACAGTGTAAATACCATTGTCAACGAAGGTGTGGTTAACATCTTTACCTAGTACGGGGCTGGAACCATCACCAAAGTTCCAGGTGTAGGTAAGGGTGTCTAGCCCTTGGTCGGTTGCAGTGGCGGTAAAGTTGGCTGGTGTGCCTTCTGCGACTTCGGTTGTGCCTGTGAGTTGGGTAATTGTGGGTGCGACGTTGTTGACGCGTACTGTCAGCGTGTCGGTTGTGGATGCACCTGCGTTGTCCCTCACGGTCATGGAGACTAAGTATGTGCCGTTATCGCTGTAGGTGTGGGTGGGGTTGAGAAGAGGATGTGGGGAGGGGAGGAGTGGGGGAGTGGGGGAGTTAGAAGAGAAATTCCCCCCCTCCAGGATTGTACCGTCGCCAAAGTCCCAGGTGATAGTATGGGTGTCGAGGATACCTGGGTCGGTAAATGTGCCGTTGAAGGCGATCGCTTGTCCTTCGTTGGCGGTGAAGTCAGTGCCTGCGTTGACTGTTGGGGCAACGTTGCTTACCTTAGTGTTGAGGGTTTGTACTGTAGTTGCACCATCCGAGTCGGTAACAGTGAGGGTGACGGTGTAGTTGCCGTTGTCGGCGAAGATGTGGCTGGCAGATTGACCTTCAACGGGGTCGGTGCCATCGCCGAAGTTCCAAGTATAGGTGAGGGTATCGTTTCCTGGGTCAGTTGCAGTGGCAGTAAAGTTGGCTACAGCACCTTCGTTGACTGTGATATCACCGTTGATGGTGTTGATCGTGGGGGTGATATTGTTGACGGTGACGGTAATCGTGTCTGTACCGATACCCCCGTCTTGATCGACAACTGTGAGTTTGGCTAAGTAGGTGCCGTTGTTGGCGTAAATATGAGTTGGTGTGAGGGTGGCATTTGTGGTGTTGCCATCGCCAAAGTCCCAACTAATAGTGTGGGTATCTAATATACCGGGGTCGGTGAAGCTGCCGTTAAAGTTAGCTGTACTACCTTCGTCGAGAGTTAGGTTGTTGCCTGCTTTCACTGTGGGAGCGAGATTGTTAACATTTACAGTTAACGTTTCTTCTGTGGAAGCACCCGCAGTATCTTTGACGGTGAGGGTGACAGTATAAGTGCCGTTGTCTACAAATACGTGGCTAACATCTTTACTCTGTATTGCTTTGGAACCATCACCGAAGTTCCAGATATAGGTGAGGGTGTCGTTTCCTGGGTCGGTTGCAGTGGCACTAAAGTTAGCTGGTGTTCCTTCTGTAATAGTAGTATCGCTGGTTATGTTGGTAATTGTTGGCGCGACGTTGTTGACTTGAACTTGTAAGGTATCGGTTGTAACTGCACCCTCGTTATCTGTAACGGTAAGGGTGGCGGTGTAAGTGCCATCTAGCTTGTAGATATGGTTGGGGTTGAGGATACCTGTTACGATCGCACCATCCCCAAAGTCCCAAGTGATGGTGTGGGTATCTAATATACCGGGGTCGATGAAGCTGCCGTTGAATGCGATCGCTTGTCCTTCGTTGATTGTTACGTCACTGCCAGCATCGACTATTGGTGCAACATTGTTGACTGTAACATTGAGGGTTTGGAAGCTGCTTATACCTTTGCTGTCGCGTACTGTCAGGGTAGCAGTGTAAGTACCGTTATCAGCATAAGTGTGGGTCGTATTTTGACCAATCACTAGCTGCGAACCATCCCCAAAGTTCCAGATGTAGTCGATATTGTCACCTGGGTCAACTGCGATCGCGTTAAAGTTGGTTGTTGCACCCTCGGTTGTGGTGGTGTCGCCTGTAATTACCGTGATGACTGGGGCAATATTGTTGACAGTGATATTGACAGTGGCGGTGTTTGATGTTAAGCCGTCTGTGTCAGTTAGAGTGTAGGTGAAGGTGTCGGTTCCTACAAATGTACTATTGGGGGTGTAAGTAACTGTGCCGTCTTGGTTAACCAGGATTGTACCGTTAGTTGGGTTGGTGTTGATGGCAAGGGCAGTTGGGTTGATGGTGCTGTCTGCATCAGTGTCGTTGGCGAGGATATTTATTGTGACGGGTTTGGTTTGGTTGGTGATTGCGGTGTCATTGTTGGCAACTGGTGCGTAACGGTCGTTATTTAGCAGCATTACGTTGTCGAGGACGACTTTAGCATTGCGATCGCCGAAGCCGAGTAGGTCAAAGTAGAGGGTTGCGGCTGTTCCTGATTGTACTCCCGTTAGGTCAACTTTAAATGTGAGTGGTTGATTGAGGGTGAGGGTGCTATTGGGGGTAGTGTTGAGTAGGGTTACTTTGTTGCTTGTGTAGTATGTACCGTCGTTTTGGATGTTGAGTAGGGAGTCGGTTTGGCTGAGTCCTGTGACTGTGTTGACTAAGGATTGTTTGGTGTTGGCGTTGAGTAATGCTACCTCGAAGGCGTCACCTGGGGCTGTTGGGGTGTTTGCTCCCAAGGTGGTGTTTTTCAGGGTGAATTGGAGGTATTTCGCACCTTCTGGGATAATCAAGGATTGGGAGAAGTTACTGTTAAAGGGTGAGTCTTCGGTGAGGACTGCTTGCGAGTTGAGGATATTGGCAGCACCTCTGGTTGACCAGTCCGCTTGTGTGTCGAAATCTCCGTTGAGAATGCCGATTAGGGGGTCAGAGTTTAGGGGTGCTGTTAGTGTTGAAATTTTACCACCTGTTGCGGTAATGTTGCGTACTGCGTTGAGGATTTGCAGGTCGATGAGGGAGGGGAGTTTACGGACACCTGGGGAGAGGGAGGTGTTCATTAGGTCGAAGGGATACAGTTTAGAATCAAGGTGGCTGCCGTCATTCGTGAGGGTGGCGGTGAAGTTGTCGCCGATGAAGAGTTTAGAGCCGTTGACGGTTTGGATGTGGCGGTCAAATTCACTGTAGCCGGAGATGATGCCTGCTAGGTGTCCCATTTCGTGCAGGATGCTGGTGAGCAGGTCGTATTTGCCAACTGCGTCGCCCGTGGTGCCGCGGAATGCGGTGTCAGTAAGGGAGGTGGTGAATTCGCTGTTGTCGAAGGGGGTGGAGTCGATGAACCAGCCGATTCCGTTGGCATCAGCGTCGATGAGGATGGTTCCACCGTTGGGGCGACCAAAGGAATCGTAGTTGGTGATTTGAGCTTCGGCGAGTTGTCCAGAGGGGAGGTCAGTGATTTGGAAGGTTAGCTCAAATGAGTCGGTGGGGTTGAGTAAGTTAGACCATATTTCAATAGCACTATATTTGAAATAAGAAAATAAATTGAAGGTAAGATTATGATTTGGGAAATTACTGCTGAAGAGTTGTTGGCCCGGTATGCTGACGGGGAGCGAGATTTTCGAGGGATTGAGTTGATCCAATCCGCTGAGGAACCTCAAGATAACATGATCGATCTCCGAGGAGCTATTTTGCGAGATATTAACTTGCGAGGAGCCTACCTGAGACAAGCCGACCTCACTGAAGCCGATTTGACTGGAGCTGATTTGTTTGGTGTTTCCTTGGAAAGCGCTTGGTTGAAACGTGCTATTGTCAGGGATGCTAATTTGTATTCCGCCAACTTGCATTGGTGTAGTTTGCATGAAGCCGATTTGCGAGGTACCAATTTGGCTCAAATGAATGCTTGTGGTGCTTTTTTTTGTGGGGCTAACATCGGTGGTTTCGAGTTCGCTATTTTGATTAAAACTAACTTCAGAAATGCTCGAATAGCTCCAAACATTATTTGGAGCTATGGTAATTTTGTTTACGATACCACTATGCCTGATGGCACTATCAAAAAAGGCCCCATTTTCGGAGAATTTTAGTTCATCTTCAGTTGCAGCCATGAGTGGCGCAGGTTTAATGACATTTAGTTTTGCTAAGATGTCAGTAACATCATGGTTTTCAATTGCTTCCTGAATTTCTGTAGAAATATTGGATAAAAAATTATATCCTGTTATTTTTTCAAGCTCTTCTACATTAAACAGTCCATATTGATTACCCATAAGTGAAAAATTTGTTGTCCAATCCTTATTTGGATCTTGACCAACATTTTTACCCATATATTTAGGATCAGTACCTGTATAAGGAGCCAGAGAATTTGGTAGTCTAATTCCAAAAGCGAGAGTATCTTTATTCACATCTAAGATACCCTGTCCAGGTTTATCCAACACTAATACTACTTTCCAAATACTTTCCGGAACATTTACTTTTGACTTTATGGTTTTAACGGTTGCGCCATCTCTTCCTGCAATAATGTAAAGTTCCTTATCGTGAATTTTAACTAAGTCGGTTAAATATAGTTCTAATTGTGACCATCGATCATTAGGCTTTTCCAAGGGCTGAGGAATGATATTACTCATTAAGTACGTTGCTACATAATCTTGCTTATTTCGGCTACGATGGGAAGCAGTAGCTATATGTCCTCTTTGATAACCGCTATTATCAGGAATATCATTCTGTTGAATTTGAATTGCAAAAGGCAGACGAGGATCACTTCCAAAACCACTCTGATTTTCAGCACCAAGCCAAGATTTATTGAATTGATAACTAACCCAGTTAGGGTTTTTTAAATCATTATTATATGAGAGAGAATACTGTGGTCTTTCAATTAGATAGTTATCAGAAAAATCACTCAGAGGATCGTTGGGAATATAAGTTTTATAGTCAGAAGTAAATTCAGGAGTATTTATATCTTTTCTAGCTTCTTGCCCATTTAATGCGGGATTACCAAATAATAGATGTTGACTCTTGAAGAAAATATTATCTAAATAAACTGTTTTGCCTCCATTCACCTCAAATCTAAGAGTTTTTACTTTTCCACGTAATTCATTAGGGATGTCAAGCTGAAAAGTCTGAAATCCTTCTTTTGCAAAACCAATCCTGTTAGATTGACCTTCTCCATTCCTCGCACCTATATCTCCATCTACTTCACGCAAGTCAACAGATGGATATTCGCCACCCTGACTTCCTTTCACTAATCCCTGAAAAGCAGAGCTTTGTAGTTCATAGTCATCAAGAAAAACTCTGACAACACTATTTTGAGCAGCAGTAGCAGATTCAGGGTCTGGTACATGCAAATCAAACCGCAATGCACCCCAATCAGGGACAACAAAACGGTTGTGAGTGATGATGTCATTAGGTCTTAACTCCAAAGCGTAGTTCGTAGGAGAATTAGAATCAATTCCTAATCGTTGCAAATAGCTTTCTGTTTTAATTGGATTGCCTGCTGTATCGCGTTCTACAACAATACGAGGTTGGTTAAGGGATGTAATATTTGTCCAATCAACCAAAGGTAATTGAAAGGTATCATTTTTGTCATTATGTAAAGACCAACCAGGGATAGTTTGTGAGTCAATCTTGGCAGTAATCGCATCAAAATTACCATCAAACAGCGTGGGAACTGCATAATCACCCTTAGCAACATCCTCATCAGTATTATCGTAACTTACTGACACACGCTTACTCATATCCACAGTTGGACGCTGATCTTTACCACCACCCAACACAGAATAAAACCAACCAGTACCAATACCCTCCGTAGAACCTTGATTACCAGCCGAAAAGTACCAAGGTGTCAGCGTGACATTATCATTATTTGAATCAAGTAACTCTTCAACACTCCTTTCACCTAATTGGTCATAAATGGGTCGTGCCTTTTGCGTATATCCATTATCAACTTCATCTATTGCTAAATTAGCTGTTCCTGCATACCACGAAAAGACATTTCCGTGCGGACCTCCTCTTTGGTCATCCTTGGTAAACCCAGGCATCCCATTAAGCGACATATTGATATCAGCACCATCTATAGACCGACCATTAGGAGTCCAAGTAGAACCATTAGGGTCAGCTACAGTCTGATAATAATTATCAGCAAAAGTAATATTATCCCAAACTTGAACCGTAGGTTCATTAAAATCTCTAAAATCCTTTATTATCGTCCCAGGAAGTACTAAATCTACTTTCAAACTCTCCTGAGAAAAATCATGAGGGTCAATAGTCGTCATCTGCAAATCACGAACTGCCTTACCATTACTATCAACAACTGGTGTCCCATCAGCATTAATCTTTCCACCAGCATAAGGAAAATAAGTTCCCAATCGTTGAATAATCTCACTATTAACAACAGTGCCGCGACTAAAACCAATAAAGTGTAACGACGAATCGAACAGCGCTCCTTGAGTACGAATTAAATCCCCTTTATCATCATACAACCTCACCAAATTACCACTAGCATCATGCTCTCCAACATCACCACCTAAAGCTTGATCCAATTGCACAATCGAAGCGAAAATTGCATCAGCAGCAGCTTCCGTAAACCCGCTATTTGGTTGTGTTGACTCACCACCTGTAGACCATTCGGAAAGCAATACCAATGCTTTATTTTGGTTGACATATTTGCTTTGAATATTGTTTGCTAACGTGACCAAATAATTGTCATCTCCAGGATTCAGACCACCCGTCAAGTTAGCAAGTACCCGTGCCTTATTATCTACAGGAATCCACAGACCTGTAGGCTTGTCATAACGTAGAATTAACCCTTTCTCTGACGGTGAATCCCCACTACCAGAAGTAATACTGTCTGCTAAATCATAGAAATTATCAGGAATCCCCGTATTTGATGGAAACAACGTAAACCCATGAGTAAGGACAGTTACACTACTAAAAGGATTTGCATTAAAAGGAGTAATTGTATTAAAATTACCAAACTCAAGTTCAGATTGCCCTGTGCTGCTAACAGCTTGTACAGCCCAATTATAATTTTGACCAGCCGTTAGTCTGCTGTTATCTGGTAAAGTGAAGCGAGTATTGTTATTTTCCGGGTCATTAGTCGGTTGAGCAACAACAGTAGTACCATCGTGCCAGTACCAAGTATTAGTTTCTCGTTTCCAAGTCGCTGTAACAATTCGTCCCGGATTGAAATCATCATACCCATCCCAAGATTTTGTTAACAGTTGCTGCTTTTGCTGTTGGTTCAACTCAGGTAAGAACTCTGAGTCAGATAAATCAACCACCCGATCCCAAGGCAATAAACCTTTACCCTCAGCAAAAGTACTGACAAAGAGGTTAACTTCCTTAACTTGCTCATCAGGAATTTGAAAATCCCAAGTAAAGGTAGGAGTTAAATCTCCTTCTTTAATCCCATTCGGACTTGTTAACTTCAGTATATCTGGAGGCGACACAGCCAGATTTCTGACAACACCAACGTTTACAGGAGCGCGATTACTTCCCTCGAACACCCCATAAGTAAACTGATTTTTCACCCGGTTTTCTTTGATAATTCCATAATCAGCAGCAACACTGATTTTTGGGTTAATATCATCAAGCGGTACCGTATCAAAGTCAAAGATGTTAGCCGGACGTTGGTAACGAGGGTCGAAGAATTTAGAATCAATTGGTCTACCAAACTGGTCAATAGTATAGTCAGTTGGGTGTTCCAAAGTTTTTATCATTTCCTCGACATCAAATACATATACACCACCACCTAGTGGGTAAGAAGCATACAAGTATTTATCGTCATTGGAAAGCGCTAAATCGCTAGTTAACCCCAGAGGAATGGGTCGTGTAGCGGCAAACAATAATGGATTATCGCTGAGTGGGTCTTTAATAATGCCAATATTGCTACCTGCTTGGACTCCATCAATACTTTCAATACCGTAACCAAAGTTACTGCCATTAAAACCAGCTACAAACCCGTATTTTTTGTCTTTGGTTATAGTAACTGCCACACCTTCATTAACATCAAAATAGTCATGAATGCTACCAAGATTTAATTTAGCGTAGCGCGTAGTAGCAGCAAAGAAAATTGAGGCTTCATCATTTGTTATTTCCAAAACTCCGTAACCCGTACCATCATTTTTACGATTGGTGAAGGTCATAAAATGCGGGTCAGATGTAGCTGCTAACCCCTCTACTCCTCTGTCAGCATCAATTGTGGCAAATTGTTCGTGCCATCGACGAAGATTATTTTGGTTAGATTCAGGTTTATCTTTGGGGTCTATATTAACGACCACAATCTTACTTTTTTCTGTACCAAACGCAGGTACCGTTGCAAACAACTTACGACCATCACTGTTAATTGCTAGTTCGCGTAATCCACGAGGTGCATTGTTAATTTGGATGTTTTGAATTACTTGATGGTAAGTCTTTGAGGTTGGATTAATATCTAATACATATATTAGTCCCAGTCGTCCATCAGCAATGTAAGCGTATTGGTCTTGCTTGTCAATCACAATTGCGCGCGGTGAAGCAGCAGTTGGTAAATTGATAGTGTCAATTTCTTCAGTGTCTGGGTTTGTATCTATTGGTTGCAAGAACAATGGGTCAATCAGTGCAATGCGACCAGAATTTTCTAAAGTTACGTAAGCACGAGCACCGTCTGCGGTAAAAGCAATATCTCGTGGTCTATCTGCCACCCCCGAAGCACCTACAGGAATACGCGCTACCAATAAATCTTTGCTGCTTGTCGCTTCAACTACTGCTTCTGGGTTTGTTCCTTGTAAAACAGCTACCCTATCACTCCAAGGTTGGGCTGCTAAAACATAACCATTATTAGCTGAGAATCGAATAGAATTACTGTCGTAATTAATCGTTTGATAACTTGTCTGTTCAGTACCAAAGCGTTCTTGCTGAGGTCGAGTGATTGAAATTTGGGCGCTTCCTAAAGCAGCTTTGTTTGAGGGTTTGACTTTAATTTCAAATTGATTGTTACCCAAGTCTTGTCCAGACAAAACTGTGCCTTGATAAGTTGCGTTGCCAACACGGAAATTAACAACCAAATCTTCAAATCTAGTGTTGGAATTATTAGCGGTGGCGTCAGAAATTATGAAGTTACTGCCTGTGAGAATTACTACTGGCTCATTATTCTCAAACTTCAGTTCTGCTTTTTGTAAAACTGGCGGTGTAGATGGGTCTGTTGTCGTTGGTGCGCTTATGTTTAACCTGGTTTCAAAGGTGGCTATCCCATCTGGATTGAGTTGTACTTTGGCAGAAGTTATTACAGGTAGTCCAACTGTAGGAACTTGCACGATATTAATTGATGAAATATCGTAAGAAACCTTAAATGCTGGGATAGAGACAAACAAATCTGGATTTAGTAATTGTCCAAAAGCACTATAAGGTTTTAGTACTTGAGTAACTTTTTTCAAAACTTCTGCATCAATATGTCCTTGTGATAAAGCAGCCCCAACTTCTGCAAGAGTTTGTGCTTTTTCTACAATTTCTGTGATTTTTGCAACTGTTTCCAGAGGCGCTTTTAATATTTGAAGTACCTCACCAAGTTCTTTGATTATTTTATTTTTGCTATTGGGGAATGTTGCTAAAGCGATACCAAATCCAATTTCTCCAACATTAATATCGGGTAATGGTGGTGGAATTAAAATCCCATAGAAGGCTGGCGGAAATTTGTATTCAAGGCTTACTTTCCCTTTGACTAGGCTACCGCTACCAGCAACTCCTGAGTAAAAAGCTGCATATTCACCAGGTTTGGTTACACCTGGATATGGAGGTGATTGGGTGCGAATCATCCCATCTGCGGTGACTTTAGCCGATTCTTCCAATATCCACATAGGCTGCCAAGTTCCTGTAGCATCAGGCATTGAACCAAAACGCATCAAGTAAACTTCAGTACCAACAGGTAAATTGGCTGGTGCAGGAATAGCAACCTGTGCTGGGATTAAAAGATTATTGTCACCAATATCTAAGTTAAAGCCACCAACAAACTCAAACCCACCAGGAACTGGTAGTGATAAATCTTCTTTTTGATCTAAGAGTGTAAAGTTAACGTTTGTATCTTCGAGCAATGCGCCTTGAGATAACATTAGCAGTGAACGGTTTGCACCATCACCAAATTGAATAACTCCGCCATTTATGCCGAGTTTAGTCTCGCCCAGATGAGGTGTTTCTACACGCACGGGTACTATTGCTGACTCTGCACCGTAAATTACTGTTACGTTGGTAATACCTTCATTTAAAGCGGTAATTAGCCCATCTTTACCTATCTGCAAAATCCCAGGATTGCTGACATAGTAGCGAGTGCCAGCTTCTTGAAATTTCAGGTCTGGTGATTCCTCTACTCCGTATAAACTAACTAATAATTGTCTTGTTGCACCAATAGTTAGCATGACAGCTTCAGGGTACAAGTCTAGACCTTCTTGTTCAGCTAGAGCAACATTCAACTCAGTTTGATTAGTCGGCTGTAAATCACCCACCCTGATGGCAGTAACAGCAGAGATACCATTGCGAGAAGCTCTTAGTACAGATACACCATCAGATAAACCCGTCACTATACCCAGATTTGAAACAGTCGCTACCGCAGACTTATCCTGATTGAACTGCAAGTACGAATAAGGCAGCAGTACATTATCTTGGTCAGCAAAATCCCCAATTACCACCAACTCAGTACTTTCACCCTTATCCAAACGCAAACCGCGCTTCACAAAGTCGAGATTAATCAGCGCTGCATTACTAACATTAACATCCACCTTAAATGGTGCAGACGTACTATACCCATCATCAGCTACCAAGCTGAAACTGGCAGCACCAAAATAATCATCATTTGGGGTAAACAACACCGACTTCCCATCTGCCGTAAATTTCGCACTACCATTTTCAGCATTAATAATCCGGAAGAATACCGCATCCCCTTCTGGGTCGGTAGCTAACTTATTCAACGCAACCGTTGCATCCAAATCAACATGGGTTAGTACGTTAGTTGGTTTAACAACAGGCGCCCGATTTGCACTAAAGCCGTAATTACTACCCAGAATCTGCACATCAGCCGCATTTAATACACCATCACGGTTGAAATCATAAGCTTGATTATAACTACCGAGTGCGATCGCATTCCCCAACAACCCACTATCAACACCATCCACAGTCCCATCGCGGTTAACATCCCCAGCAATTGAAAGTTGCAGATTATACGCGCCATTCCCCACAACTTCAATTTGATTCAACCCTGCCTTATCAATAGCATACAGCACATAACCACCATTACTAGCTACTGGTGTCAACCCCGATTTAGACACACCACCCCCAGTAATATCCACACCAACTAGAACAATACCCGTCGCAGTCGAGCTTAATTCGCTATCTCTCAAACTAAACGTGTATCGCTCATTACCAACTCCACTCATTGACTGACCATTCCACTGCACCGCACCACCCAAATCACCCTTCACGGTAGATACTTGCGGTGTAGCACCATAAGCGATCGCACTACCCGGAGTACCAGGATTACCACTTGCTAAGGTCAGAAGAGGAGTGGGGGAGGGGGAGAGAGGGAGGGGGGGGGTAGAATAACCGTAGCGGCTAACACTTCCCGTAGAGAGATTGCGTGAAGCAACTAAATTATCACCCTCATAGCTGTACCGAACCAAACTACCATCGGGTGCAGTAATTTCCTGCAACCTACCAGTAGTATCCTTCACAAACCGAATTGTCTCACCAGTCGAGCTAGTAATCCCACTATCGCTGTAAACTAACGAAGTACCATTTGTAGCAACCTGCTCAATCACACCTTTGCCAGTACTGAGATAGTAAACATTACCATCGCTCGCAGTTAATTTATACTCGTACCCATCAAATCTACCACTTGCAGGATTGTTGTAAGCAAACCCAGTTTTCATATCGTAGAAACTACTACCAGACTGAATTAGCTTGCTATCAACCGACTCCAGGGTATAGCTAACACCACTATCAGCAACCCATGCTGGGTTGTAGTATGTAGCACCAGGGATAGTTGTTTTAGTGGGAGCAAACGTAAATCCAACCCGTTCCCCATTTGGTGCAGTCAGGTACAATCGCGTAGCAGCACGGAACGGATTGTATACACCAAGTTCTTCCCTACCAGTTAGTGGTACATTAGTTTGGATATCAGCATCAATGTTTGCCAAACTCCAACCATTGCCGAACGTACCAGCTTCATCACTGAGTAGCGAATTGTAACTGCGTACCAAATTGAGAGTCACACCACCAATCGTCGTCGTCAGGTCGGTTTCCTTACGTACATATGCATTTTTCGATGCACTTGATACTTCAAGTACCGATTGGGTAGTGCTGGTGCGTCCACTAATATCAGTTGCACTCAAACGTAATTGATAGAAACCATTCTCATATTTACCAGGGTCAAATTGAGACAATACCCCGTTGAGAGATTGAGTACCGCGTGCAATTGTTGTAAACTCACTACTACCAAAGTCAGCTACTTGTAGCACCCACTCATCCAGGTTCGTATCAGCAATCACCCCAGTAATATTAGTTGCACTTATTACCTTGCTACCATCAAAACCAGCGGCAAACGATACAACTGGTGCAGCATCATCATTGACATCGCGTATTTTAACAACCTTGCTAGTGCGAGAAGAGAGACCCGAAGCATCAACAGCGATCGCTTCTACAACAACTATTCCTGGTGCAGTAGGTGTAAACTCAAATCTACCAAATGTGTCAATTGGTACTTCAACACCAGCAACTCTAGCTGTTAGTGAGGTAATTGCCGCTAGTCCTGCTGCTTGCGTTTGGACTATAACTTTTTGTCCAGGTACAGCGGGGAAACTGGGTGTTAAATCTAACGTGACAGTCGGAGGAACAGACACCAATGCTACTTTAATTAAAGCAGTTTCAGTTGCAGTTAAATCGCCATCTGATACCTTAAATGTGACAGTATAATTACCAACTTGTCCTGGGTTAGGTTGCCAGCTAAATTGTCCAGTTGCAGTATCAAGTGTGGTGCCATCTGGTAAATTGATTGCACTGTATTTAAGGGTAGTATTAGCATCGAGGTCACAAAAGGCAAGTTTGAATTCCAACTTACCACCCAATGCGATCGCTCTATCAGATACTATAAGTTTGGGTGCCCGATTTACATTGGCAATACTCACAACAACATCAAGTGTTGTTATTGCACCACCTGGGTCTTTAGCTTGGAACTTAAGGACATGTTCCCCAGCTTGTTCATAATTAGGTTTCCAAGTAAATTCACCCGTGCGGCTATCTAAAATTGCCCCTTGCGGTAATGTACCAACAGCAGTATATTCAACAGTGGCACCGTCTGCATCGTCCGCAACCAACTTGAACGTTACCCGGTCGTTCTCTTGACCATACTGAACACCAAGCGGTGTAAATATAGGCACTTGGTTGGTGTTATTAATCGTGATGGTGAGTGGTCGTGTTGCTGACTTATTACCATCAGATGCAATTATAGAAATGTTGTAAGTTCCAGCTTGAGAATAGTCAGGAGTCCAGGTTAATAACCCAGTTTCTCGATTAAAGACTGCACCAACAGGTAAATTACGCGCATCGTAGGTTAGTTTATCCCCGTCACTGTCTGTAGCAGCAAGTTGTAAATTGAGAGTGCTGTTTTCATTAACTGTCTGTGGGTTGATTGTTGACCATACAGGTGCAGTGTTACTGTTACGAACAACTATGTTAACTGTTTGCGTATCGCTTAGAACATCACCTTTACCAGCGTTACCACTATCTCTGACGGTAATAGTAACAGGTAATATCTTACCAACATCATTTTGAGTTGGTGTCCAAGTAAATCGTGCTTGACCGTATGCAGTGGTAGGAATAAGATTTGTAACACCTTCGGGTAATCCTGTAAACGAGTAGGTAAGTGCATCTTGGTCGCGTTGGCGAAGCCCGCCGTAGGCATCGCTAGTGTTGATGATAAAATCTAAAGTCTCACCAAGGACTGCAACTTTATTTCCTATATACCCAATTTTCGGTGCGCTATTTGGGGCGATAATATTAACGTTGAATGGTAATATGCTGTTGAGTGCAGTTGTTCCATCACTACGAACTTCGGTTGCAACCAGTCTAAACGAGTAGTTGTTACCAAATGCATCCAAACCTGGTTCTACACGCAACGTCCATGTACCATCATTGTTGTTACGCAATGGTTTAATAAAGCTGGGTATACCATCACCCGCATTGCGTTCGAGTTCAAGGTTTAACGAGAGTGCATCGCTTTCAAGGTCGCTAACTTTGAAGGTTATTTCCTTAACCTCACCCCTATTAACATCAACATTGGTAAATGCTGTTTTATCAACAACAGGTGTACCATCTGGATTGAAGGTAGTGATGGTTTTGGTTGTATTACTACCACCACTTGCAATCGCAACATTATCAAATAATGGCGCCCGATTCGTATTACGAATGGTGATAGGTACAATAATCGATGTCACCTTACTTACCCCAGTACCATTACCATCATCAGTAGCAGTAAAGGTGACATTATATGTACCTGCACTCGTGTAACCAGGTGTCCAGGTAAACATTGCGGTGTCAACATCGAAGGACGCACCCGTTGGTAAACCTGACACGGTATAAGTAACAGTTGGGTCACTACCTTCAAGGATCGTTAATTCACCCTTACTGTTACGGTCTTGTGGTACAAATCCTGGGTTATCTGGGTCAAAGGCAAATGCACGGAATCTAATACTTTCACCCTCTTGCGCTTCCCATTTGGTTAATCCTTCAAATAGAGGTGCAGCGTTAACATTCAATACAGTAATTTTGGTGCTTTGCGTTGTAATCGACTCACCATCAGTAACATTGAAAGGTATTTCAAACTCACCAGCTTGGAAGTATGCAGGTGTCCATTCAAACACACCTGTTACTGGGTCGAGAGTGGCACCACCTGGAAGTAAATTGCTGAAGTAAGTTAATGCTGTATTATCTGCGTCGGTTGCTTTTAATTGAATGCGGACATAATCACCTTCACGGACAATCTTATCAACAGGACGTACCAGTGTTGGTGTCTGATTGGTTGGTGCAACCAGAATATTTACAGTTTGTGTTACCCTTTCCTTGCCATCGTTAACAACAAACTGAACATTTTCATAGGTTCCAGCTTGTTCATAATTAGGTGTCCATGTAAGGATACCTGTGGTTGGGTCGAATACTGAACCACCAGGTAGATTCACTGCCCAATACGTCAGTTTATCTTTATCACTATCTGTGGCGCCAACTTTAATTTGTAGAGTTTTACCTTCAGCACCACGAATTATTGTAGGGGAAGTGGTTGTTGTTCCACTATTACTATTAGTAGTAATTGTGCCACCGCTAACCGCAGGAGTATTAAATACAGGTTTATTATTTGCCCCTAAAACATTGATAGTAAACGACTGCGTTGTATAACCACCACGCAAATCGTAAGTATATAGAACCACATCGTTTTGATTTGCACTACCTGCAACAGGAGTCCAACTAATCAACCCATTATTATCAACCTGCATTCCAGTTGGTGCATCGTACAGCAAGTATCCCAACACACTACCATCTGGGTCATTCGCAGCAACTTGATAATTATAATTTTGTCCAACAATAGCAGTTGTCACCGCATTTGAAGTAATTACCGGAGCAATATTGGGATATGGCATTGCATAGATGTCGGGTATAAATTCAACCCTCAATGCATCCGGATTATTAACAGTAATGGTACGAGTTGTAGTTGATTGACCCGGTTTGAGACGACCGTCGGGTAAACTATCCTTTAAATCAAGCAGATACGCACCATTATTTGCTTTTCCAACTGCACCAAGTGGTGTTCCAGTGAATGTTGCACTTGGATCTAACAGCAACATTACAGGTAGCAACAAGTCTTGGTCAGCTTTACTCGTAATTGTGACATCATAAGATACTGTATTTGTAGAGCGATACTCCTCCGGAGTCGCTCCACGAACGCTCCTAGCATTACTAAAGTTAAAATCAACTAAGTTGCTAAAGTTAGAAATAGTTGTAAATCTCTCACTATATGCAGTTTCTAATTCAGCACCTGCCGTACTCTTGATATTACGCAGTACCTTAAATTCATAGTTACCTGCATCAAAGCTATTAAATCCAAGTAATGCTGATTTTCTCGCTGCGTCATATTGTACAGATACAGGATTAATAATATTACTGTTGGCATCAACTAACTGATAATTATTTGGGTTGAGTACCGATGCGAGGTCACTACTTACACCCGCAAACATATCTGAATCAAACGTGACGTTGATAGTATTTAGCGGTAAAGCAATAATCGCATCTTTAACAGGATTGGTTGCAGCAACTTTTGGTGCAACAATTGGACTGAGAACATCGATTTGACTCGAATGGCTAATTAGTACTCGACCATCAGGTGTTGTTTCTATATTCTCACCCCAAGTGGCGCCTGTTTTCCCGGTTGCAACTTTAACGTATTGCATGGTAGCTAAATCTACCATTAATACATCACCTTTATTCGTAGAAACAAACGCTAATCCTGCTAATTGACTATTAGTCTGACCAAATGCTAAGGAATCTACTGGTTCTGATAACGATAGCATTCGTTGTGCGTTACCTTTGTTGTCAAACTTGACAACCAGTCCTCTATCAGGCCACGATGTACCCCATAAATTACCTTTACTATCGAACACTAAACTATCAACACGCAAGTCACTATAATGCTTGAATGTTTCTTTTACAGGGTCAAATATCTCAATCCCATTACCCGAAGAAACGTAAATTAACCCACTCGCTGAATTAATTGCCAGTGCTTGAGTAATACTTTCACCATAAGACTTGATTATTTTGCCAGTTTGTGAATCGAGTTGTAGTAAAGGACCACCACCTGTAGTTGCCCATAATGTACCATTACGATCAACTGCCATATCGTAAACGGGATGTGGTAATGTTGCAAGTGGTGTTGCAGCAGTTCCACCTATTGAATTGAAGCGGTATATAGAACCCCGATTGGCACCACCACTAGCAAGTACTGTACCATCCGGTAGGAGTGCGATCGCCATTGCACCAATCGAAGCATTACTTGTTGGAATATTAATTGCAAATGCACTTGCACTAAATGGTCGCAGGACTTGTTCAAATTCAGGTTTATTTATTGTTGGTAAAGTAGCTGGAGTATTATTTTCAGATTTCGCTTGAATAAATAATTGATTTGTCGAGATTTGTTGTGCAGGCGCTTCTGGTGGTAATATTTGCTGTAAGGTAGTTTGTCCAACAGTTGGGATAGTACCCAAGTTGACGCTAAACCCATCCGATGGTGCAGTAATTCCTAATGGTGGTGTTTGCTTATTACCTGCATTGTCGGTTGCAAGAACAAGGAATTCATATTTAGATGTTGCTTTACCACTAAATATTGTTTCTGTGTGAAGTGTTTGAGATTTCCATACTTTGAAGTCTCCACCATTTTCGGCAACATATATAGTTACATGCTTAACCCCTGAACCATTACTTTCATCAGTCGCATTCCACTTGACTTTATAATCAGTGCTACCACTAACTGTTGCGAGTGGAAGATTGTTTGTCGCACTATTATTACTACCAAGTGGTGTTGCAGTAATTGTCCCAGTTGGTGCTGCACCATCGATTTTACTTACAGTACGATTTGTATCGATTGGGGAAGTTGTGTTGAAGATAACTTTGGCAGTGCTGGTTATCTCTATTCCGGTTTTACTATTATTTAATGGTGCAATTGTGTAACTGACAAATCCAGCGCCTATTGCATTCGGATCATTCGGCAGTAAAATACCAACGTTGGGGTTTTTGATTACATTTCCAGTTTCTGGGTCGATTGCTTCGAGTAACCAAGATGCAGTTTTAGTTGGTAAATCAATTCCTGCACTGACTCGTAATATAAATCCTTTCGTTGCTGTAAAATCAAAGTCTCCTTGGAACGAACTTCTTCCAGCAGGAATATTTACTTGGATATCTCCTAATTTAAGTCCACCAAGTTGGAAACTACGTTCGTCTAAATCATCATCAAGTTTTGTGACAAGCTGGACTTTTCCAACAGCAGTTGGTGTAGTTGCAGCATTTTCAAACCTGATTGTGTAGGGTAAGTCTGCGCCGAGTGGGATAATATTATCGTTACCGTAACCAATTGGTCCTGTTAGTGAGACAAGGTTACTTGTGCTGCTGGGTGTTGTAAATGCACTGCCAAAATTAGGTGCTGGTACTGCTACACCTTGCGGTAACTCTACTCTTGCTTCTTTGAACGGTACGTAGATACTAAATGCTTGCGAGTGTGTTTTACTTGATAGTCGTTTATCAAATTGTTTTAAATCAGGAATTGCATTACTACCAATTTTGCTTGCGTCATGTCCATACCATTTACGAACATTTTCAAAGAAGTTGACGAGATTACCAGTTGATTTGATTTCTTTACCAGCAGGACCAACTAATAAACCTGTAGACAGTGTTGCTATTAAACTGATAATTTGCTGACTTTCTCGGATTGGTAGTATACCATTATCTGGACGCAATAATCCTGTTTGTTCCAATGCTGCAAGGAATGCGTTTGTCCAAGTGTCACTATTGGCAGCAAGATTAATTAATGCAGGTGTTGCAGTTGTATCCTTAAGGATAGCTTGTCGTAATTTGAGTGCTTCTCGTGATTGTTCTGCAACGAACTCTGCACGAGTCATCGCTGTTGCTGTTGCGACGATATTAAATTTAAACGCTAAATCATCACCGCTTAATTCTTCTAACAATTCGGGGTTTTGTAGGAGAATTTCTTGCAATCCGGGATAAGTTTGAACATTGAAGTTCATTCCCGTAAACCCTGCATTGGGTAAGTCAATCACATAACCAGGTGCAAGAATCTGTCCATTTAAGTTTACGTCTGATACAATTGAAGCCCAAGGAACATCGTCAAGTTTACCATCGGGGTTCTTATCAGGTTCTCCCCGTAAGTTTGAAGTGAATTTGACGTAAGGTATTTCTAAAATTGGATTTTCTCCAAGTTCGGGAATACCAAAACTAAAGTGGACGTAAGGTGTATCTATATTAGTGAGACTTTCTACCGATACTCGATATGTACCAGTTTCTCCAGGTGCAAGGATATTGGGTCCACCCAATCCTACCGTAACGTCGGTCTCAATTGCACGCTCAACTAAATAACGGTAAGGTAAAGTCGCTTCAATTGGAGTTGTACTACCAACAGTAGTCTTGCTAACCTTAACATCGTACAATCCATGCGGTGCGTTGGTGAGGTCAAATACTGCTTTAATTGTAGTGCTATCAATTAGCTTGATATTAGATGCTATAAATTCACCAATACCGGGACGAACTAGTTTGACAAAAGTCTTATCATCGAATTGAGCACCGATTATGGTAGTGGTAACATAACGACTATCACCACCTCTGTCCGTTGCAATGTCGGTGACACTAAATGACAATACTTCTGCTTTTATTGTTATTGGTTCGTCACTACCTTCGATACCACGTACTAATATATAGTATTTACCTGGTCTGGTGTTAGAAATGATTGCACTTTGGTCAGAACCAATTAAACCTTTTGAGATGCTGGTGTATTTGGTACTTGTAGGTGCTTCACCAAAACCGATATATATTTCATTTCCTGTTCCTTCACTACCATCAGTTGTAATGCGGATTGTTTGACCAACTTCGGTAATCTCAAGTTCAAACAACCTTTCTTGCTGTTTGCGTAGAGTTGTAGTTTGAGGAATATTAAGTTTTATTTCTGATGCATTAACTTTGAAAGTGTCTCCACTTGCTTTTAGGTTGTTGGTTTCTCCACCGTTAACACCTTCATAGACAGAGTTGTAAACATCGGTGCGAACAATGATGCGGTAGTTACCCGGTGTTACACCTGGTAGGAGAATATTATCGTTTGTGTTTAATTCGAGTGAGTAAGTATTACTGCCATCGGTAACATCATTACCCGCAAGACTTCCTTTAAAGGTTTTACGTCCAATTAAGCGATCGCTTATATTCCCTTTCTCATCTAGCCTTATATATACTGCATCACTCCATTCACCAGTAATGCTATAAGAGCTGTTATTCTTAACCGTCCACTTAATATTGTTAACTGTTTCTCCCACTTTGCTATTACTTGGGACGGTAATAGTATTTGTTAGAGTATCTACTTCTAAGTCTACTGGGTCTGGGCGCCGGATAATTAAAGGTTTGTCGTTAAATAAGCTATTATTACCTTCTAAGCTACCTTCATATACTACTCCACGCGGGTTGCTTTGTTGTGGGTCAGTGACAACAAAGACGTAATATGAACCATCAAGGTCGATAGGTAAATCAAAAGTTTGTTTATTGGTATAGCTGACCGAAGCACTTAACCCACCTGTATGGGATATATAACCAAGATAACGGTCAGCAACTAAATCAAGTTTTTGGTCGCGGGACAGGTATACTAAATCTGTCCAATCACTTTGACGTAGTGGTGTTGTTCTTTGACTAACGTTGGTGACAGTGTATTCAACGTTGAGTTTTTGTCCTGCAACTCCACTTTCTTGGGTTTTAAGTGCAGTAACTTGTAAATCAGGTAATATTGTCGGGTCAATAGTTAAGGAAACATTGTCTTGGTTGTTATCTTCCTGATCGAATTCAGGTACACGGGCAAATTTTCGGTCTAACCACCATTCAAAATTCAGATCATTACCAGCATACGGTGCATATGCATAGTTTGAGTCGGTGAATATTATAACTTTGTAATTACCCGATATATTATCTGGCAGGACGAACTGTTGAGTGCGTATGTAAAATTCGTCTTTCTTCAACCCAGTGGTATGCTTGTATTCACCAAGGAAAATATCTTTGCCATCTAAACTATTATCTCCCAGCGAGAGATAAACGCGGTCAATCCATTCGCTTTCACGGGTATCACGAGTTCCAGTGTTGGTGACTTTCCAACTTGCGGTAATTGTTTCCCCAGATTTAGGATTAACACCTGCTTGTTCCGGTTCAACTGTAATGTTGCTAATTGCTAAATCAGCTTCACGGAAAATAACTGGAATTGCAGCTTTATTATAATTGTTCGAGGTAACTTCGTAAGCACGGGTTTGATAACCAACACCCGTCCAATAGTTGTCACCCCCACCAGTTGGTACACCACCGCTATAGTAACCATCTGCAATGCTTTGGTTAGCAAAAACGTGGATGTGGTAATTGTCTTTAATTCCTGCTGGCAATGTTACAGTTTGCTTTTGAGTGTAAGATTGACCAGTAGCTAAACCACCAGTTGGAAGGTTTTGTGCAAACAGTCCTAACCAAGTAGCTTTGTTGGAATCAAAGGTACTATCTTTAGAAATCCATACTTCATCGTACCAATATCTAGTACCTGACCAAACAGCGGCACCATCATTTCTCACTGTCCATTCTATAGTAGTGCGATCGCCAGAATAATTTGGAGTAAATGTCTTGATATCGGTGACAACAAAATCAGCAGGTATGCTTGTTACGTCCGTTGTTGCATTTAAAGTATTGTTGTTGCTGTAGGAACCTTCCCAGACATTAACAACCGGATTAGCGTTAGTTTTAACGATGACATATTTACCACTAACACCTGGGGAAAGTACTGTTTCTAATTCTTCTGTGTAACTTCCTCCAAATGCTTGTAGCTGTGTACTGCGTTCAACACTTCCTAAGTCCCATATAACTCTTGATGCTTCCAAAGTTGGAGCGTCAGTAATGTATACTTCATCGTTCCAGCTACCCGAAGTTATAGCTACATTACCCTTATTTTCTACTTTCCAAGTTACTTTAAATGGTTGACCACCTGTTGCAATAGAAGTTGGATTTACTGATGTTACTTGTAAATCTGGTGCTGAAGGTAACAATACTTCGATGCGATTGCTGCTTGAGTAATTGTTGCTGTCAAGTTCGTTAGGGTCATTCGGATTAGTGTTAATATCTTGTGTGTCTTCGTAGACATCATCTAATGCATCCGACCAAACGGTAACATACCACTGTCCAGCGTCCAAACTATTTGGTAGGGTAACTTCTACAACGTTTTCATAGAATTTTGTACCCTTAAAGTCGTTTATAGTTTGTAGTGTTCCGGTATGACTAAAACTAGCAAGTTGAATATCTTGTGAACCACCATCAGCATTAAAGGGTGAAGGACGAGTTAGACCACGAGTTAACCAAATCGAATCAGTCCATGTGTTGCGTGTTGTTTCTCCAATTCCTTCATTGCTAACAAAATATTTTACTTTAATTGTGGAACCAGCAAATGCTTGTAATGGTGCAACGACGTTACTTGTAACTAAGTCAGCAGGTGGAAGTGATGTTAAATTGAATTCTGCAACTTTGATATTATTGTCGTCTTGGGGATATTCGTCAATGGTGTTACCAGCATCGGTTTGGACAATAATATATGCTTTTTCCCTAAAGTATGAAGGAATTTCAAAATTAGCCACGTTATGGCTATATTGGACTTGTCCTGGTAGCGCACTATCGTTATCGAAGCTACCGATTAAGATATCACTGCCGTCAATCGTACCATCTAACGATAGGTAAACATTATCAGTCCATTTACCCTTTGCTTCAACTGGTGAGAAGTTTTTGATTTCAAAACTTACTGACGCTGTTCCACCAGCACTAATTGCTGTTGTTGGTACGTTTAATGCATTAACACGTAAATCAGGACGGGTGGGGAGACTAACTGTAATGTTAGAAGTTGATTTAAGCGTGTTATTATTTAGTGCAGTTATTTCTTCATAGACACCACGATTACCTCTATCATCAACAACATTAGTTTCAACAACTACTTCATAGGTTCCTTCGAGACGGTCTGCCAAGGTAAATTGTTCGGTGCGAGTGTAGAATTTACCTGTTTGTAATCCATTATCTTGCTCAAAGATACCAAGATTAACTGTTCCCCCTGTAGTAATGTTCCGCAAGTAAACATAATCAATCCACTTACCACCTGCATCCCCAGTATTCGGTGCATTCGAGTTAAATACCTGCCAGGTTACATCAATCTTACTACCAGCTTGAGCGCTCGGTACGGTGCTGACACGACTGACATACAAATCGGGTGCAGTACCACGTTCAATTGTTATGGGTGTCGATATTTTAGTATTGTTGTCAGTGTAGATAAATTCGTAAGGATTGTTGCTACTACCTGTGGTGACAACAAAGTAATAAGTACCCGCTTCTAAGTCGTAGGGAATAAAAACATCACGACTGCGGGTATATGTGTTTTTCTCTTTTTGATTTGAAAGGACACCTGTACGGTCAAAATAGTAGGGAGAACCAATTAATTCAAGCGCACCATCTGAATTTTTACGTGCTAGCTGTACGGTGTCATTCCAAGATACACTATCAGTGGCTGCAATCCCGTTATTTGCAACTTCCCAATTGAGTTTGAAGAATCTACCTGTTAAAGTTGTCGTTGCTTCTGTATCAACTTTGGTGACAGTTAAATCTGCATAGGGTTTACGTGCGACTAAAAAGTCGTTGGGTGACGAAACTGTGTTGTTAGCTTCAAGTCCGTTTTCAAACACCGAGTAGATGATTTTGCCGTTACTGTCACGAACAGGTGCATTAGTTTGAACAAATAATTTATACTTTCCTTCAAATCCCTCTTTGAGTTGAATTGTCTTGGATTGATTGTAATATGCGTCTTTAAGGGTGGCACCACTGTGTTCAAATTCTCCCAGTATTACGTCATCGCTGTTACCAACAATCCCATCAACCGACGCAATAATGCGATCGTACCACTTGGACGTGATGCCAGCACCTGTACCAATATTGCTGACAGTCCAACTGATAGTAGCACTTGCTGGGTCGCCAATTATTGTTCCATTGGGAGTAAACGTGACATTAGATACTGCTAAATCTGCATAAGGTGCAAGGTTAATCTGAATTAACTTGCTGGCAACATTATTGTTTGTAACGTTGGTTTCGATTACTTGATTGTCTGCATTTGTTACTACAAGTAGGTAGCGATTGCCACTCACCTCTAAAGGTAAATCGATATCGAGTTGCGTCGAATAGCTGCTGTTTCCTAGGAGTGGTTGAGTGCGATTATATTCATTGAGCAGTAAATCGTTTGCATCAAACTTATTATCAGTTGATAAGTAAACACGGTCAACCCAATTTTTTGTTGCTGCTGCCGTACCTGTGTTATTTACTGTCCACTCCAAGGACAAAGTTGTGCCAGAAGTCGCAGTATTGAAATTTGAATTAATATTTGGTACTAGGTCAATCGAACCTAAAGTAATTGGGACAGCAGAAACGTTATTATTTTCATTGATTTCAGCTTGATACCCACTGCCATCAGCTTTAACTAATAAATACCATTGACCTGGTACTACACCCGAAACACTGAGATTTTTTTGTGAAGTGTAGCTACTCGACGCATTTAGAGGACTTGAACCAGGGGCAGATTGCCAATCTAGGTAAGTATCATTTACATCTAATATTTCATCAGCAGACAAATAAATATAATCATACCAATTGGCAAGGGCAGAACCTGTGCCAATATTGTTAACCGTCCAGGTTAGGGTTATTTCCTCACCCAATACACCTGTAGTTGTTGCCGTGACATCAGTTACCTTTAAATCTGGAGCTTTTACTGAGATGGCAACAGCACGGACGTTATCTGCTTCGTTGGTTTCTGGTTGTTTATTACCGTTATTGTCGGTCGCAAATAATAAGTACCAATTGCCTGCTACGACATCTGGGATAGTTATATCTAAGTTATTAGTATAGCTGGTGGCACTGTAGAGCGGACTGAAAATATCTGCTGTTTTTTGTCCTAAGTAGATGTCGCTGTCCGATAGAGTGCGATCGCTCGACAAATAAACATAGTCCTGCCAATTAAAATTAGCTGCACCCGTTCCGCTATTGCTAACAGACCAAGCAACATTAACTGTTTGACCTAGCGTTACCGATGTGGGAACATTTGCATTTGTAACGGTAAGGTTGGGTGCAGTCAGATTAAAAGATATTGCTTTGACATTATTGTTGTTGTTGGTTTCACCTTGAGCATTATTGGCATCTGCGACAACCAACAAATACTTACTTCCTGTTCCCCAATTACTTTGGATGGAGATGCCCAAGTTTTGCGTGTAACTACTTAAAGCGGCTAACGGTGCTTTACCAGTATTATTTAAAGACGCAACAAATCTATCCGTGCCATCGAGAGTAGCGTCATCCGAAAGATAAATTTGGTCTCCCCAATTAGCAGAAGCACTGTACGCTCCGGTATTTGTTATTGTCCAAGATACATTAACAGTATCACCCCACGCAGCACTATTTACATTACTACTAGCAGCAGTTACTTCCAAATCGGGTGCGGTTAGGGTAATTGCAACTGCTTTAACGTTATTGCTATCAAGTCTTTCTTCAATTTGTTTAGCTGCATCTGCTACAAACAATAAGTAGCGCTGACCTGTAGTAGTATTAGGAATGGTAATATTGCGATTGAAACTGTAAGTACCATTAACAGCAAGTGTTGTGCGTGCGGAATCACTATACGAAGTTAACTGCTCATCTGATGAATCAAACACCAAATCATCAGATATATAAATCGAATCATACCAATTACCTGTGGCAGCTACATTACCTTGGTTTTGAACCGTCCAATTTACTGCGATAGTTTCTCCTAATGCAGATTGTGAGGGAGATATTGCTGTGGTGACTACTAAATCTGGCTGTTGGTCACCAACAACAATTGGAACGACTTTGATGTTGTCCGATTTGCTTGTCTCACCTTGATTGTTGTAGAAATCGGTTACAAACAATAAATAACGGGCACCAATTGGTGTGTTAGTTGGTATAGTTAATAACTGATTAATTGTATATTTCCCACTTGCAACCACGGGGGTTAATCTTGCAGCTGATACCTCTTTAAGTAAAGAATCTTTACTTGTATCTAAAGTTGTATCATTAGATAAGTAAACACGGTCATACCAATCTTGGCTTGCTGAGATATTTCCCTGATTTTTAACAGTCCAGCCAACTTCAATCCGCTCACCGGGATAAATTTTAGTTGGAGTTACGGTATCTGTTATTACCAAGTTTGGAGCTTTAACGTTAACGGCAACGGCATAGACGTTGTTAGTCTCGTTAAGCTCATTTTGATATTTATACTTGTCGGCAATAAATAATAAATACTGATTGCCAACCCGATTTTTGGGAATTGTGACATTGAGAGTTTTAGTATATTCTCCATTACTATCTAATGGTGTTTCTTGTGACACCCATGTATTGTTAAGGTACTCATCGCTGCTATCAAAGATTGGGTCGTCAGAAATATAAACAAAATCGGACCAGTAAGAGGTTGCTGTTAACGTACCTATATTCTTGACCTGCCAAGAAACAGATACTGTTTCTTGTACTGTCACCGTACTGGGTGCGGTTGCTGTTACTACTCGTAAATCAGGTGCTTCACCTGCGATTGTGAGTGGAACTGCTTTAACATTATTGGTTTCGTTGCTTTCTGATTGATTGTTACGTTCATCTGTAACAAATAGTAAATAACGCTTGCCAGGTTCTCCAACTCTATAGTTGGGTAGCGTAACACTGATATTATTAACTTGGTAAGTTTCATCAACTCCGAGTTGAGTCGAATCTACCCAATGCTCGTCAAGTAGCCAATCGGAATCATCGTAAACAGCATCATCAGATAAGTAAACTCTGTCTAACCTACTTGTAGAAGTTGCTGTTTCCCCTTGATTTTTTATCGTATATGAAATATTGATGCTCTCACCACTTGTTGCAGTAGTTGGGGCACTAGTATCAATAACTACAAGGTCTGGTGCTTTGATTTTGATTTGAATTGCCTTAGTATTATTATTCTCGTTTGTTTCCCCTTGGTTGCGATCGCCGTCTGCAATAAATAGTAAGTAACGATTACCTGCTGTTACATATGAAGGAATAGTAATATTTGCGCTATTGGAGTAGTTATCCCCTGGTTCGAGTGGAGTTAACCCATTTGACCTAGCATCAACATATTCGTCGGAACCATCATAAACTGTATCGTCTGAAAGATAAATGTAGTCGTACCAATTACGACCAGCAACAACGTTTCCGGTATTGGTGACTGTCCAAGAAACTGAGACAGTTTCACCAAGCGCTGCTGTAATAGGAAACGTAGCTTCATTTACCTCTAAATCTGGGGCAGTAATTGTAATTGGAGTTGCGTAAACGTTATTTGTTTTGTCGGTTTCACTTTGGTTTTGACTTCCATCGGTGATAAATAGTAGATAGCGCTCCCCAAGCTTGGTTTGAGGAATTATTATATCCCCTGTAATCACCTCGGTTGCATTCGCTTCTAGAGCTTCGTTACTACTGCGATTTAAGTTAGCAACGTGTTGGTCATTTGCATCAAAGATTGCATCATCCGAAATATAAACCGATTCGTACCGATAACCAGCAGCTGCGACAGAACCATTATTTTTCACCGTCATTGACACCGCTACGGTTTCACCAATCGCTGTACTATTTGGAGCAGTTGCCGTAGTAATAGTTAAATCGGGAACAGTAATGTCAATGGGAATTGCATAGACGTTGTTGGTTTCGCTAGCTTCTGCAATATTTCTATCTCTATCTGTTATAACTAGCACGTACCACTTACCACTGTTGGTATTTTCTGGTAGTTTAAAACTTTGGCTATGAGTGTAGGTTTGTCCCGCTAACAAATTTTCGTTAATTGCGGCATAATCCATGTATATATCAAAACTATCAACTACCGTATTTTCCGAAAGATAAACGTAATCGTACCAACCCGATGCATTTATTGGTAAGCTGCCAGTATTTTTAACCATCCAATCCACTGTAATGGACGAAGCAGAAGCAGCAGTTTGGGGTGCAGTTGCAATTGTTACAACTAAGTCAGGATTGCTGGAACCTTCTGAGTTCTGGTTTTGAACTGGGGTACCAGGTAAAAGTAAAGACAGATTTGGGTCAAAGTCACTTATTTTAATGGAAACTGCTTGAACATTATTGTTGTCATTTATCTCACCTTGATTTTTATATTTGTCTGTGACAAATAGTAAATATTTATTGCCCTTGTTAATATTTAATGGTAGTGAAAGTAATTGAGAAACCGTATAGCTGGTGTTCTCTAATAGTGGGGTAAGAGAGCTAATTTGGGTATCTTTGAGAAGGATGTCATCATTCGAGAATGTGTTATCATCCGACAGATACACCGAATCGTTTTATTGAGTAAGGGCAGCGCTATTCCCCTGATTGTTTACAGTCCACTCTACTTCGATTCGGGCATCAGCATAAGCTACAGTAGGTGCAGTAATGTTTGTTACTATTAAGTCGGGTGCTTTTACTTCAATTGGAATTGCACGGACGTTATTATCCTTGCTCAACTCACTGATGTAATTGTAGGCATTTGCAACGAACAGCAAATATTGACTGCCTGTTCTTCCAGTCGGGATTGTAATGTCCCAGTTTTGAGTATATTCTTCGTTGACTAACAGTGAAGACTGATTTGAATTCCAATTACTAATTACTGTATCGTTGGCATCAAGAGTGCGATCGCTAGAAATGTAAACAGCATCATACCAGTATGAGGATGTCTCTTGCGTACCTGTGTTCTTAACCGTCCACGATGCCGATACCGTCTGTTGGGTTGTCACCGTGCTGGGTGCTGTTGCCGCTGTCACCTCTAAGTCAGCATTGTTACCCGTAATTGTTAGAGGTATTGCCCTAACGTTGTTATTTTCGTTGGTTTCCTGTTGGGAGTTATAATAATAAGCATCTGTAACAAATAATAAGTAACGGCTACCTGGTTGACCTACTGCATTGTTGGGTAGCGTGATATTGATATTATCTACTGTATAAGTATTATCTACGCCAAGTGGTGTTTGCGTTGAATGATAGTGCTGGTGGAGTTGGAAATCCGAACTATCATAAACTGCATCGTCAGATAGGAAAATATAGTCATACCAATCTCGAGTTGCTGCTATTTCTCCTTGGTTTTCGACTGTATAGGAGAGAGTAACGGTAGAACCAGGAGTAATAGTGGTAGCATCATATGTTGCATTAGATACTATTAAGTCTGGGGCTTTAACGTAGATGGGAACTGCCCTAACGTTGTTGTTTTCGTTGGTTTCACCTTGCTGATTACCGTTATCTGCAACGAACAGCAGGTAACGATTGCCTGCTTTTGCATATGTAGGAATAGTAATATTTTGGCTGATGCTATAGCTGGTGTTGCTAGCTAAAGGAGTTTTGTCACCTGTCCACTTGTCAGCTACGTACTCGTCTGAACCGTCTAAGAAAAGGTCATCACTAAGGTAAATTCTATCGTACCAATCACTATCCGCACTAACGTTACCAGAGTTTGTTACAGACCAATTAACTGATATAAGCTCACCCAATGCAGCTTGCGTCGGTGAAGATGCTTCACTTACAATCAGGTCGGGGGCATTTACTTCAACACGTATTGCCTTAACGTTGTTGTTTTCGTTGGTTTCGTACTGATTGTTGTAGTAGTCAGCAACAAATAGCAAGTAGCGATTCCCCAATGCTGTTTGGGGAATGGTAACAGTTTTTGTTAGGGTGTAACTTCCACCTGCCTCTACTGGTGTACCACTGACACCAGAATCAAAGTCGCTAACATATGTATCTGATGCATCTACTATTTGGTCATCTGAAATATAAATACGGTCATACCAGGGGTGAGTTGCCTGAACGCTTCCCTGATTTTCCACCGTCCATGAAATATCTACGCTACTACCTACTGTAATCGCAAGGGGTGCGGTTGCATTACTTACTACTAAATCTGGTACGGTAATATCAATGGGTAGCCAAAAGACGTTGTTGGTTTCACTTTCTTCAATTTGACCGTTATTGCGGTTGGCAACAAATATTAAATACTGTTTACCAGCACCTACCCGTTCCGGTAGTGCCATATTTGCTGTTACTGTATAACTATCGCCTGAGAAGAGTGGTGTTTTATTACTAGTAGAGACATACCCCATGTAGCGATCAGAGTTATCCCAAATCGTATTATCTGATAAATAAACGTAATCATACCAACTATCGGTTGCAGTAGCTTCTCCAATGTTGCTGACCGTCCAACTTAAGGAGACGCTACTGCGTTCGGGGGCTGTTATTGGTGCGGTTGCGCTTGTTATAATTAAATCCGGCGCACCAAAAGAAGCAGTTAAATTATACGCTCCTGTGGCACCGCTGGCATAACTAGTAACCCGCACTATATAATTAATGCCTGCAACAGGAGTAAATCTTATTCTTGAGTTTACACTTCCTCCTGAATCATCATTTTCTGTAATTACCCCAAGGGTATCTGCATCCACAAGTTGTAGAAAGGCATCAAAGTTGGAGGAAGATAAGTTCAGGGTTACCAGTTTCCCGACTGTAAAATCAGTTAGTAGGTAATCATCTTTTCTTCGACCATCACGAGTCGGGTTAAAAGGGTCTGTAGTACTTAATTCCCCAGGAATTGTATTGTTAGTTGGTGAAATTGTAGGTAAGTTTAAGGAAGCTGCATCTCTAACAGGTTCTAATCCTAGAGAAAAGTGTGAATCATCTAGTACTGGTATCCTTCTTGTCCCCACTGGTAAAGCAGGACTCATCAGGTGGTTTGGCTGTATAGTTGTTTCTACGTGTTCAATTCCCAGTACGTGCCCAAATTCGTGGGTAAGTATCGTCAGTAAGTCTACACGTCCATAAGCTAAATCGCCGGATACCGCTTGTAATTCGCTTGAGTTTACTACATTGCTAAATTCAATATCGTCGCTGGGAGTAGAATCAATAAACCACCCTTCACCCGCTCCATTAGTATCAATTTTGACTGTGTAACTGTCAGTTAAACCTAGTTTGTAGCCGGGTAAATCTTCAATTACCAGTTTTACGTTGTTAAGAATGCCTGTATCAAATTCTCCTACTCCTAAAGAATTCCAACGGGCAATGGCCTCGGTGCGGAATGTTTCTAATATTTCTTGTGTAAGTTGGTTTGATATTATATCGCTATCGGTTATTATATTTGTTTCTTTTTCTAAACCCAGTGATGGAGAAATTGACAATAAGCCAATATTTAAAGTGTTAATCGAATTAGCAGCGAGTGTATCGTCCTTGATATCACCGACTAATGGGGCATCAAGAATACCACCTGTAATTGGGTCTACCGAGGCTTTGTTATCGATTGTTCTATCTTTGATTAGAGAATTATTTGCAGCCGAATCAGGGAGTAGAGTGCTTGAGGAAGTTTCCTTACTGCTCAGTGGTTGTACGAGGTCGGTACTGGGGGCACCAATTGGTGAGGATGTTTGGTTGCTCGAAAACGGGTCTAGGTTTGCTGCTAAGGGGTCTACAAATGCATTATTATTTGATAACTCGTTGTTATTAAAAAGTGAATCGTTATTGGGTGATCCAAATTCGTTATTGCCTGCCATGTTGACCCCGTTTTATCTAGTAATGAAGAACCGTGTTTTTTTAAGTAGGTTGAAATCAAATATTAATTGCAATTTAAAGAGAAGCCGCGTGTTTTTGGGGATTGTGAGGCGAAAAATTTGTTATTAATGGATGTAAAAACCCCAATCGGATAATACGATACCGCTGTAGTGCAGCATCTTGGGGTCAGCATATATGGGTTGCGGTTGTTGCGTGTCGAGGATGAAATTTATTTCGTGGGGGACGACGGTGGGTGTCATGGGGTATGCGTGGGTGATTGTAGACACCGAATTGCGCCAAAAGTGAGGGATTTCTCCCTCACTTTGCGTGTATATTTTATTTTTTCGCTGTACTGACTGTTGATGATGCTAATTACACCGCAGCAGCAACGTTGTTCAGGGTAAATACATCGGGTACGCGACTTGAAGCTTGATGACCGAGGAATTTGTCGTTGATAATATCGCTGAATTCTTGTAAGTCGGTTTTCCAATTGCTCATGACTGCAAGCAGGTTGGTGAGCTTTTCGCTTGCGGTTTCTCCCGATACTTCGTAGCTGTAGCTGCCGGAGAACAAGACGATGGGAGTGCTGGTTTCGTCGGGGTTGCGGAGTGCTGCTTCGTTGAGGGTGAGGTATAAAGGCGCACGCTCAAAGGTGTAAACGAGGTTGATGGTGGAGCGCATGGGGGTAGTACCAACTTGTTGCCATGCTCCAGGTGCAAACATTCCTTCACTCATGAATCTGCGGGCTGCATCTGTGTCTGCACTTTCAAAACCTTTGTAACCGCGTGGGTTGACTCCCAAACCTTGATATTCGGCGTTGGGTAACATTTTTACGTAGCGTTCTGCGATCGCTGCGACGCTAATTTCTTCTGCTTTCTTATCCTCCAGCGATTCGACGAAAATGACGCGATTTGTTTCGGCGATTATGCTGACACCGTTTGTATATGTTACTTGAGAAACGCTACTGGAAAAAACAGGTTGACGAGCCAATTCCCACTCGCTAGGAACAATGCCAGTATATTTGAGGAAATCTGGGTTGAGAATAGCGGGTTTGTTATCTTTAATAGCGACGATAATCCCAAATTCTTGTACAACTAAACTTTGACTCATGATTTTTTATTGGTAGATTGTTTGATTACAGTTGTTTGTTCTGATAAAAAGTACTGAAAAACACGCTTTGGTGGAAAAAGCATAAGTGCTTTTCAAGAGTGCTTTCTTGGCAATTGCATCTTTAGCCAGAGTCTTGGACGATATTTTTATCAGCTATAAAAAGCGCTATTTGCGATTCTATTGTCTCAACCCTTGTAGCCGTATAGTATCTGACCTTGAGGTGTCAACCGCGCAAACTGGTTATTACTCGTCACTAATTGCCTATCGCTTTTACATTTCTACTCTTATTAGCCACGGGGCATCATGGGGGTAAATGCGTAATTTATTATTCTGGCTCTTTTTACGTGCTATTTCGTAACTGATTCGGTTGGTGGCCTGACTGAAAATTTATATTCTGGCTGAGAGTGCTAATCCGGCTTTTTAGCTAAAAGCCTTACCAGTTAACAATTGTAGTCTTTAATACCTTTGTTTAGTATTTTATAAATTCTTTTTTCAAAATAATCAAAAAAAATTACTTGTCAATACAATAAGTAACAAATCATACTAAGATATAATCTATTGACTATGAGCAGTTAGTAACAATCTCAGTATATTTAAGACGCTCCGGTGTATAGTTTCTTGATTCAGCATATATTTTTTTGCTCGTATATTCCTTTATGTGTGCGCTTTATACTATTTTCACTTAGTGAACTGGCTGCCGTTTGATTCAAAGCGAAAAAATCAGGCTGCGACTTTACTCGACGCTCGGAGTGGAGAAGGTGTCAATTCCTATAAGTACTCTTGCCAAAATTGTTAGCTTCGGTCTACCATTACCAAACCCTAACCAAATTCATCGCTCCTGTGATAATGTGCTGTAACGTAGTTTGGCGTAAGTTTTCACTGTTTCCTAATTTTCTTCATCACTCACTGCGTAATGCTTCTCCAACCATTGCAACAAGCCATCCTCGACAGGGGTCAAGTAAGTCTGCCGTCCCAAAGACTCCAGCACTGTATAAGCGCATCGGTCTAGCATTCCACAGTTACGCAAACGAGAAATGCGTTTTTTGATTTGTGGTAGTTGGTGATGTGCTTCTGGAGAATTAATTCTGCTGAGGTTTTCAGGTTTCACGTTTAGGGTAGTATCATGAACTTCAACCTCTACAGTAAAGTCATTGAGCGCAACAGCGATCGCCCAACACCCATTATATTTGCGTTCAGTACCCTCTAACCTAGTTAAAGTAAACACGTCACCTATTTGACAAAAATCAGTGGCACGAAATAAAGGCTTTTCCTTCAGCCGTTCGACAATTCCCTTGACAATACGCCCACTTGGAGCTTTACCACCAGCTTCTTCTACTCCCTGCAACCATGCATCCGCTTGAACTTCTGGTTCAAAATTCGATGACGCCAAATCTCGCAATTGACGTTCGTTGGTCGGCATAGGAATTTGCCGACCATTGGTCGGCAAAAATTTCTGGATGTTGTCATAAACAACAGCAGCCGCAATCTTCAGGTAAGCAGTGTCGCGACTATAGTTAAAGCGATCGCGGCAGTATTCCTCAAAATTACTGTGAGTACTCCGGTACAGCCGCCGTTCCAGCAGTTCTCTCAAGGCACAACCTGCCTCATAAAATGCCCGTTCTATTTTTAGTTCTAACCGATGGCGGTCATCTGCTTCATCCTGAGTTAGCTCCTCTAATATCTCAACCGCAACTACTACAGTATCAGCAGTTGGTAATTTCGACTCTGTTGAAAATTCTTCCGAGTGCATGGGTTCGCACTGTAGAGGATTACAGGACGTAGCGGCTGAAATCTCGCTATCACTTTTTTTTAATACCTTGTTATCTTTGTTTGCATCAACTTCTTCACCAGGTTTGAATTTAACTTCAGTAACTGTCATAGTTAATACCTATTCAAAAGTGCTGAAACTTTTGTACGGCAAAATTTCAGAGCCGACTGCGGTTATTTCCGTTTTAGGAGTATCAGCGCATCCTAGCTTTTGGGTGCATCAACTACAGAATGTTAAGTTAGATGCGGTTATTGCCTATTTTGTCAAGGTAAGCGTACCTAACTACCTCAAAACGGGATAAAATACGATATGCGAAAATGAATGGCAACAAAAGTTAGTGTAAAGTGCGCTTGCACCTAGCTTGATGGTGCTTTTCGGATTTGTCCTTCAAAGACATACATCACCCCGTCTGCATCAAAGAAAGTGAATTGCTGCGTTTTTTCAATTAAATTGGCAATTCTCATGCAAGCATCGATGAAATATCCACCAATCCGTTCCCCAGCCAGAGTCAACACCTCAATAGGCTGAAGCTTGGGGTTATCTTCTAGCCCATTCTCTACAATTGATTCCGGTTGTGATGTCAATACCTCAACAGGCTGGAGATTGTGGTCGTGTTCATTGCTACTTGTAGCCATTGCATTTACATCTTGCTCTGTCTTTTCAGTCACTTCTGAGGAAATGGAGTTAGCGATCGCTACGTCTACCACTATTTCAGTAGATTCTTGTCCCTGACCTTGAAAAGCTTCCCCAGCTTCAAAATCTGATAACGGGAGCATTGCTACATCAGCTGACTCAACGAGATGAGGTGCATTATCGTCTCCGCTCTGCGTCAGCGAGTAAATTGCGTTCCCGGAGCGTTTCGCAGACAAGCGCAGATCGCTTGGGGTTTCTATAATTACACTCATTGGGAACTTTGGATCGACGCTGGGTGAATTATCGTCTTGCTGATCGCCTGGGGTTTCTATATTTAACGATTCATCAATTGACAATTGACATTCCGATTGACCCTCCTGGTCAATCGAATCAGTGCCAGTTACAGTAGGCATCTCAGCATTTGAATTGACAAATTGACATGACTCTACATTTTCCACGTCCAATGAGGAATTTAAGTTGTGGCTAATAATCTGCTCTTTTACAACATCTGCCAAAACATTTGTGTCAAACGAGTCAATTATGTTGTCAAATGCAGTTTTGATAGGCGTTTCAAGGACTGACACTTGTGTCAATTTTGTGTCAATTTTGTCAATTCCTTTCGGTGGTACACTGTTTGCCATATAGACTGAATTGGAGCCAGAACCTTCAACCCAACCCCAACCCGCAGCTGCCATCATTTCCATCAGTTGGCGAATTTCAAAAGTTGCTTTTTTCCGCAGAGCGCGAATACGGCTTTTGAGCATGGAAGCTGTAGCTCCTCCCACTTGTTCAGCTAACTTCTGGATTTTCAGACCCCAAGATGTCAGTCCCGATTCCGGGGAGTTTTGAGTATGAATCAATTTATGCTGCCAAAGAAAATAAGCCGCTAGCTCAATTGCTTTTTCCATCGTGTCCCCAGAAATCACCTGGGTCGGAGTTTCACCTGCTAACACAGCATTAACAATGTGTAACCACAGCGCCAATCTTGTGGTATAAGCTTCAATTTTGGGATATACTATCCTTATTCCATAGGACTGTTCAGCAACTTGGGCATCTACAAGAGAATGCTGCCACACCTGGAAAAGCATAGCTGCGTCTGTGCTTAAAAAGTAGTCTTTTTCTGGCACCAAGGCAAGTTTTATGTAAAGCTGACGTAGTGCTTGGGAGATACCAGTATGGGGAGCAGAATTTTCTCCAACTAACCGCAGATAACGTTTTGGAGACTTAGCAGCGCAGAACAACCACCGAGCAAAACTGCCGTTGTAGTCATTGTGATCTCCCATTATCGCAGATAAAACTTCCCACTGGATGCTACCCGTGCGGGAAATGGCACTTTTGGGTAAACATACAGATTTTTCTGAGCGATCGTAAATAATTGCAGACCCATTAAATTGATCGAGTTCCTGCTCTTCATCAGCTCCCAAACCACCGCGATACTGATTGCGGGTTTTAAATAGCCCTACTAATTCATCCCGGTAGTACAATACCCCCCGTGGGTTTTCGCCATGAATCCGCTGCAATGTTTCCAGTGTGCTATCTTTAGTCACGTAGCGCTGGCGTCTGGGTACGTTTAAAGACTGATCATCAGAGTCGTCTTGCTTTTTACCTTTATGTGCTGCTTGTAACTTCCTGTATTCGGCTGCTTCTATTTGATAGCGTTCAAAAGCTGAGGTTTCTAATTCTACCAATGGGTCAATAATTACTCGCTGTGCCGGAGTTTTTACGGAGCCAGAGTCAGCGACAATGCTCGTCCACATTACCATTGGTTGGGTGTAGTTGGCGGACGGTTTGACAACTATCCGTGCTGCCGAGCCAATCTGAGATGCCGCAGTTGCCAGAAGCGTCGTGAATAAAAATTCCGGAGCTGTAGGCATGGCATTCGCGGTATCAATTAATAGTCGGGCGAACTGAGGTTCCAGTAATCGGGTTAGGTCAAGTTGTTGAGGACAAGTTTTAAGCAGAGATGAAAGTTTCTGCGTGGCAACTAAAGTATCAAAGTCTAAATCTACTTCATCTGTGAGTATTTTGGCTAGCTGCTCAATTTGCCGATATGGAAGCTTTACCAAATTAGCCAAATCCATAAGTGCGATCGCTCGCATTGATTCGGAATCATGGCGGCTTAAAATTTCTAGAATGCGTTCGCGAAGCGTCTCTCTAGGAGATTCGCGCTGTGTGTTATCTGAAATAGGCTGCTTATTCCCAACACTGTAAACATTATCAAAACCAGGATTACCAGAACTAGCTGATGAATTTTGATTCGGCTTGATATGAGTATTCCAGTACCAAGCCTTAATGCAAGTTTCCACACCTTCTGGAGTGCAACTGGGACCTGGGTGGTCTTTCTCGGCTGATTTCCAGATGCTATCAACTTCTTTGGCTGGCAGTGGTGGGGTGCAGCGATCGGCATAATCTTGTAAAAGTTGCTGTGGATCACCGTCAAACTGCTGACCGATGCTAGTAAAATGATTCGCAGTACCAATTAAATCTCGTGCTAGTTTTGCCCCATTGGTATTGCGACCTCCTTCGTTTACCCCAAAGTTAAGCAAAGCGCGAGACTCTTTTGAGAGGCAGACTTCGAGTGGTACTGCAACTGGTACAGGTACAGAAATATCTTCATAGCGAGTATACTGTTGCTGGTGTGCAGTCAGTTCAAAGTGCGATCGCGATCGCTCTGCGTCAGCGAGTAAATTGCGTTCAGCAGATCGCATGGCTTCACGCTTTTCTTGAACTAACTCAGGTTGTTGTTGCGCTGGAACAGAGGAGCGCAATTGTTCATAGGTGTATTTCAAACCAGACTGTGAAATAATATCGCAACGTAGCGGCTTTTCCCCTGGCTTAATGTGCCATGCTCCAGCCAATCGCATCACCCGACTAGGATTTTTGATGGCTGGGTCAGCATTGGTGTATGTTAAAAGGTCAGTTTGCAACTGCTTCCAATCTTCAACAGAGATGGGTTTTTCAAACACCCAGTAAGAATGGACGGATTTACGAGTCTGGACTTGAAAGGTTGGTTCTGGTAGCGAGAGTGTTTGCCACAAATCCCGCTGTAATTCTATTTCTAAGTCGTCATGCTCAATAAAAACCGCACGGCAAAGTTGAACATTTTCATCTTTATGACCACCACCGTTGATCACAAAATATACACCATAACCTTGCTGCTGCCACTGCAAAATTTGTTTGAAGTTGATTTTATCGGCTTTGCGTGCTGTGCCTGGAGCAAAACGGGGGTCTTCTTTGGGCAAGAAAGCTCGGACATAAACAGCATCACCGCGCTGGTATCCCAAAAGTTCTAGCTGCTTAATCGCTT
Source organism: Plectonema radiosum NIES-515 (assembly GCF_025753815.1). GTDB lineage: Bacteria > Cyanobacteriota > Cyanobacteriia > Cyanobacteriales > Nostocaceae > Hassallia > Hassallia radiosum_A. The sequence continues at coordinate 33,970 of NZ_JAOWRF010000276.1, read as the reverse complement.
GGGAGGTATCAATTTCAAATGATGGAAATTGTGTAGTCATGACCAAGCACCCTCCTTGTTCAAAGTAGGGGTGAGCTTGGAGACAAGAGCTAATGTGAGATTGCGGTATTTAAAGCAAATGGCAGTAAATAGCTGTGTGATGCCAGTTTTTAAATCCAGTTGGCTAGAAAAAGCCAAATTAATGGAGGTTACTTTCATTGAATACGGACTCCGTGAGTTTTTCGGTTTACGAAGCCGGTATCACAGCGAAAGTATAGTTGTCCACGCTTACCATTTAACGAAAATTTTGCTAAAGTCTAGATAGTTCTTAACTATCTGGATTTTTGTTTCCATGCAGTTAGCGCTGCTTGGACTTTAACAAAGTTCCCGTTTCAAACTTCGGTAAGTCGGTGAGAACAGTTACTTTTGCTGTTTTCTCCGGCTTTTTAAATTTCAGGACAGTTTGGCGTTGTTGAATCTGGGTATAGGTATTCCTGTTGCTCTTGGTTTATGTAAGTAGTACAAAAATAAGCCAATTCGTACCCCATAGGGATGTCTATTAGCGTAGCCTGTTTTAGGGGCATAAGATAGACCGTTTCAAACCGAAGTGCTTTTGGTTGTCAATATGGCATCCATATGCAGCACTTAACTAAAGTGACAGTCAGAAATCAAGTAGGCTGTCAACTTTAGAACTTAGCATTTAAAAATTTCACTTTCAAGGGGTCAAAATTGCCTATACGCCGGACTCACATATGACTTATACGCCGGACTCACGGATAAAAATGTATCTGGTACTTACGGATATAAAGGGACAAAAGACGCTATACTTACGGAGAAAACTCTACGCCGGACTCACGGATAAAGTTTTACAAGCCTTACCGTGTAAGTCATCAAAAAGTCAACCAGAAAAAAATGTACGCCGGACTCACGGATAAAAATGTACGCCGGACTCACGGATAAAACAAGGTGATGTGTGCTGGGCTTACGGAGAAAACTCTACGCCGGACTCACGGATAAAAGACTCAAAATCATACGCCGGACTCACGGATGATTGTTGAGATTTGTTACATTTCGGAACTGCCCATTTCTAAAATGCTGAGAAAACTGCCCAAGACTGCACACCCTTGATAAAATTTGTTCAAAGTAGTAGAGAGTAAGTGTGAACACAAAAGACACTGCTTTTCCAGTGGACGGACAGTTGCTAATGATATTACCTAGAGCGGGAGCCTCCATCAGAAACCCTGATGTGCGATTACCAGTTTTCAGCGCTGATGCAGAAGGATATTATCTGGAAATGCGGGTTGCTGGTAATTCCACAGACAACAGCGAAGTCGCTCTTACCCGTCGTGTTCGACTGGACGAGCTTTCAGCTATTGGAGTGGGAAGAAATAAAAGAGCAGTATGCTAATTTCGATTTAAAAGCTTGTAAAGATGAAGGAATTAGCAAAGGATTAGAGAATATTCAAGACCTACGGGTTCAGCGCTTGTTTGTAGCATTGCTTACCTTTCTAAATCCGAGGCAAGTTGCGATTGTGTTATTTCTATACAAGCAAGCGCGAGAGCAGGGTAAAGGTTCTCTGGTTTATTTTCGGTCTAACGATTTGTTGGAGAGCTTGGGCTATAGCCGTGCTAAGGATGGTAGTTTCACAACTAGATTGCGATAGCGAAGCGCTGCTGCGAAGCGCAGATCGCAACTCAACCAAGATTTAGTTACCCTTCACAGAACAGAACTCGTGTTCGCCAAGTCTTTGAAAAAAGGTAACACAATGGGAGCGAAGGTGATCGTTAAAAGTATCCTCCGAATCCGAGATTACGAAATCGATAATCTGCCGCGAGACTTTGATTTAGCAAAGGCTGCCGATTACACTTATGAATTGGCAGATGCTTACACGGTAGCACTGGAATTCTTTGAAGGACCAGAACGGACGGGTGACTATATTCTGTTTTCAAACAGCATTGACACTAAGCAAAAGCAAGGGAATAATGCCAAGCATGATTACAAGATGAAACTCCTAGTTTATCTTGCTAGCCGAATGAAATGGGATAAGCTAATTGATGGACAATATCTACACATTTCTAAACAATATCTTTTGAAGAATCTGGATTTGTTGGGCAGTAATCCGTCTAGGAGCAGCCAAATTTTATGGCGAACAATAGAAGAATTGCAAACTGAGGGGTATATTTTAGATGCTCAAGAGATACCTGGAAAGCGGAAGATTGCCAGTATCGAGTTTCAAATCAATTCTCAAAAATTACGTTGTAATTAAAAAGACTTTTTCGATCAAGGCTGACGCATCACAATAATCATACTGATAAATTTCAAAAACTGCTGTTAACCTTGCAGATAGTATAGAAAGTTGCAGTAAACGCGGTTGGAAATCAGAGCAGAGAATTCTCAACGCGCGCTCTTTGAGCCAGTCCGTTAATATGTATTGACAAAAACACGATAATGTGGTGCAGGAAAGCAAATTTTCGGGGAAATATTCGGGTAATAATATAAGCGCGATGGGCTTCGCCCCGCCAAGGGCGATCGCATTCATATTTTGAATTTTAATGTTTCGCCAACGCAGCAGGCTACGTGCTTGTGTATTTTGTCAATCACTTCTATTGAATCGGCTCTTTAGATTTTTGGTGGTTTAGAATCAGTATTTTCTGAAAGATTTGAGGGACTTGCAAAACGCTGCGTCTGTAGAAGAGTCACAGCACGATTGGAACGGTTGGGTATCTTTGGATATAGCTCAGTCATGGCGATCGGTAGTGCCAAGATTGTGGCGAAGTACTGACTAAAGTTCAGCACAGGATCAAGTGCAGGAGTTATCCAGGTAACATACAACCTGCGGTGAATCCCAACGACCAGACCAACTTGGCTGGTTACTGCGGCAATGCCTTCAATATAATCACCATTGGCAGGGCTACTTCCAAATCTTTGGAATCGCCTAATGCTTTGTAGTTGTTCACCATCAGTAACAGTTCCAAATAATTCAGGCTCAAGGGCAATTCTCACCCTCAGCCCTTCCTGAGTGCATACAACCCAGATGGGCGGCACAAAGCTGTAACCAGACATATTACTTCCTTGGTATGTTTTGTTAATCAACAGTTGGCAATGCTTTTTCAGACTGGAGTTTTCTAGAGATATCAAACTAGACAGGACTTTGCAGCAAGATTTGAGAAATCTCACGAATCTTGCTTCTAACAATAAAGCCCTTCTATGTGAAGGGCAATACTTTACCCTAAAAAATAGGGCTAATTTTTAGGAGAAATTTTTAGGGTATTTAATCAAGGGCATCCAAAAACTCTTGACTTAACCCGTGCTTCTTGAGAATTGCCTCTGCAATTTTGAGAGCATCAATCTCAGCGAGTCGCTTTTGGTACTTTTCTGGGCAGTTCTCAAAGTCAGGTCCCCAGGATTCTACAGTCTTTTCACTCACGTCAAGCACGTAGGCTAAGAGCTTGTTCCAGTTAGCTCTATAGCCCCACTCACTTTTTTGCTTCTTAGCGTACTTTTCGCAAAACTTTTCGGGGTTCAAGGTTTTGGGATTCGCAAACAATAGATTTAGCACTGCAATCTTACTCAAATCTGCCTCCTTTTCCTCTCTCCTAGTTTTGGCTTACAGGGTAATTTAATCTAATTTTTAGGGTTATTGAAAGTACAATAGCCCTAATGTAAGTCAAGAAGCAATCTGCTGTAGATAATTTTCTTTGTTAGGGCAGAATCTGGAAATAATTTTACAAAGTGCTGCCGGGAGCGTTACAGAGCGTTGCTGAATGAAGGGATAAGTAAGGCGATCGCCGCCCCTGACGGGGCATGAGAAACGAAAACCTAGCACTCGCTACACGCTAGTAAACACTACAACAATTTACACAATGGACACCCAGAATTTTCTGACACTGCTATTCGACGCGATCGCAATGACAGTTCATCGTCATCGTTACATTCGACTTCATCACGTTCATATCCATTTCGACACTGCACCAGAAACGGACAGTGGTCAACCCCGTAAAAGATGAAAATGAGCAACAACCCAATGTGATTGATATGGCTCATTCCAAAAGTACTTTCTCACCTGTCCCAGAAACTACCGCACCTGTTAATAACTCGCTTCAAGGAATAGACATTGAGAAGCTACAACTGCGCCCAGCACGCAAGATAGCCAAAGCTTTAAACATTGCTCAGAAAGTAGATGGTAAAGATGCACCCGTATCCTGGTTGCGATCGCAGATCAAGGCACAACTCAAAGACCAACCAGTCCAAACAGCCGAGGTGATTTCATCAATATTACAACAAGCTAGTTAAAAAACTTGGGATATTGTGGGGGTGGCAACTGCTGCCCCGACTGCCTCAACTATCCACGCCATTGAGCCTTTCATAACCGTTCAGACAAACTTATCGTATTATCATGCACGTAAAAAAATCGTTCACCACGTCTTAATCCTAAGCAAAAAAAATGGGTCAATAAGTTTATTGAACAACACCCAGGCGCGTGTGTTCGGGAAATCAGGGAAGATTTATCAGGCGATGCCCGAAGGGCATGCCGCGAGCGGCATCGCATTGTCGTCATTGAGTGGCAAACAAGTATAATTCCACCCCTGTTGTCAGGAAAAGAGAGGGGAGGGGGGTGGATATCTCACAAATTAATTGTGAAGCTACGAGTATTTGGCGATCCCCGCTATAGTGGTGACTACACAACTCGCATCACCTATCCACACTGTTCAATTGAGGAAATGCAAATTGTACAGGAAGGACAATTGAGTTTACCAATTTCTGAATTAGCACTACTTCCACCCTGTACTAATCCTGTGGTAGTCAAATACAAACCCCGTAATATGAAAGCGCTAAGACAAGCAATTCAACAATCACTCCCATTGTTTGGCGCTAGTGCCAAACTCCACTTTATCGCCACAGAAAAAGGTTATCCAACTTTGTCTGAGCAAACCCTACTAGCTGGAACAATAGAACATTGGGACTCAAACCAAAACAAAATCATCAATCTTCCGGTTGCCATAGTTGAACTTCTTAAAGAGGCAAACGCAAGCCTTGAAGAACAGGAAAACGCGATTGCACTCTTTCAAGTCGCAGGCGCTAATGCTGCCCTCAAGTACATTGAAGGACTAACCACTTTACGATTATTGCAGCAACCAACCAAAGGTAACAGAAATCAAGATGTGTTCACACACAATGATGGTTGGAATAATTGAAGAGCGCTAATATGACATTCAATAAATTCAGTTTGGTCAGAGCCAGCACACTTGAAGCTTTGCGATTGCACTGCCAAAGTTTAATACCACAAATGACACCCGATGTTAGTAAATACGCTCCTGGTCGATATCGTCTCTGGCTATTCCACGAAGCTTTGCTATCTCAAAATCGCATTATCTCCGCACATTTTGACCAGCGCTTGTGGGATTTCTGCCAACGCATCTATCCTGGTTCTAACATTGCCTTACTCACCTTCGGCGGAGAAGCGCAAGGCATTAACAGTAAAGGAACCATAGCTTTGCACAGAGACGATACCTATGCGATAGAACGCGCTTGTGGTGTTAATCTTGGTACTGCTACATTTGCTTACAACACTGAAAGAAAAAGCAGCAATCCAAATGCTTCAACTATTAAAAAGCTTCAGCTTAATGATGGCGATATCTACAGCTTCAATTGCAAACATCAACACGGAGTTGTAGAACATTCTGCTGAACGATTCAGCCTCAATATCTGGACTGTGCGAAAGAACTTAGATAAATACCCTGACTTTGCTTTCTTACCCAACAATTCACCAGTTACTCAAATAATTTTGTAAATCATAATAACTAATCACTCCCCATAAACGGGAGTTTTATTTTTAGGATTCAAACTGGCACATTTAGTTATTTGTTGTTAATAAACAAAGCTGTGAGGCTTTTAATTTTCTCGTTGAGGCAGAGAGGGGGGAGGGGGAGAAAGTTTGAGGCTTTGGTTCTAAATTTTAAGCATTGTAAATTGTAAACGCAACAGCTTATTGCACCTTAATTTCGTTGTACGAGGGAAATTTCTAGCAGCTTTCGTTAAAAACACTATGTTAATTATTTTGGCTTACGCCAAAGCATTATTGATATTTCATTTGAGTGACATGAGAAAAACATCCACTACTATTCATCCAGCATCCGCCGATGACTCGCTGCCAATGCCAGATACAAAGGCAGTAGAAACAGCACCAGCAGCTGAGGAGAAAATCGAACTTACACCTCAAATCCTCACTCTCAATACTGTCAACTTGGTTGGTCGGGTTGGTGCAGACCCTGAAATTCGCTTTTTCGAGTCGGGAAGCGCCAAAGCTACTTTATCGCTGGCGGTGCGACGGCGGGCTAAGGACGCACCCCCGGATTGGTTCAATATCGAATTGTGGGGAAAGACAGCAGAAATTGCCGCCAACTACATCCGTAAAGGCGACCAAATTGGTGTAACTGGCTACCTCAAAATTGAAATATGGAATGACCGCACAACAGGTACTCTGCGTTCCAAACCTATTGTTAACGCTAATCAGTTACACCTACTGGGGTCTAAACAAGACAGACCCCAAGCTGAAGATGATACTAATCTTGACACTTTTTAGGAACCACCCATGAACGATTGCACAATAGCCATTACCATAGTCGCCACTCCGGAATATCGACACACCTGCGACGGTGACCACATCGCTCAATGTTTGGGGACATTTTACAGTCCTCATCACAATGAAAAGGACGCATCACCTCCTCCTTCAACTATCAAAGTAGTGGCGTGGGGAGAAAACCTTGCCACGCAACGCGCGTAGTCTGCGCTCTTCACAGCAATGCGTAATTCAGGGACGCTTGCAAATGAACACAGTTGAACGACCGGAGGGATTCAAAGAAAAGTTAGCCGAACTTACGGCTGAAAGAATTATCCCGATCTAGCTTCAGAAAAGTTGCCTTTCCACCTGGAAGGGCGATCGCATCCGATGCTGTGTCCATATCTGCGGATACAGCCAATCGCGCTCAGACAATTACAACCGACTAAACCAAAAAACCAGGTGTGAGTATTTTCACACCACCTATTTCTCTACCCATAACGACATGAGCCGAAAATTTGACTCATGTTGTTTTTGTGGGCTTAGGCTCACGCCTTGAGGCAAATGAAATGTACCAATAACCCCAGAGGTTCAATGGCTAAAACAAAAGATATGTCTCTAGAAAACAGGGTCAATATAGTGGCAGAAAAGTTGATTGCAGCTTCACGCAAAGCTATTCAATCAGCAACGCCAGTTGAGGCATTGGCAGTTTGGAAATTAATCAAAACTCAACAGTTAGGGCGCATTCCCGGATTGACTTTGGAGCAGGTGCAAAGCTTGGTAGAAACTCAGGCTAAAGAGTTAGGTGCTGATTGCATTGTGGCAACTTCACTCTTCATCTACCAATACGCCAGAGGCTGCTATAGATAATAACTCTCCCGACACTAGCTCATTACCAACATCACCAGCAGATTCCAACATAGAAGGCGCTGGTGGTGCTAACGGAACAAAAGCAAAAACCGCAATCGGTAGCAAGTCCAAATAAACCTTTTACTTCCCCCGACTCCTAAAAAAAACTTTTCCGCATTTTGACGGGAGAGTTGTTTTTTGTCGTGGCTCATGGCATTTCATCCCAACTTCATTTAACACTGAAAATGACACTAAAGCAAACAGACCTCAACCAGTTTACAAGTTCAGAATCACTGTACAAACATCCACTGGGGCTGCTTTATACCTGCGGAATAAGCTATCTAGCTACTGCTGGTAACGCCTACTGGCTAATCGATGCCATTGCTTCTTATCAAACTAATAAGCTGCTTGCACTTCCCAACTTACAGGACTTCCAAATTTGGCGGTTGGTCGTTAATGATAACAAATCTGCCACATTAAGTTGTGAACGGGATACAGATTCGGAAATCTTACGGCAGGAGATTGAGTACACCGATTTTCCATTGCCTTGCATCAAATTTTATCTGGTTGAAAAGGTGTTGATGCTGCCCTCGGAATATTAGATTTTGTGTTACATGAAACGTATAGTAAAACGCTTTCTCAAATTATTGAAAGAGGCTGAATAACTTGAAGAGCTAGCACTTGAAACAGCGTCTGAAGATGGAACAGAAATATACAGATCCATGCTAATAGTTACAGCAACCATGAGGCGATGTGCCAAAAAGCTAGAAAAACAGCCCCCTTCAACCAATGACTCAAAAGAGTGATTCAACAACTTTATAAAGAATTAAGCTCACTCCCGACCGACTGGGGGTTAGTTCCTGTTTCAGGGAAACAACCCCTTGGAGGAAAGGGCTGGAATAAGCGTCCTTATACTCCGGCGCAGTTAATCCAGTGGCTTGCCAATGGTCATCACTGCACCGGATTTGGCTTGCTGACTGGCACGGCAATCGAGTCAGGGCGCAACTATCTGCTGGCACTCGACCAAGATGGCGCAGCCGCAGCCGAAGTGCTGCTCGTACTGGCACAAGAAAATCCTCTGCCCGATACAGTCGCCTTCACGTCTGGGCGACCGGGGCGTTGTCAACGGTTGTTCAAGGTGTCAGCCGATATAGCAGAATCACTCTACTCTCGCAAGCTGGACATGGGGCTGGAATTGCGGTTTAAAGGATTGATGTCCGTCCTGCCGCCATCAATTCACCCTATCACCCACAAGCCTTACAGCTGGCTAAAGAATTGCAGTCCTAATGAAAGAGCGATCGCCTTTGCTCCAGATTGGCTGATACAGTTGATGCTCAAAAAGCAATCCAAATCCCGTGTGCCAGTCAAAGTGTGCAGACATCCTCACACCACGCAACCAGCACGACAAGCTACGTACCGTCACATTGCTATGCTGCTGTCGCGGCTTCATCCCCACCGCGCCGACGACTACCACGACTGGATTCGCGTAGGAATGGCGCTGTACTCCCACTCACCAACACTGCTGCCTTTGTGGTCAGACTGGAGCCGACAGTCGAGCAAGTATAAGCCGGGAGAGTGTGCTTACAAGTGGTCAACTTTCAACCCCACCAGGATTAGTATCAGCACACTATACTATCTAGCCGAAGTTGATTCGCCTATGCGTTACACAGCTTAAATTTCTCACCCACAACACTCAGTTATGCCTTTAAGTTCTTCTAAAGAATCGCTGACGCTCATGAAAAAGTGAAATTAATTTGGTTCTACTACTATGGCACCTCGTAAATCCACCACCACCGCTATTCAGTCCATCGATACCTCCGCTCTCGGTGAATATAACACATCTGACTACTGCGAAAAGCAGTATGCCACGGTATACTACGCTTTGCGCGAGTTGCAGGGGTTGTCGGTGAAGCGCTCTTTAGGGGATTCCTTCTCTTGGGATGAACTCAAAGAACGGTTTACTGAAGTTTTCGGCACTATTGAAGAACGGCGCTATTCCCTTGAGCAGTTGCTGGAATATGCAGGGCGTAAGTTCGGTAAGTCGCTGCAAGATTTACAGGAAATCAACGACCGTTCTTGGGCGCGGCGCAAGGCTCGTCAAGAGCAGCAGAACAACGTTGTAGAACTTCCAAACACTGCCGAGTTCTAATCTAGTTGTCTAGTTACTGTATATACAGTAGCTAGACAATTTCTTTCCTAGGTAAGGTCGCGTTTTAATCAACATTATTTATAATTTTTTTCCCATAAATTCAACTGAATACTAACAATAAAAACAAATTCAGCTTGATAAAAATTTCAGTAGCTCACGCTTATAAAGGTGGTGAAATATTTGCAATTTTGCGTTATGAAACCACCCATTAATATCTACTCAGGCAGTGCTGATTCCCGGGAGCGCTGTCCCAGGTCATATTACAGTAGGTAGCATGAGAAACTTGTCGCCTAAGTTAGGCTTTGTTGATAGAATGTGTGATCGTACATCACGCCTCGGCAATCCGTTTGATATGCAAGGAGATGAAAGCTTACGCGATGCGGTATGTGATGCTTTCAGACAATGGCTATGGCAGAATATTAAGTTAGCCAGTACTGGCAGTAATGCAGTGGTTGACCCCAGTGAATGGAAACTACCAGTTGCTAAACAGGAGTGCCGACTCACAAGTGCTCAGGTGTGGGAAGAATTAAACAAAATTGCCAATCTCGTAAGAGCAGGTAGTAATGTGCGACTGTTGTGCTGGTGTAAGCAACCAAATAAAAATGTCCGATGTCACGCAGACACAATTAAAGCTTGCATCGAGTGGATGATAAATAACAATTAGCAGCAAGTAATTTACGTCTTATCACGCGCTCCCAACCAGGAGCTTTATTTTTTATATGATTCTTAAAGTTTAACTATTCCATGCTCACGCTTCATAAGGAGTGAAATTTATCGCATATAAGTCCTATTATTGGTCACTGCGATCGCATCTGCACTTTGTAGTCCAACCCCATAACAACTGGGCGCTAGAAATTGCTTTTACATCCACCACCGAAGTGTGTACCCCGTCGCAGCCACGCCGACACGATTAATAAGTGCGTAATCATCATAAAATAGCGTTTTTTAACAGACCAGCAATAAATTTTAATATAAAGATTGCAGCCTCACGGCTGGGAGAGGGAGAGGTTTTTCCTATCTTCCATTTATGCAACAACTAGAACTTTGGGACTTGCTTTCCCAGGTAGAAAACAGCTCTCAGGAAATAAAGCCGCTGCTTTTCCCCAATCCCCGCAAAGCCGAGAAACTACGCGAATTGGCTGACAGCATGACCAAGGCGATCTGCGCTTCGCAGCAGCGCTTCGCTATCGCAGCAAAGAAAAATTCACCCATCGCTCAACTTAACCCCACTCGCCGCCGCGCCCGAATTGCCGACTCGCTCTATCAAGAAGGCTTGAGACTGGAGCAAATTCAATTCCTGCTTTATGCGCTTGCCAACAGTGCAGAACTTGGGAACCTGCCCCGCATCAAAAGAAGGAATCACCGCCAAAACCCAACTGGAAGTCCTAGCATCCATGAGCAAGGACAGTTGGAGCGACAAGGATATAGAAGACGTATTCGCCTCCGACGGTTGGTATAAGGAGTGGGTAAAAAAGCTTAAAAGTGCTGGCATCCGCACTCCCCAACAGTGTAAATGTGCGATCGCTGCCCTCAAGGAGTTAGGTGCGGAACGTCCCAAGACTACCGAGGAAACTGAAGCATTAGAAATCAGCCAACTTAAGCGAGAAGCTGTGTGGCAGAAAATACCCGATTATTTTCCCACACCGCAGCATCTGTTGGAGCGAATGATGCAACAAGCTTGCCTCGAACCGGGAATGCGCGTGCTAGAACCAAGCGCCGGTTCCGGGTCGATTTGCTTGTCAGTCAGGGCAGCTGGCATTGAACCCCATTGCTTCGAGGTGTCGCCAAAAGTGCGAGAAATCCTCACTCGCCAAGGATTTAACTTAATTGGTGAGGACTTCATGGAAGCCACTCCAAAACCAATATATCAGCGCGTTATTATGAACCCGCCGTTCAGTGTTGGCAACGATATTTATCACATCCAGCAAGCGTTTAAATGGTTAGTCCCCTCAGGACGACTAGTGAGCATTGTTAGCAACTCCTACACCTTCGGATCAAAGCAAAAATATCAGCACTTCCGCTCTTGGTTGCGTTGTTTGGGAGCAACGGAGTTCGACAAAAGGTGCAGGTTCTTTCCTCCAGTCAGATCGGCGGACAAACGTAAACACCAGAATGCTTGTGATTAATAAACCCTTTCACGAATGAGGAAACCATTGCAAACAAGAGTAATGGTAACACTCCAAACACAACATCAACCTGAAAACCGCTCACGCGCTACTGGGGGTGATGTTTGAGGAAATTCCATCGTGAGCAATACCACATTAACCCCGCTTCAACAAGCTGAACTATCAAGCTGGTTCGACCAACTCGAACAACAATGGCTTGCTGCCATCCAGCAGCCTAAATCCGCTGAAGCTATTGCCTTAGCCGAGGCTGAGGCTGCTTGGGAGCAAGAACGTCAGTATTACCACGATGCTTACCTGTATTCTGACCGCTGCTAAACCATCAACAAAACTGTTGCAACCAAAACGCCCCAATTGCTATGGAACCCTACCTATTAAGGATACCAATGACAACAACCATTGACATCAACCATGCCAGCCTTGCAGTGCTATCAATCACCAGCGCCCAATTGTGGTCGGAGATTGACAATTGTGAGGGCGAATTAGAGTTACAACAGTTGCTGCATGACCAACTTAACGTGCAGCAAGCAACAGAGGCAAAAGTAGACGCGATCGCCTACGTCGCTGACCAGTTAAAGCTAGACCTGGAAAGCTGGGAAGCACGGCTAGAAAAGATTGTAGAACTGCACTCTACAGTTATCCAACGCCGTCGCAACCAGATAGCCCAAATAAAGGGGTATCTCCTGAAGTTGCACACTTCGGGAGTGCTAAGTGAGCAGGTAGCTGGAGTTGAACGCCGTATCGACTTTCAAAACAATCCGCCTTCGGTTGTGCTGTTGGTTGAACCGAATGAACTGCCAACACAATATCAGGAAGTCAAAGTTAGTGCCAAGTCTAAGGACATTCTAGCAGCACACAAACGCGGCGAGGACGTGAGTGCGATCGCCGAAATTGTTACCGCAAAGCACGTCCGCTTTCGACACATGAAACAGTCTAAGTCACCACGGAGTAAAAAATGAACATCAGCAAAAGCACAACTATCACAATCACACCTAGCAGCTATCTGAGTTGTTTCACCAATGAAAACTTGGGAACAGCAACTCTATATCTAAATGGTTCTAGCGAATCAATCGCCATCCAATTCAACCCAGATAATCTGCCAGTGCTGGAAACCCTGATATCAGAGCTACGAAAGCTAGAAATACAGTCCCAGCAATTGAAATTGCAAGACTTGCAGCATCAAATCTCTCAGCTTGATCTGTCGCTTAACAGTAATGTTAACGGTAACTGTAAAGCAATTGTATCTGCGGGTGAGTCTTTCTAGCAATCACCATTGGAATCATAATGCGCCTAAGCTATAGCCTGAGTGCGTTATGGTTCCACGGATTTCCCAAACGCCATCGTTCCCGAATCAAAAAACACTCTTCGTCCATAAAAATGATGGTTACAGCTATCTACACTTGACTTGGCCGTTTTCCTTCCAACGCTAATAGTCATATAGTGGGGGCAAAAATACGGTGTTTTACCTGAATCCCATGCAGAATAACTAGAACAGTTGCAAATACATTTAGTAGAAAAAACAAGAGCGCACCCTCACAACTACAAAATACGAGTATTGCCCTGACGGGCAATTCTAGGTGTAGTTTTTTTGAGTCGAAGATGGAACTTGACCAGTTTACACTAGAGCAATTTACAGGAACGCTATCGAGTTTTCCTTCCTGTCAAATTCTTAATGATAAAGACCCAAAAGTAGTAGGTCTTTTCATTAAAAAAGATAATCTAGACTTAATTGGCTGGGAAGGGGAACCAGCTACCTACGAACACACCTTTAGCAGCGGCACGGTTGAAATGGGGTGGCATAGTAAATCACCCAAGATGCACGTTCTCGCTATTTCTCCTCGGTTTATAGAATTAAGGGAAACAAAGGAGATCGTTGGTAATTATGAAACTCCTTCAGGCTTCAAGCTTTACAAAGAGCTTGGTGAAACAGCAGCCCTCCGCAGTTTTTATCTGATTTACGTACTGGGTAAAAATAACGAAAACTTGCACCAAGTACCACTGGTATTAACCATTTATGGCGTTGCTGCCGCACGGTTTGGCAAAGCGTACCAGCAATTCAAAACGAAGATGGAAGTGGCATACAGCAAAGCGACGAAGAAAGGCTACCGCAGCTTAAATACACAGTTTCATTGCTTATGTGTCTTTAATCCCACATTTAAACCATCCCTGGAGCCACCTGATGCTCCTAAGAAAAGCTGGGTAGCTATCCCTGAATCAGTGGCAATGCCAGAACCAACAGTTTTAAGCATTGGCAAGTTCATTTGCATGGATAAAAGTGAAGAACTATGGAGTCTAGCTGCATCAAGCACTGCATTCACACACAACATTAACATCCTCAAAGCAGCTGAAGAACCAACTGTATCTAAATCTGAATTGCCACCTCATACAGTTGACGTAGATTCAATTCCTTACTAACACAATTCCTGTTCTTATTATCCCACATAGCTCACTGGTGTTTAATCCAGTGGGTTTTTCTCTTTTTCTCAAGCTCACGCTTGCACGGTGATGAAGTTTCATTTATGACTCCATGTATCCCGAATATTTTGAAGAATTCCATTACGTTGTGCAAGACCGAGAACCAGTTGAACGTGAAATTCCCCCTCTTGAAGAAAGGCTAAAAGACCAAAACCTCTGGCAAAGCAGCGATTGGTGCTGCTATGACCGGGGAAAACGTCATGGGGACTTTGGCATTCCCCAACAATGTCAAAATCCTTTCTACCTTTTGGGCTATGCCAAAGGATACGAGAAATATAGGTAACACTAATAGTTTAACCAGCCCTTACTTGTAAGGACTGGTTAAGTTTTTTAAATACAGCCTTCTAGCACTTAAATCTCCTGCCATTCCTTAATTTCTGCAAGCTGTTTTTTGGCAAAACGTTGTTGTTCTTCAATTCTTTGAAGCCGTTCCTTCTGGGTTTCATATACTGGAAAGTCATCAGCCTCCATATACCCCTCACTCATGAGTTCTTCAGGCATCAAACCGCGCATAGACTGCTCGCTAGTCAATAGTGGTAGTTTTTGGTTACTCATGGGTTTGCAACACTCGGCAATCTTATTCTAACTTATGTCAAGAATAAAACAATTTTTTTAATTTACCTACAAAGGCAGATATCAATAGCAAATTATGTAATCCAATCTGGATATAAATATGTTCACACTTTTAGATAAACGATGACTCTAACCCTCAAACACTTTGATACAAAGCTAAAGCTTGATACTGGGGTAGAAGAGAAGATAGAAAATTCCTTGGCAGAATACTTGTATCCCGATGTCGAATTTGCCATCGGCACAGTTTACCCAGGTTCTACAACAGCCCAAGACTTGGAGGAACATGAGGGCAAGACGCTACAGTTCGCCGCTGGGGAACGAATGTATTTTGCCAGTGACGATAAAGTGCGCGATGGGCTTCGCCCCGCCAAGGGCGATCGCATTTACCCCAATGCTTCAGATGGAGCAGCTTACGGCTCACTGCTGTTTACTCCTTGTCGAGACTTCAAGGAACTTAAAAACCTACGCCTGATAGTGATAGACGATGCAACCGGGGAAAACGGAGGCTTTCTGCCACTGGATGTAGCAAAAAACCTAGTAGGTGACTGTTACGGCAAAATTAGTCTGGACTTGGCAGAAGAACTTACAGGCAACAGCAATACTCCATTCCAGTTTCGACTAGGCATCAAGGAACAAGAGAAAAACCCTGTAGCCCGGATTGCTAAAGGAACATTAGCTCCCTTTAGACTTGAGCAAGTAGGAGAAGCGTTAATTAGAGATAACGGCAAAACTGGTTACGACATGGTGTTAGCAACATCTTCCTTCAAAGGTAGGAAAGGGGAAGATGCTATTACACCGGGGGAATATAACTTAACAGTCGGCTTAGGAATCAAAACCCTGGCTGAGTATGGCAAACATAGCCTTGGTACGCAAATACTGGTCAATTACCCTCGTGCAGTAGAAGCCGATATGCTACCCCGGCTAGAATTGGATGCGATGATTTTAGCAAACATCCAATCAGATCCTCGCAAAATTGCTCAACATTACGTTGAAACTTACGAACGGCGCAAAGCATTTGTTAATGCCGAAGGAAAGTCCAAAATTTTAGACTTTGAAGGCGATTTAGCTGAAGAAGTTGAATCAGTTTTCAGCAACTTGGGGGAAAGCGGTGAACTTAATCCAGAACAACAGCAGCAACAAGACCAATTAGTTTATCGCTTGATTAAAGCAGATTTAGAAGGTCACTTCCAAATACTGGAACATCCCAAAATTACTGCCGAACTGCAAGAATTTGTTCGTGCTTCCTGGGTGGATATTGCTACTGGTCGGGCTATCAAATTCAATTCTGGACTGGCTCAACCGAGTTTGAAGCTGGCTGAGAATGAAATCTGCGTTCCTTATATTCCCGAAGGAGAAGAAATCATTGTCACTCGCTCTCCCTTAGTCAACTCTAATGGGGTAATTGTACTTACTAATCGACACCTGCCCGAAGTTATGAAGCTTTCTGGGACAGTACATATTAATCCTAAAACCGCTGCTGATAACTTGCAAGCTGATTTCGACGGCGATCGCTTGGCATTTGCTCATAAGCGTGATTTTCCTACTCTAGCTGCTGAAGTCAAGGAATACAATCTGCCAGCCAACCGCTATCCCGATGTGGTCAAAAAACCTAAAGTCCCCTATCAAGGCACTTTTGCAGAAATCGCCGTCAGCGCTATGGAAAATAAAATTGGACTTATTGCCAACGAAATTCAAAAAAACGTAGCGTTGCAATGGGAAACTCAGCTAATGCCCAAAGAACAAGAATACGGGTATCTTAGACGCATATCTACTCACTTAAGTAATGTAGAAGCTAAACATAAAAACGGCGAGATTAAAATTCCAGAAAAAATTTTAAAACAAATAGCTCCCATTGCTAAAGTATCAACTAGCCTATCTACACAACAAGTAGAACAAGGATTGAGCGAGGTAAGAAATTTATTGCGTTCACTTGTAGGAGAACTTTCAAACGAGTTACAAGTAGCCGTAGATGGTCCTAAAAGCGCACTTCGTCCTGATGAATCCATCCTCAAATACTGCCAGGAGATATGCAATTATAACTCTGTTGTCTGGTTAACTGATAAGAAAAACCCAGAGGCTTTTTTGAATCGGGGAATGAAAAGCACGAACCATAGTCCTATTGACTTGATGGTAAAGCAGACTAATCAGCACTTTGAGGAAAACCAACTCATTGCCCGACAACTAGAGCAATTTAGAGCTTTATATCCTGGAGTTGAGTTTACCCAGGAACATAAAGACCAAGCTACCACTATTAAAAATACCTACAACGGTTTGATTAAAGAAGCTATTAGATTAGAAGAAAAAAGAAAACTAGAACCGGGTCCAAGTCTAGTAATCACATCACCAACAAGTGGTCGGCAAATCGAAGTTACTAATTTAATTAAATTTGATACGTCTAAAAATCAGCAATTATGGAAAGCCACGGAACTAGATATTAAGTTAACAGACCACAAAGCCACCAAGGATATGCCTCAAACACTAGCTGCCAATATTATAGTCAAAGACCCTAAGACGGTCGAAAAAACAAGTCAAAGTATTGGCACGGTGTCTGTTGCCTCCGTTCGTGAACATAATCTCAAGGCTGGCATGACAATCAAACAAGGAAAAGTCTCCTTCCAGCCTGGAGTCAGCAAGAGTATGGTAGAAGCTGCCTTCTCAAAAGCCAGTGAATACCTGGAAACGGTAAGAAACTCTACATCTGAATCCGAAAAACTTCCACTTGCAGCAGCTCTCCACAATATTACCCATACTGAAGAAAGTCATTTGTACCAGGGGCGTAAGAAAGCCAGTGTAGCGTTTGCTGCTTTCCCCGACCAAATTATCGGACAACTAAAGGAATTACAATTCACCAACCTTTCTGTAGTTGGCACACACCAACCCAGCAGTGAACACAATGGACGCAACTGGCACGGTGAGAAAGTCCCCATTAAAATTGAACTGGATGTTGACCCCCGCGACCCCAATATCTCCCAACGCTGGGTGGTAGCAGAAGGCAAGAAGCTGGCTATGTTTAATAGCGAATCACCCCAACTGCCAACTGGCACAGAAGCTGTGGCAACAATCACTTCTCCCCCCAGTGCCTCAGTCATTATCACTTCCAGCAAAGGCAATCAGTTAAAGGTAGGGCAGATTAAAAAGTATGCTAAGAGCGATCGCTTGTTTCAAGGTGAATTATACACTATCTCCATTGAGTTAAAATCCAACTCTGACCATCGTAAACCGCCTACGCCGCTTGCCCTAGTTAATGGCAAAGCCTTGGGGGTTATTGATAAAGATTCGTTTGCAGTACTGAGTGAAAAGGTGCAAGCCGCTAATCAATCGGTAGAAAGCTTGAAATTTAATGCCACCATTCAATCTGCCCCGGCAACAACCGCCCATCTAATTATTGATCCAGCGACTGTCAGGTATCCCGAAGAGTGGAGAAATAAAGATGCAACTGCAACCCCAAAAAGTGAAATTATTAAAGCTGAACTCGAAAAGGAAGCTCAAGGTGTCAACACCAACACTCATACAACGCAAAAAAGTGAAATCATTAAAACTGAACCCTTAATTGACATCACACCAACGTCCAATGAACCCACAGAACCTAACCCCACTCCAACTATAATCCGTGAAAAATGGGAGCAAAATTTAATCAACGCCAGCCTCAAAGCGATTCGTGCCTTGCCTCATAATCAAAATGCCATTATTCAAACGGCGAACGTCGGCAGCAAACACACTGCTATTTATTCAACATCAAACAATACATTGCAAATCATTAACGATCAACAGCAAGTAGTTTACCAAGCTACAAGGGATCAAAAAGCCACAATTAACCACCTCACAGAAAAGCAAAAATCTTATTGGCAATCTACCACAAGTAAAAATCAACAGTCTCAATCCGAACGCTAATAAAACGCCAATTAAAATTGCTCTATGGTTTAAATCCTTTTTGAGGCGTTGGATACCTTTAGGCAATAGTACAAACGGAAATAAACCTACTATCTCAAACATCCAAAAACTTTGTATTTCAAGCTTTTTGAATGCGTGAATTCCCCATAAAGCTTGCGGCATAGCAAAAGAGTGGAGACGCGGAGCGTTAAGTTAAGTGTTGGGTGAGCGTATGAGTGTGATTGAGAAGGAGAAGCGGTAATAAGCTCTTCTAAACGCTCCTTATAAACTTTCAGGTAGGTTCATTTGAGACTTTAATAATCAATTTTCCCTTCTTGTTACCGTCGAAAAGTTTTAGGATCGCCTTGGGTGCATTTTCCAAGCCTTCGACAATCTCAAGAGCATATTTAATTTTCCCCTGATTTAGCCACTGTCCAATCTCCGTTATCGCTTCATGAAATCGGGGTACATAATCCAAGATAATAAATCCCTGGACGAGAGCGCGTTTCATAAGAATTTGGCTGTAATTATATGGACCAGGAACACGCTCCGAAGCATTATAAGTTGAAATTAAACCGCATAAAGGAATCCGTGCGTGCAGATTAATCTTGGTTAGCACAGCATCAAGGATTATTCCACCAACATTATCAAAATACACATCAATTCCATCGGGACAAGCTTGAGCTAATGCTTTTTCTAAATCCCCAGTTTTATAGTTAATTGCTGCATCAAAGCCAAGTTCTTCTGTAAGCCAACGGCATTTTTCATCACTGCCAGTTATACCGACTACACGACAACCCTTAATCTTGGCAATTTGTCCAACAATGGAACCAACTGCTCCTGCTGCGGCTGAAACGACCACAGTTTCTCCAACTTTTGGCTGTCCTATATCCAATAGCCCAAAATAAGCTGTGCAACCAGTAGCTCCCAGTGGTCCGGTAAATGCGGTGAGCGGACAAGGCAGAGGATTGGGTAATCGCGTGAGAGAAAAGCCACTATTTCCTTCAGCAATTCCGTAATCTTGCCAGCCAAGCATACCCGAAACCAAATCCCCCTGTTTAAATTTGGGATTCTTTGACTCTTCAACTACACCTATAATACCGCCGCGCATAACTTCTCCAATTTCAACAGGAGGCATATACTGCTCCACGTCGCTCATCCAAATGCGATTTGTCGGGTCTAGTGACAGATATATAGCACGTACCAGCACCTCACCTTCTTTTGGGCTAGGGATTGGCTCTTCTCGGTACTCAAAATCGCTTTCTTTAATGTCGCCCACAGGACGAGCTGCCAAACGAAACTGTCGATTTATCGCTTTAGTCATAAGTTTTTTGTTGATAAGATGCGGTGCTTCAATGTTTGGCGTTGGTGATATGAATTTGTTTCACGCAGAGTCGCAGAGTCGCAGAGAGTAAAGGTTTAAGATCCTTGATTTTTATAGTTTCATACTTCAATTCAGCAACGCCCAATGTTCTCTTTATCATATATCGATATATGATGCCCCGATTTCGATATATGATGCTGAAATAGCATTTAAATAAAAACCATGCAAATTCGACTAGCTGTAATCAGCAATGCCGGTGGCAGTGGTAAAACTACACTTTCAGTTCATTTAGCCTACGAATTGGCAAAACGCTCCTTATCTGTAGCCCTCATGGATCTTGACCCCCAAGGGTCTTTGACACTATTTTGTGGTTTGTCTCCCCCAGAACCAGAACATACGCTATCTGCTGTATTGCAAGATAACTTTGACGGGTCTTGGCCCTTAACTCCCTGTTGGACAGAACATACAGATAAAGTCGTTATTTGTCAAGGTGGGATGGTATTGACGCAAACGGCGGATGAGCTGGTACTCCACAAACGAGGAGCTTACCTTTTGGGTGACTGCTTAACTGATCATCCACTGGATCATGACCTAATTATCTTTGACTGCCCAGCTACCCTCGGTCCTTTGCCTTTAATGGCTTTGGCTGCTTGTACGCATATAGTTATTCCCGTGCAACTAGAGCCAAAGTCGATTCAAGGAGCAGCACATTTACTTGAGTGGTATTACTACCATTGTAAGCACCTACGCTTAAAACCGACTCCAGAAATAATCGGATTTGTCCCCAACCAATATGATGCCCGACGAGCAACACATCGGCAGATGTTGGCTGCATTGCCATCTCAGTTAGAGCAAATGAATATTCGTGCATTTGGTGCTATTCGCGATAGTGCTGAATTTGTCAATGCCAGCGGACAAGGCTTGCCGCTACATATTCACCGTCCCAGCCATCCTGCTAAAAGTGATTTTAAAGAAGTTGCTTCATACGTTGCAAATCTAATTGGAAATCAAAATAAGACAAGAGGTAAGAAATCATGACTGCGCGTAAAGCTCCTGACCTCACTAATTATTTTTCAGCAGCCAAGCAGTCTCAGCAGTTATCTGAAGCGGAGGAGGAACTCCAACGATTAAGAGCAGAAATTGAAGAACTTCGTTCGGAGGGTGCGGCTGAGTTGGAAGAACAGCTAGCTACACTGCGATCGCAACTCCAATCACAATCAGGTATACTTTCAATTTTAATTGAGCAAATTGAACCGAATCCAGAGCAACCCAGACAGACATTTTTGCCTGAAAGTATCGAATCCATGTCACGTTCCTTAGCGGAGGATGGACAGTTACAGCCAATTATCCTAATTCAGCGTGAAAATCTAGTACTATTCGATGGAGAGCGACGTTGGCGCAGTGCTAAAGCTTTGGGTTGGCAAAATCTTCAAGCTGTGATAATTCCAGAACCTGCTAGCTTGCACCGCAAAGCGCTACTGACATCGTTGCATCGAGAAGACTTAAATCCCCTCGATAAAGCTGAAGCGATTGTGCGGGAATTGGCTAATAATACTGACTTAGAGCAAGTGGACATTCCCCGCATTCTTTCAACAGTCGTGCGTCGGTTAAATGCACAAAAAAAGATGAACTCTGTTGTAGAACTGATGACGGTTGAAAATGCAGAGCAACAGTCAGGTTTAGTGGCTTTGGGTTTAAGTGACTCTGAACAGGCAGTTTTGGGTTTACTGTTAGATTTACAGCTTAATCCTGCCTCCATCGATGCCAACGTTTTTCCGATGCTGTCTCTAGCATCCGACCTCAAAGTTGCCATCAGAAGCGGATTAAAAGGGGTTCATGCAATGGCACTACAAAAACTTTCACCCAAAAATTTGGGAATTACAGAAGAAGAAGCGCACTTAATTAGGGTTACAACGACGCAGAAAGTTATGACAGAAAAGTTATCTGCTAGCGCTACCCGAAAATTAGTAACTGAAGTGATAGCAACACATGCACTGTCATCATCAACGTCTGAAGCAAAGATTAAACCCGTGTCACAGTCTTGCCGTCGGCTGCAAAAACTCTCCCTTGAATCGTTGAAGAAAGCTGAACGAAATCAACTAATAGAGTTTCAAGAAGTCCTGCGTCAAAAGCTAGCAGAAATTGAAGAAGTTTTGAAACAAAATTGATTTCTCACGAATGAGCCTAATTGTTGACAAATTTAACCATATTGCCATTACCCCCTCAAGGTTGGGAGATGTCTGGACACTCCGAGGACAACCTCATACAATACCTCAAGGGTAAAAACGAAGAACATTCTGGCTTTTTAGGGCAGGAAAAAGCGTCAATTCTCAACAACATTTCTGGAATTAACTGCCCCAAAAAGCCAAAGTTGTCCTCGAAGTGGAGAGTTCAAATGAAGCGGACACGCTCGTTATATATCTGGGATTATGGATACAAACTATACATTCAAATTTAACTCCTCCACAGCCTTAGAAGCACTCAAAGCTGGTAACTACGACCCATTCAACTTCTACGAGGCACGTCTAGACCTCTTCAATCTGTCCATCATGGCAGACTATGACCAACTAGTCTGCCTGCCGACACTTACTGCCATTGATAAATACTGGTATCAAATTGAGACAGCCCGAAAAGTACTCAGACAACTTGGGGGACGTGCATTATTAGCAGATGAAGTTGGATTGGGCAAAACTATAGAAGCTGGACTAATAATAGCTGAATACCTGGCAAGAGGCATGGTAAAATCGCTGCTGGTACTGACTCCCGCATCGCTGGTTTCCCAATGGCAATTGGAATTGAATGATAAATTTAACATCACCAGTATTACAACAGACGATCGCGATCCGCAACAACAAGTAGAAGAATTCTGGACAAATAATCCTCGAATTATCGCTTCCCTCAACACGGCAAAATCTGCCAAACATTTTTCTCACGTCACCAACCGCACTTGGGATTTGGTAGTCGTAGATGAAGCACACCACCTGAAAAATCGCAGTACCCTTAACTGGAAACTTGTCAACGCTCTCAATAAGCGATTTATCCTCATGCTGACTGCGACACCAGTGCAGAACTCGCTTGTGGAATTGTTTAATCTCCTCACCCTTCTTAAACCGGGACTGTTGCAAACCGAAGCTGCTTTCAAAAAAGAATATGTCGATTCTAAAAATGGACGAGTCCCTAAAAATCCCGAAAAACTGCGATCGCTAATGCGGGAAGTTATGGTGCGAAATACCCGCGCACTTGTAGATGTCAAACTACCTAAACGCTTTGCTACCACAATTACCGTTACCCCTTCTGCTGGGGAACAGAAACTTTACCACGACTTAAGCGAATATCTGCGTTTATCTGATGATAAACTCGATAGACTCTCCCGCACTAATTTACTAATGCGGGCTGGTTCTTCCCCTGGTGCTTTGGCTGACTCCCTCAAACAACTCACCAAACGTCTACCCCATGAAGAACTCAAATCTCTAGCAAGACGTGCTGCTCAAGTTAAACAGGTGGAGAAAGCGAAAGCATTGGTAGAAATGCTCACCAAATCTCGCCAGAAAACGCTAGTTTTCACTACTCACAAAGCAACCAGTGCTTATTTGGCTCAAACATTAAGAGCCGCAGATATACCTTTTGCAGAATTTCAAGGTGGGATGTCTCTCAAAGATAAAGATGCTGCGATCGCTTCGTTCCGCGATACTGTTTCTGTACTCCTAGCATCGGAAACAGGGGGAGAAGGACGTAATATCCAGTTCGCCAACTGCATCGTCAATTACGATCTACCGTGGAACCCGATGAAAATTGAACAACGCATTGGTCGCATCCACCGCATCGGACAAACCCAGGATGTCTTCATCTTTAATTTTTGTCTCAAAGATAGCATCGAAGAATATATTTTGCGTATACTCCACGACAAAATTAATATGTTTGAGTTAGTTGTAGGAGAGATTGAAACCATTCTGGGTAACGTAGATGATGAATTTGACTTTAGTGAAATCGTTATGGACATTTGGTTGAAGCACCAAGCAAAACCAGAATTAGATACAGCTTTTGACCAATTAGCGGATAATTTATTAAAAGCCAAAGGACAGTACCAGCAAACTCAGGAACTAGACGAGCAGATTTTTGGTGAGGATTTTGAGGCGTAAACTACTAATTATATCATGACAGGCTTATTAAATATATTGTAAAGACGTTCCGGACCGAACATCTATGAGCGTTGGTTACGATGTTTTTATTAGTGTTAATTAACCGGACATGATATTACCAACCCGTGTCTACTTGGAACGTATTTTTGTATAAGGTATGGAAAATTTTCCATACCTTTATCTGCGTGCGAGTTGGTCGGTAATTATAAGCGGTAAGCAGCAGATTGCATTGTCGTTATTTAATTAGGGGTTCTTCTTTCATATCCTTCGCAGTCGGATTACCTATCGGGACTTAGACAAAAAACAACGAGAAAAAAGCCTCAAATCTCTAAAGGGGCAAGGGATATACCTCAAACCCCAAAAAATCGCCCAAACCAAGATATATCAATAAAAAAAACTAAATCGAGATTAAATGATTGGTGTGTATAGCTTTGAGGTTTATTTTCCATAAAAAATGTTTAAGTCCCGCTATAAGTTATGGAGAGAGGAAAACGTACCATGTTTGAGTTACACCATAGGAAATGGCATCAACTATAGATTGTTAATCTGTAACTCACACTGTTGGAAAATATAGTTAACCGCAGCAAACAACTTATCTAATTCTTCAATTGTATAAAGATTTCTACTTCTGGTAAAAATATCTACATTTAGCTTGCCAAACTGCCATACTTTCCCATTAGAAACAATCCCAAAAACAGTCTTTTCTAAATCATCATTAATCCGTTGCACTGCTATCATTTCTGCAAGACACTGACCCCATCCTTCTTCAAACTTGTCTTGTTTTGCCTCAACTGCCAAAAAATAAGGCTTATCAAAAACAATAGTAGCGAGGGGATTTCGCTGCGTCACTATATAATCAGGAACTCCTGATAAATCTTCATCGTAAATTAATGTTTGGTGACTCCAAAGCGTTAGTTTGTTCCGATAAAATTTCCATACTTCTTTCAAAACAGGATAGATGAGATTTTCACAAATAGCAGATTCGGAATTGTCAATAACTCCATCTGTGAATAATAAATCTAGTTCGGATTTGAAATCATCTTTAACTGGAAATTCTGTTTCGAGAACAAAGTTAGTTTGCACATACTTTATTTGAAACTTTTTAATAACTGCGCTAAGACTTTTGTAACTGCTAAATGGCATGGTAATTCACCTTTAATTTAAAAACTCTGCTCTGTACATGAACGTAAGTAGCGTATTTCAAATAATTTTTAAACTTACATTACTAACGTAGCATTCATACTCCAAGACCGCCGGAAGATTACCTATTTAAAAAATCTCACTAGGCGCATATAATACAGAGGGAAGAAGTAGAATTTAAGGTAATTTCAGACTAATTTGGGAGTATTTGGTTAGGTGGCAGTCTCTCCAATACCGCTTGGGTAATCAATGGTGCCTTCAGCAGTGCTGGCAATCTTGTCGGTTTGCACTCGTGGCGGCACGCGATCGCATTGCTCTTAATTTATAATTAACAAGCGAACAAATAAACAGATTCAAGCCAATTATTAACAACCATATACCGCATAAAGGCAGTGGGGATTAGGAATTGGAGAAGAGGGTATATGTAAGAATTCTTGCAACATGATTTTTTCTGACGCTGTTCCCAGTCCCCAATCCCCAGTACCCAAATGATATCAGATCCGATTCTTTCAACGCTATCAAAATTGGTATCTCTGTATGATGGTGTTGCCGAACCTGATGGTGATAACCAGATGATGGTGATGTTGACTGCCAACATTGCCAAACAGTTGGAATTGCCCGAAGAAGTGACACTTTCCACCAAAGCTGATGTAGACAAGAGTGTATTTGTCACCTACCACTCAGAATTGCTGAGTCGATTTTCGCGGATTTTGGGAAATCGGGGAACAGTGAGTGCGATCGCTATCAATTACGATGGCTACCTGAAAACCAGCGGATTCGAGAAACAACTTCTGCAAACCATAAAACCCCACAACGGCTTAATTCGTTTTCTAGAAGCAAAACCGGAGACAACCCGTTATTTGTGGTGTCATGTAGCGTATACTGCTGAAGCTGATGAAAAAAGAGTCGGGATGGTTTCGTTCATTATCAACGAACTAACTTTAGTTACACCAGTTGATATTGGTGATGCACTATTTTGGGAATCTGACCGTATTGTGGTGGAACATCCAGAAGCAATTTCAGAAAGAAAGAGTGAGGAAATTTCACTGATTATTGAACACACTTCTGCTGAATTGGTACAATCTGACCTGAAAAATTGGCAGGCGAAATTATCTAGGGCGAAAGCTAGAGATGAAGAGCGATTAAAAACATATTACAACACTATAGCTGTAGAAATTCAAAATCGAATTCAATCCCGACAAATGGAGGGAGAGGGGAAAGAAAGAGAATTGGCTCGGTTGGATGCTACTAATAAGGAGCTAGAACGGAAATTGGCTGACTTGGAAGAGCGGTATTCTCTAAAAGTGTCAGCTTCTTTATATAGTGTGATGGTAATTCACTTGCCTACAGTTCATATTGAATGTGAATTGGTTCGCAAGAAAATCAAACGCACCGTCACTGCTGTTTGGAACCCTTTCAGCAAAATTATTGAGCCATTGCGTTGTGAGCGAAGTGGTGTGCCAGTTTATGAGTTTTACCTGGATGATATTAATGCTCAAATTATCGCTGCGACTGCCTGGAATCAGAAATTGTGAAACAAATAACAGAAAATATTATAGAAGCGCTGCTTGGGTAAAACATCAAAAATCCCAATCTTTTTCTTCTCAAGATTAATGGTAAGCGTACTAATTGTTTCGATAATAAATTATTAATCAAGTGTGAGCAAACATAAAGGAAAATCAACCACCAGTCGCGTAAAAGAAGAGTGGAAGTTTTAGAAGAGTACGTGCTTTTAAACAACTCGACGAGACAAATAGCGATCGCGCACTCTCTGTTTCGCCATTCTTTTCGCTTGCCGTTTCGTCCACTTGGGTGTAGGCTTAAGGTCAGGCACATTCTCAAATTCCCTCAAAAATTTATTACTCCCTATAATCCGACTAACCAATGCAGCAATGGTTTTACAACACGAGTGGGGATGTAAAACAATCTGGGCTTCACTAAACCGAATAACTATCCAGTTCCCCTCGACAAAAAAAGAATTGCGAATCGCATCAGCTTGTTGGTCGATGCAGTGGGTGGGACGGCGCGATTTATAATCATATGGCTCATCAATTTCACAATCAATGCAAACGCCAATTTCATCAAACACAATCGCAAAGTCAATGCTATAGGCATACTCTCTGCCGTTGATGGCGAATGGGAACTTTAGCTGAGTCTGCACTCTTCCTGGAAAATATTGCTCTAAGACTTTGTTAAAGTCACGTTCACTTGCACCAACTATCGCATCACTTACACCTGATGGTTGCCTGACTTGTTTATTGAGCGCTTTTTTTAGTTGCTTGAGCTTCTGCAAAGAGGCTGACTCAGATGAAGCAGAGCGAACTGCAACTGTATTTACTGTACTGGCGGGGGACTCTCGCAGAGTAAGGGACTTGTTGGATGTATAATCAAGCGATGATCCCAACAAGTACGGTGCAATCGCGTTGCGCTGCTGCCAAAGACAGATCGCCCACCCACTACTGTAGCCAATTAATACCAGCGCACCCCAGTTGCCAAAAGCATTTAGCAATGCTGTTAACGCGGCATAACTCCAAATAATGCTAGGGAGTAGCACAAGAATATGGCGCAAGACGACCCACTTTAACTGTACTCGCACACTTAACCACTGCCGATTTTGGGTAGTTTTAATGGGGCTACGCGGGATACGGTTCGGTAATTGTTCACGAATTGAGCCAACCGCATACCAGTTTTCTCGCGACAACTCTCTTGCCAGCGCTGCCTCCCCAACTTCTGCACCAACACTCGTACTGTAAGCTGCCATAAAATCAAGCAAGAGTTGGGGCAGAAGTATATAAGAATACGTACTCATAACTCAGCGCTGCTCAAACTTGCGCTCGTTCGGGGGAACTGCCCACACAACACAAAACCCGCTATAAGCTTTCCTGCCATCCAGGTTTAACGTAACTTTCAACCGCTGGGGGTCTTTTAAGCACTCTTTGGTGTCCAAGTACCCAGCATTCCAACGCATTAAATTCCGGGCAAACTTTCCTTCACCCGAAGAAGCCCACCGCAGCGCTTCAAGCTGGTTAAGTGTTAAAGAAGCATTCGATTCTACGTAACCCCCACCCTGCAAGCCCTGCAACCAAGGAGGAACCGACATACCCAGAATAAATCCCAAGCCCAAGATAGACAGCACTAGCCCAGCAGCGGGAAAAATAGAGGTGAATAAGCGCTCTGCCTCTTGTTTTTCTGCCCTAGAAATCAGTTCACCAGCTGCTTTGGCGATCGCCGCTTTCTGTCGCTCTAAGGTAGCTGATTCCACTAACTCTAAATTACGGGCAAGTTCACGGCTCCAATTCTTAAATAGCTGCTCTAAAGTATCCGGACCATCAAGAAGCAACACTTCTAACCTGCCCGTTGCGGCTAGAATGAGGAATAAGGGGTCATCAGGTTCTAACCCAGTCTTATTAACAATGTCCAAGACTTTGCCCTTAAATTCATCCCCGTAGCCAGAGAGCGCAACCTCTAATCGACTCTTAGAAACTGACTTTTCGCTTTGCTCCATAAAAGTTATTTATAGTTGACCAACACAACAAGTGAAAAAGCTACATTTGGCTTTCTAAGGCACATAAGCGTAAATAAATCTCACTTTCGTGTTTTTACAGCAATTTTCATGTATTTAGACCACACTTTTCTTCCTTTATTTCTTCCTTTGCGCGGCAGTCGCTACAACGGGGGGAACCCCCGCAACGCGCTGCCTTGCCTTTGCGATTTGCTAAAAATAATGTGGTTCATTTAGGTGAAAATCGCTGTAAATTATTCGTAGGCAAGTGCGGATCTAGATGTGACGAAAGTGAGATTTATTTTTATGGTTCCCCCTAAGAACTGCACAACACCTTGTCAACACGCACTGCTGCAACGCCTTGGTGTTCATTTCCTGCTGTTTTCCATCATGGCAATAGCCCCACTTTGTCCAACTCGCCATGTGCCTGTTTCAAGAATGAATGCACCCGCTGAGTTCCCAGTACCCCCAATTTCTGAGTGTAATTTTTTGCAGCAGCAAACGTCAGCTTTTCTTCTAAAAGGATATCCCGCTCTCGAAACGACAGTTTAGGAAAGACAACTTCCTGGACTTTATACTTAGCGATCGCACTTTTTAATTCTGGCTTTTCTAATACCCGCTCCCACTCATCACACATTGCGTAGTTCTTTACCAAAACATGAGTAATAGTATCCTTAAACTTGTCGAGTGACTCAATGAATAACTTTACACTGTCGTATGCTCCAGTACAAACGAACCATTTAACCAAGCGCACGTCATATTGAACACCGACTTCAAGAACACTGTTGCGTGAAATCCATTCGTTGACGAGGAGATAAACCTGCGCTGGGAGATTAACAACCACTGATTGAGTTAATGCCAAATTAAAAATCTCGTCAGCATCATAAGATTTTTTCTCATTTTCACTAAATGAGGCAGTTTTGGCTTTATTTGGGTATACTTCACTCACATCGGCATTTGTGCGATCGGCATCCACTAAAGTGACGGACTTTCCCGTATCAATGCAATACTGCATCAAAGTTCTGGCAAATAACGATTTCCCAACCCCCCCCTTCTCCCCATCGATAAGGTGAATTTTAGTTGGAGTTTTGGGATTTACTAAAGCTTCTTTTGAGCCATTTTCTGCATTCAGTTCACTTATGGGAATAACGCTCGTTGCAGCTCTATATTCTTGATGTTCCTGATGCTCCTTCGCTTCAGCTAAAGGTTGCGACGTTTTCGGATTTTCTAGTTTCAATTGCTCAACAGGCTTATCCATTGGTTCCGTCTTTTTTACTCGTGGCATTGTCTTATCCAAAAAGTTCTTGACTATCTAAATACAAATTTTTTTTCGAGTTGCCTGACAAATTTACGGATTCTTCCCTACCCTCAGTATTCGTGGAGATATTCTTAACAGTTGGTGGCATGTTCGCATACACCACTGGAGTCATCACTTCTCGAAAAGTTGAGTTCTGGACAGTTGGACTCTCTAACCGAAATGCAGCCCTCAGATAGCTGATATGTTTCTCCAAAGCATCCACACAGCCGAGTGCAACTAACCGCAATTCCTCTGGGGGTAAACTCCCTTGTTCTTGGTAAGCCAATGCTAACCAGCACATTGACAAAGTTTCTAGCACTGTTTTCTTCAGCACCCGCATTTGAGAACAATTAAGATAAGTCAAAACCACTCCATCAGGACTATCAGCATAAGGCGTGTATCTCAGGATCAGGTTTAACCTTTTTCTGGTTTGCCCACTCATATCACTGCCGCCTCCCGTTCTTGGAGATAAAGAAATAACCCGAATCCATCCAGCAGTCGAAATGCCAGCGCCGTCGCATTGGGATGATCTGCAAAGAAAATGGTTTGTACCTGCTTCATCAATTCATCTCCCCAATATGTTGGTGTACTGGAGAAATACCCTTGCAATTCCTTTTTGAAGTAATGTGCTGCACCACCACAGAGAATAACCTCTCCCACATTCAACTGGGGTTGTAGCGTTGTATCCAGCCATGCACTCAGCCGTCGCCAGTATTGGGTCCGTGACGATGCGATCGCACTGATAATTACCCTCACTTCTTCTGCCCGACGATGCTCATCTCGACTTTGTGCCAATGCTGCTATTGCGCTTTGGCTCTCATTAATCGCAGCACCTGCACTAAAAATTGCTTTCGTGAGCATGTCCGCACTTTGTCCACTTGTTCGCCGCACTACCATCTCAACCATTTGGTGAAAGCCCAAATCTGTTGTAGTGGTATGAATATGATTCAACTTGCCCTCTACAAATACCAAAGCACTTGTGTTTCGATGCCCAAACATTAGCGTGGCAATTGAGTGGGAACGAAACCAATCCAGCCCTTTGGTATTAAGCCGGCTCATTGCTAGTCCACTCCCTTCGGGACGGCATTCAAAGTGTTCTAACTTTACCCGTAACCGCTCATCCCTAAATGTGTAATTTTTCAAACTTGCCCGCAGCAGCCGTTCAAAGCGTTCTCTATCTGGATATTCATTCCAAGGCAACAACACTGCCAACGATATAGAAAACTTTGTTGGCAGTCCCAAAATTTGCTTAATTGCTCCAACTGCTGCCAACACCTTGTACACTGCTCGTTCGTACTTTAGTTCCCGCATCCCGGCATCTGCTAAAAACTCCCGTGCAAGACATCCCACCACAAAACACTTGTCATTTACTACCCCCCAAGCTTCTGCTTCCGGGCGGGGATTACCAAGGCGGTTCGATACGTAGCTTTTAAGCGCCTCATGTGTTACTAATATTACTTCCGGTTGCATCACGAGCAGAGTTGGTGTTTTTTCGCCCCTAACTTGATAGACTACTTTATTCAATGAAGCACCAGGGTCAAAACTCATTGTTAAGTCTGCCATTCGTTTGTCATGTCTCTTATCTTTGTTCCCACCTATTCATTGATAACTTGCATGACTTTTCTTTTACCTCAGAATAAAGTTAGAGGTACGCTACGGAATTGTTTTTGTATTTAAATTTACTTTACTCTTGACACTATTGTTATTTTTTGTTTTAATATGTCGCCATTGTGTTCTATTTGTGTTTAATTTTTGATTTATTATTGTTCTTAATCTGTCTATAGGTTGACTTTTCATTAACTTGATTGTGTTTTAATTGTGAAATTACATAATTGCTTCTCATATCGTTCATTCATACTTAATTAACCAACACAGCAACATCAACTTTTTGATATTTACGAAACACATATTGGTCACTTTTTTCACTCAATTATCTTATACTTGTCATTGGCTTTCGATTAGCCTTAAACTAGTTTGTGGACTCACTCCACAATTTTTGCCCTCACGGGCATCGCTTTGCTAAAATTGTTTCGTTCGCTTCGTTTTTCCAACCACCTCAAAACCAAGCGCAAAATTCAACCGTAGATAGAGCCATTGTGGCAGTATGAGCGAGCATCTTGGATATAGAAAGAATTGCTTTAAGCATATTTCATGGCTTACACGGTTTGTCGCATCCAGAAAATAAAGGATTGGGGAACTCTGGTTTCTAGTGAACTACACACCACCAGGGAGCGGGATACGCCCAATGCAGATCCAGACGTACATAACATCCGCCTAATTGGAGAAAAATCAGATCCAGATTTGGCGACGATATTCAAAGCGAAAATTGGCAATCAGAAGATTCGCTCCAATGCTGTGCTGGGTGTTGAATTTGTCTTGAGTGCCAGTGCTGAATACTTTCGCCCTGACGATCCATCCATCGCCGGAACTTATAACCAAAAGCGTTTAGACGACTTTGCAGATGTAACGTCAAAATGGCTCAAACAATCTTGGGGCGATCGCGTTGTCCGCTGTGAGTTACACTTAGATGAAGTTACTCCCCATATTCACGCCTACCTGGTGCCACTGGACGAACGAGGCAAGCTCAACTGTCGGGCGCTATTTGGTGGAACCCGGAAAAGGCTATCTGAACTTCAAGACAGTTTTGCAGCTGCTGTTGCCCCATTGGGCATAGAACGGGGCATTAAAGGTAGTACTGCCAAACATACCGAGGTCAAAGAATATTACGCCAGAGTTAATCGCCAATCCCTCAACTTGGACTTGGAACAAACTTTACCGACTGCCACACAAACCCAGAACGCGATCACTTACCGAGAACGTGTCAAGGAAACTTTGCAACCATCCCTTGACATTATTAACCACCAGCTATCAGATCGCGCTACGGCATTAAAGCAGCATCACGATATGGAGCAAAAAGCAAGAGCATCTGAAAAACAAAGGCAGAAGCTGGAGCAGCGCGTACTGGAATTAGAAGCAGAAGTTTTTAAGTACAAGGAAGAATTACAAGTGCTGCGAGACTTGCCCCTAGAAGATGTTGCCTACAACTTGGGACTAGATCCAGACTACAAAAATAAGCATAACTGGGAGGGTCACGGTAACATTATCAGCATTACCGACTCCAAGTTTTACGACTTAGAAGGTGAGCAACGCGGTGGTGGTGCAATTGATTTGGTGATGCACGTTGAGGACTGTAGCTTCCGACAAGCTGTGGTGTGGCTACGCGATCGCTTTGGAGAATCGGGGATAATAGGTGCCGTAACAAATCATACACTTAAGCAAGCCCAACAAATAGCGTTCGTAGAGCCAGTTCCAAAATTTACGCCCCCAGTGCCAGATGAGAAAGGGTGGCAGGCAGTGCAACACTACCTAACGAGGGAATGCAAACTTCCTGAAAATTTAGTGCAGACTCTGCACAAACGCGGATTGGTTTACGCTGACTCTAAACAAAATGCCGTGTTCATCATGCGCTCTCTGGATGGGGATGTGACGGGAGCTTTCTTGAGAGGAACAATGGGTAAGGATAACACCTTCATGGGTTTAGAGAAAGGCACTAAGCGGAACGCTGGTTGGTTCTACGTGCGAAGCGGTGGAAAGAGTGACGATCCGATTCAAAGAGCGGTGCTAACCAAATCCCCTATAGATGCTTTGTCTGCATCTGTGCTAGAACAGCCGCAAGGCCATAGAACCCTGTACCTTGCAGTTGATAGCACTCGAAGCGTGCCAGTGGAGTTTTTGAGAAAGATACCAACGGTGGTTGCTGAGGCACGATAATGATGAGAAAGGAAACGAAATGGCAAGACTTATCAAGCAGCTTTTGCCACAAGGAACGCAGGCTCAAACCAAAAGCCAGGGATTGGAACGAGCAATTGCATAAGCGTCTCTACTTGAATACAATTAGGCGACAGCAGCAACCACTGACCGAGGTGTAATTGAACTGCCATTGTGGGGAAATGCTCAGAATCGCCCCTATTAGCTTTGACGATAAATGCT
>NZ_JAOWRF010000232.1 GCF_025753815.1 Plectonema radiosum NIES-515 | reverse complement strand
GTAGGGAGGGGGGAGACAAGGGGGAGGGGGGAGACAAGGGAGAGGGGGGAGAAATTCTTCCTGTCCTCCTTGTCCCCTTGTCCCCCTTGTCCCCTTGTCCCCTTGTCCCCTTGTCCTCAGTCTGACTCTTCGTCCCAAGCTTCTACTGCTAACAAATCGCCAATTGGGTCTTGCATAGTAAAGCCAAAATCTAACAGTTCCTGTTTCCAGTACTGCCATTCATTGCCGTAAAGCAACGCGATTTTCCAAATGCTATCGGTTGGCTTGATAATTTTAGATTCTACGAGTGATTGCACGTTACGCTGCAATTTCACCATAGGGTGAATTACTTGCTGCTGAGTCATAGCCTCGAATGAATTCAGATTTTGTATGGTAAATTCTTAATCAAAACTGCTTTCCCTTGGGGGATTTTTGCCTATACGTAGAGTTTTACTTTGGCAAAGTCAGTCTTAACTTCTTAACTCTACCATAACTAACTCTAGTTGCGTTGTCATGATTTCGGTTTTGTACGGTAATCACCACCTCAAAACTCAAATACCACCAAGCAGTCGTTGTAGACATATATCAAAAAACTAGTCGTCCTAGGACTTGCAGATATAGCACAGGTGAATACGGCTAGTCAGATTTTGTTTTTCCTATTAAAACAAAGCAGGGGGATGAGAGATAACCAACTTATAGCACAAGGGGTGAGTGTGGAAATTTTTGATTCAGGCTAAACTTTGCAGTTGCCTAAAAATATTCACTGTCTCTTCGAGGGAAACGTTATTCACGATACCGCAAACATTTGGGATTGGACTAACTAACCGGACATATTTATCTAAATTTGATATTTTTGCTTGTCACTACTAAAAGCAAATTACAAAAAGGGGTTTTGCGCTTTTATAACTATGATACTAAAAATAATGTTACATCAACTGGCGATCGCTGTATTTTTTTATTGCACCAACGCAAAGTAAGAATTTGAGACTTCTAAAAGGCGATCGCACTTTCACGATCTGAGCCGAAAAACGCCCAAATCTATTTATACTAAGCATTCTCAGCTTCCAAGACTGCCAAATTAAATGCACTCGCGCATTATTGCTGCGAAATTTTTCGCACAAATGTTAGTTCCTCAGTTGTCGATGGGTATCCTGAGCATGGGCAATTACCGATGAGAGTCGGGTCGATTTTATGAAGAACAATTTTGCTCTGATCGACAAAATGCCTCGTTCTTGCAATGCATGTGTTGATTATTTAGTCAATCTGTATATAGTTGTATTTTGCCTCTAGCCAAAATCAGTCAAGTTACTACAGCAGTTTAAAAATGGCTATATCTGAAAAAGAATACATGATGGCGCGGATGAAGCGATCGCAGCGTCTGCAAAAGATTGTTGGATTCGTGTCTATAATCTCCTTCGCTGGTTCTACAGCGTTTGCGGTGATTCCTGCACTGCAAGAGGCTAATCATAAACCCCAGCCGGCAACTGCGTCTGTTGAGTCTTCATTAAAACAACAAGTACGGGGTTTTGAGTTGGTTTTGCAGCGAGAACCAGAAAACCGAGTGGCTTTAGAGGGGTTGGTAAATGTACGGGTACAGCTAAAAGACACTAAAGGTGCTGTTGAACCATTAGAAAAACTGGTAAAACTGCAACCTGAGCGTAAAGAGTATAAAGCTTTGTTAGAGCAGATGAAGAAACAAGTAGGAAAGAACTAAGAGCGATCGCTAAGTTTCAATAATTTCAGATTGCTAGATGATGTCAAACAATATGTCCAATTTTCATATGGATAATTTCATGGAAAACAATACTCAGTTATCATACAATGTCCGCCCATTCAATGAACTTCCGCAATATTATCGGCATGTACGTCGAGAAATAGTTGCAGTCGTGCCACAGAATGCTTTAAATATCCTTGATGTAGGCTGTGGAGCAGGGATGTTAGGTAAAGCATTAAAAGAAGAAAATCCCCAACGATGTGTAGTAGGAATTGAGTTGGATCGTGAGGCATTTTACTACGCAAACAACAATATCGATCGAGTTTATAACGCTGAATTAGAATCTTTTGAACCACCCTTTAACCAAGGAGAATTTGACTGTATTATCTTTGGGGACATACTGGAACATTTAAAAGACCCTTGGCATATAGCTCGTAAATATGCAACTTTCCTTAAACCAGAAGGTGTGATGATAGCGAGTATACCCAATATCCGACATTTACCGACTTTAAGGCAAGTTATAGAACTTGGAACTTGGGAATACCAAGACGAGGGAATTTTAGATCGTACTCACTTAAGATTTTTCACCCAGAAAAGTTTTATCGAACTTTTAAATCAAGCGAATATCATATGTGATTCAGTCTTCTATCTTGGAGGTCAAGAATTACATTCCTTCCGTCCACAAGGACTAGAACGCATTGTAAGATTTGGTAATCTTGCACTTTTAGATGTTTCGGAAGAAGAGTTTTTAGAGTTATGTGCTTATCAACTGTTGTTCGTTGGTGTGCATCAACCTAAAAAAACAATTATTGACTGCACCACAAAATGCCAATCTTTAAGCAAAGAATTAACCAGTATAGTTGTACCTTGGTGGGATCATACTGACTTATTAGATATATGGAAGCATAATCTTGAACACTTGAAGGATACAGAAATAATTTTTGTTGATAATGGTAGTCAGCCACAAGGCAAATTGGCATTAGAAGATTTTTGCCAGCAACACAATATTAAACTCATCCGAAACGAGCAAAATCGGGGATTTGCCGCAGGTAACAATCAAGGTGCAGAGGTGGCTACAGGAGAGTATATCTTGTTCTTAAACAATGATGTGCAAGTTTTAAATTTTCCACTTGAAAGCCTATGCAACCTAGCTAAAAACGGTATAGCTGGTCCCGGTCTAATGCAAAATGAGCTAGGTGAAAGTTATATAGAAGGATGGTCATTATGCATTAAAAATTCTACCCTAAAAGCCTTAGGAGGTTGGTGTGAAGATTATGGTCCAGGTTATTGGGATGATGTAGATTTGTGCTATAGGGCAAAATTAGCAGGATACTCCCTGATACCTATTCCTCAAATCGAAAACTTGATGCGACATAAACAAAATACTACTGGCAGGGATGGACGTCTCGATCAGATAGCTTTACATATTCGTAATAGAGGAATTTTTGCGAGAAAATATTATTCAACACATCCAAAGATTCTTGTTGACGGAATATTTTTTCAACTATACAAAACTGGTATTGCGCGTGTTTGGAAATCATTACTAGAAGAATGGGTAAACAACGGCTTTGCGAAGCATATTGTTGTACTTGATCGCGCTGGAACTGCTCCGAAAATTCCTG
Source organism: Plectonema radiosum NIES-515 (assembly GCF_025753815.1). GTDB lineage: Bacteria > Cyanobacteriota > Cyanobacteriia > Cyanobacteriales > Nostocaceae > Hassallia > Hassallia radiosum_A. The sequence continues at coordinate 36,462 of NZ_JAOWRF010000232.1, read as the reverse complement.
GTATTAGATATCGAATTCTACCATCTTATGACTACAATGATCCTGATGTCGATCGCGAAATTTTACAGCAAGTATGCGATGAAGAAGGTGCTGATTTATTTATCTCCACTTACTACACTACCCCGACGACAACACCTTCTGTATTCATGGCGTATGATATGATTCCAGAAGTCATGGGATGGGATATGAATAATCCCATGTGGCAAGTAAAACATCAGGGTATTCAAAACGCATCTGCCTATTTAGCAATTTCGGAAAATACAGCGCGTGATTTAGTCAGGTTTTTCCCAGAAATACCTTTAGAATCAGTAAAGGTTGCTCTTTGTGGTGTGACAGATAATTTTTCACCAGCTAGTCAACAAGAAGTTAATAGTTTTAAAACAAAGTACGGCATTTCCAAGCCCTATTTTATGATAGTAAGCATTGGGGGTTATAAAAATACTCTTTTATTTTTAGAGGCTTTTGCTCAACTTTACAGCAAACAGGCATTTGATATTGTCTGTACAGGTGGTGTAGGCTTACTCGATGAAGAATTAAGAAGATATACATCGGGTAGTACTGTTCATATGCTGCAACTGAGTGATGAAGAATTAAAAACAGCTTACTCTGGTGCTATTGCGCTGGTTTATCCTTCTAAATATGAAGGATTTGGTTTGCCAGTTTTAGAAGCGCTCGCTTCTGGTTGTCCAGTCATCACTTGTCCAAATGCATCAATTCCCGAAGTTGCGGGTAAAGCCGCATTATATGTGCAAGATGATGATATTCATGAGATGGTAAATGCATTGTGTGAAGTACAAAAACCATCTGTTCGCAACTCGTTAATTACTGCGGGATTAGAACAAGCGAAAAAGTTTTCTTGGTCAAATATGGCAAAAATCGTTGCTTCTACCTTAATTGAGACTACTCTTTTGCCATTGAATCTCAGAGAAATTAATTTAATTGTATTTCCAGATTGGTCACAGCCAGAAGAATCACTCGGTTTAGAATTGCAAAGAGTTATTAGTGCGATCGCAACTCATCCAGCAAGCGATCGCATAACTTTGTTAATCGATACTACTGATATCTCTCCTGAAGATGCCGAACTTTTGTTATCTGGTGTGACGATGAATTTGCTGATGGAAGAAGATATAGATATTAGCGAAGGTCTAGAGATTTCTCTAGTTAGTAACTTGGCTGATATTCAGTGGGAAGCTTTAATATCTCACATCCAAGCCAGAATTATTTTATCAGCCGAAAATCAACAAGCTATCGCATTTTATGGAGTAAACATTCCCGCATTTGAATTAGAAAAATTCACCACACAACAAAACGAGCAGTTTTTTTTTACTTAAGTAATAAATTCTTTGAGTCAGGGAGATGGCAAGAAGCTATTTCTCAATATCAAAAGATTTTAGAAACTCACATAGGAGATGTAGAACTTTATTCTCGCTTAAGCGAGTGTTACAGGCAGTTAAATTTTTTAGACGAATATTTTAACTGCCTCCAATCAGCAATTAAACTTTACCCCGCAGAAGGAAAGCTGCATTTTCCTTTAATAATCAACTTGCAGCGAAATGGACGTATCCAAGAAGCAATTATAAGTGCCAATGCCGCATCTAAATCATTACCTAACGACTACACTTTTCAAATCCTCAAACACTTAATAGTTCCCACACTATACGATAGTAAAGAAGACATTATTTACTATCGTCAGCGATTTATAACCGGATTGCAAAACTTAATTCAACAAACATCTCTAGACAGTCCTGAACAGCAAAAAAAGGCTTTAGCAGGTATAAGAAATTTAACGAACTATTACTTATCTTTTCAGGCTAAAAACGATGTAGAACTGCAACAGCAATATGGAAATTTAGTCCAGAGAATTATGGGGGCTAATTATCCTCAATGGGTTGCACCGATTACCATGCCAATCTTAAAGGAGAATCAGAAAATTCGCATTGGCTACGCTTCAGCTTATCTGCATTCTTATAGTGGAACACTTTGGTTAATTGGCTGGCTGAATTATTGCGATCGCCAAAACTTTGAAATTTACTGTTACTACACAGGAAACGAACCAGATCCAATCACACAAAAATTTCAGCAATACAGTGATGTATTCCGGCATATTCCTCATAACTTTGAAGCTGCTTGCCAACAAATACTAGCCGATAAACTGCATATTCTCGTATATCCAGAAATTGGCATGGATGCTCAAACAATGCAAATGGCTTCTTTGCAATTAGCACCAGTCCAATGCACCGCTTGGGGACATCCCGTGACAACTGGATTGTCAACAATTGATTACTTTTTGTCTAGCGAGTTAATGGAACCAGAAAATGCACAAGAACATTATTCAGAGACATTAATTCGCTTACCTAATATTGGAGTTTCTTACCCCAAACCTTATATTCCTTTAATCACAAAAACCCGCGCAGATTTTCACCTAAAGGATGATGCTGTTATTTATTTGTGCTGTCAAGCACCTTATAAATACTTGCCGCAATATGACTTTATTTTGCCAGAAATTGCTTGTCGCGTACCTCAAGCTACATTCGTATTTTTACGCGGCAGTATCCTTAAACCTCGTCTACAAAGAGCCTTTGCCGCAGTTAATTTAAATTACGAGGATTACTGCGTCTTCTTGACGATTCCAGAACGGCTTGATTACTTAGCAATCAATGTACTTTCAGACGTTTATTTAGATACTTTAAGTTGGTCTGGTGGTAATACTAGCTTAGAAGCGATCGCTTGCCATCTTCCCATCGTCACCTGTCCGGGGGAATTGATGCGGGGTCGTCATTCTGACAGCTTTCTGAAAATGATTCAAGTAAGAGACACCATTGCCCAAAATGAAGCCGAATATATCGAGATTGCTGTAAAATTAGGATTAGACCCAATTTGGCGATCGCTAATTGCAGAAAAAATCAAACAACGTTGCGATCGTCTTTTTGATGACAAAGCTTGTGTCGCAGGTCTAGAAGCCTTCTATAAAGAAATTTGTAGTAACCACTTCAGTGCTTAAAAAATGGAGGGCTTAAGCCCTCACTACGAGCCTATCTACCGTCAATATACCTTTGCCACATTTGCTCATAAGCCTTTTCCATCTCACGAGTAAACTGCTTCGCATTCCACAACGGTGCAGTTTGCCGTGATGCTTTGAGCTTCCAGGCTATCTGTTGTCGCAAAGCCTCATCCTTACCCAAGCGCACCCCCCACTCTATATATTCTTCATCCGTCCAGGCAATGCCTTCTGTGATACCAGCATTCATCATCATCGTGTAGCTATTACGAGCGGCAAACTGTTCACCAACTCGCGTCACCAAAGGAATACACATCCACAGAGTTTCTAGAGTCGTAGTCGCTCCGTTGTAAGGATAAGTATCTAATACAACGTCGGCAATGCCGAGATTTGCTCGGTGAACTGATTCTGAAGGCACATCTGGGATAAATCGCAATTTGGAACAGTCTACTCCTTCTTCTTCTGCTATTTGATTAAAGAAGTTTTTCAAAGATTCTTCCTCAGCAGTACCTTTAATCAAGAAGTAGCTATTAGGAACTTCTTTGATAATCCGCATTTGCAGTCGCACTGTATCGGCGTTGCGCTTGTAACTTTTTTGAGCGCTAAGATATATAATGGCATCGTTAGGGATATTAAGTTGATCGCGACGGAGATTAGGTACACCCACCTCAAAGCCATCCACAGCTATATAGGTTTGGGGTAAACGCCAAATTTTTTCTGAATAATATTCTTGTGCCTTGTTTGGTAAAACGTAGGGGTCAGCGATAAAATAATCAACACCAGGGATTCCAGTGGCATCCCAAGCTAACCAAGTCACTTGAATCGGGGCAGGTTTTATCGCTAGAACTTCACAAGTAACATCTAGCGTAATGCTATCTAAATCGACGAGAATATCGATTTCATCTTTGTAAATTTGCTCAACGATTTCATCGCTGTTGCTTGATTTATGAACTTGATCAACTTGAGCTAGAAACCATTTATGGAGTGGTTCCGAGGTTTTTTGATTATTAATAAAGTAGCCATACAATTCAAAGCGATCGCGATCGTGATGTTGAAACAACCATCGCGATAACCAGCCGACAGAATGACCTTTTAAACAATAAGACAGGTAGCCAATTTTTAATTTTTTAGGAACAACACCCAGTTGTTGACGCTGTTGATGTCGCTGACGGCATTTCTCTACGTCTCCCTGAGCATAAACTTCCGTATTGGCTTGGCAGAGTTTAGCCAGTTGATTCTGAATTAGTCTATCAGTTCTCGGATTATCTCGAAAGTATGGAGCAAAAAAATATGAATTGAATAGTTGTGAAACCTTGACCGAACACAGATTAGTTGGTTGTTGTTCTATCAAAGACCGTAGCAGTGATTCATGTTGCAAAAAGAAAGAACGCGCTTCTTCCCAATATCCACCAGCGTTCATCAAACCTCGAATAATCAGTTGGTTTGCCCACACTTTATCTATCAATTCTTTTACTAAGGAATAGCAGAATTTACCAGTCCCTATACCCTTATCATGTTCCCCGGCATTTTGATAAAAAGTAGCCAAGTGGCGTAATATTTCTGTATTTTTAGCATCCAACCGCAAACAGAATTCACCAAGACGTGCTGCTATTGCCGGTTGCAACTGGATGTAGGCAATATTAATCATTGCTGGCAGCATGACACCCAAAAAAGTCAAGGCTTGACTATTATTCTGGATATAAACTAAACAAGCTTCTACTAATTCCTGGGTGTATGGATGCAAAGGTACAGAATCTAAAACACTCTGCAACATTTGCATCAATAGTTCAAAATCTATTCCTGAAAGTTCCTCTTCTCGCAGGATTTCAATTACTTCTAAAAGAGTTGATAACCCTTCTTCTGCATCTGTCTCCAACTTGTTAGTAAGTATAATTAAATGTAATAAATTACTAATATTCGTTGGGCAAATTTCCTTTATTTGCTGCCGAATTATCTGAGTTGTTGCATAGTCTGCTAACTCTTTGCGTCGTTGTGCTTCTGTTGACAACACCTCCACTAATTCGGCATTCCACAATTCGACTTCTTCCGGTTCACCCTCCATCAGTGCCATAAACCAAGTCGTTTGAGCTTCCACTTGTTGTCCCTGCAACAACAACATTAAGCCCAAATGCCAATAATAAGATTTAATATCTGGCTTTGCATCAACTGCCAGTTCGTACAGTCTAGCAGCCTGAGAGTAATCACCTTGAAGTAGGTATTGTTCAGCTTGCTGTTGCCATTGTTGGCAAGTAATCAAAGAGGATTTCGTGTTCATATAAATCTCTGTTTACAAAGAAATGAGTAGTGTGAAATAACACTACTCATTTCCATAAAAGTACAATCTACAAAACGAAGAACTATCAACAACAAAAGACTGTGTTTTGTTACTTACCCATCGGTTTGTATTCTTTGTTATTTGTCACGCAATCAACCGTCGAAGGGCTTGTTCCTGTTATTGGTGCGACTATTGTGGGGTTGAGAGCTTCACAAGCGAAGGCTGTTGTAAGTACTTCTGTGCTTGTACCAGTACCACCTAAAGTTGTACCTACTATCCCAAAGTAGGATCTGAGCGCAGGTTTGATTGCAATTCCCATGTTAGCTACTGTGTCACTACCAGCGTCGGTTATGGCTTGGTACTTGAAACTCTCACTTTGGGTTTTAATACCAATTCCCACAGCTTGAACGCTAGTGGTGAAGTCTTGGTTTTCTAGGAAATATGCTTGTTGGGCACGGTTAATCGCACCAATATTTTGTTTAGCTTCAGACTGTCTGGCTTTAGAAATTTGACCTAGCAGAGAAGGTAGAGCGATCGCTGCTAGAACACCGATAATAATTACGACGACGAGCAGTTCAATTAAGGTGAAACCCTCATCATTTTTTTTCTTGCGGTTGAGATGTTGCAAAAATTTTACTTGCAATTCGGGCTTGATTACTGGTTTCATTTTAAGTATTTCCTTAGGGGGATGTGTGATTGATTGCTTATGGATATAACTTACCCACTTTTGCGCGAGTTCATATCATCTCGGTCAAAGCAATTTTTTTGACCTTTGCACAGTTCAAGTTGATCGCTCTAAAAGCACGTATAGAAACACTTCAAGCTTGGTTAGAAGTTTTTTGATTTCACCCCAAGCTGCCTGTTGGCTTATCGGCTCTAGGGTGGCAGGATGCAGAGGTCTAATCTTACACCAGCGCTCTACTAGGTCGCTTATCGGCTGCACTCCCTCCCAAAGCGGTAGGATGCAAGCTGCGATGGTACTCTCGATTTCTACCAGGGCAATGGTTGGCACACCGATATATTTACTAATTTGAAAAGGTTTCTGTTCAGTGATGCACTCTATAAGGTCTTCTTTTACCTTGGGTTTTTGCAACTGGGGATGCAGATGCACTCGTCCAGAAAGCCAATCAGATGCAGTCCATTCACAAAGTTGTACAACAGGTTCCTCTAGGTTTGGATGACCGCACCAAAAGTCAAGTAAACGATGACCGGGATGCAACAGTTCAAACAGATGCAATCGCTGTTCAACATCAAGTTCCGGTAAAGTCATTGCAAGAAACACTGGTAAATTATCTGGCTCTTTAAACAAATCCATAATTTCCCAATGCCGCCAATTTATCATGCTAATAAATTCCAAATCGGATGTTCGCAACATGTTAAACATCTCAGGAATCGTAAAGCCATTGTCACTTTGAAGCAGGTAATTCATTAAAACTGATTGTTTCCCTCCTTCTGCTTCGTAAACTGGCTGCCAAGTCCGAGATTTTAGGTCAACTCCATCCTTCAACGATTTCATCGTTTCTAGCGTAATTTCAACTTCTAAATCTCCCGGATTGCTATCAGTCAATCCTATATTTCTAAAGACTTCTTGTGCCCGGAAATATCCGCTTCTTTGCAAAGCGCTATGTAAATTAGTGCGAATAATTCCCTGGGGTTTCAGAACAGCTTTCATTGTATTTAAAGCTGCAACTGGATCGGGTAGAAGGTAAAGGACTTCATCATTATTTATATAGTCAAACTTTATCCCTAAGTTTGGTAAGTCATAAATTGAAAGCGTGTGGAATTCTGCATTCTCGAATTTATGATGCTCTAAGCGATGCCGAGCTAATTTAACAGATTCTTCGGAAATATCAATACCAATAATTTTGGCTTCTGGATTCGCTTCTGCCAAAATTAATGCTTTATAACCAGTACCGCATCCTGCATCTAAAATGACTTTTTCTTTGGTTTCTATAATCTTTTGATATCTCAAATAGTAAGAAGTTACTATGTTATGAATAAACAAGGAATTAAAGTCATTTTTGGGTGAATCATCTAATGGAACTCGCGGATATGGAGAAGTTTCATATTGCTGACGAATTTTCTCTAATAATTCAGATGCTTGACGATCCATTTCAAGTTCTCCTAACACTATTTTTTTCAGTGCTTCCTGCCACCAAAAATACTTTTTTCTGGCTTTTTAGAATAAGTGAGGTTTATTCACCTTCTGGTAGTACAAGCACACCCAATTGTTAGTGTTCCCACTTTTTGAGATTTCTAACGCGGTATATAACTTTTTCCCTCGTTAGGCATCGCGCAAAATCAGGAATTACGCAATATCCCCCTTAAAAAGAAGGCAAATTTGAAGGCTGTCATCCCACCAACATAATTTATTATGCTAAACTAAGCGTAGTCGTTATGAGTTTGTATAAAACAATGACTAACCCGACAGTAGAAAACTTGGTAATTATCGGTTCTGGTCCTGCTGGCTACACAGCGGCTATTTATGCAGGAAGGGCTAATTTGAAACCTGTGGTATTTGAAGGCTTCCAAGCTGGGGGTTTACCTGGGGGACAGTTGATGACAACGACTGAAGTTGAGAATTTTCCGGGGTTTGCACGGGGAATTACAGGACCAGAACTGATGGATCAGATGAAGGCTCAGGCGGAGCGTTGGGGAGCCGAGTTATATACTGAGGATGTAATTTCCGTTGACTTGAGTCAGCGTCCTTTTACTGTCCGCTCAGAAGAACGGGAATTTAAAACCCACAGTATTATTATTGCCACAGGTGCGATCGCCAAGCGTTTGGGTTTACCCAGCGAAGATGAATTTTGGAATCGGGGTATTTCCGCTTGTGCTATCTGTGATGGTGCTACACCGATTTTACAGGGTGCAGAATTGGCTGTAATTGGTGCTGGTGACACGGCAGCAGAAGAAGCGATTTACCTGACGAAATATGCCTCAAAGGTAAATTTATTGGTACGCACGGAGAAAATGCGTGCTTCTAAAGCGATGCAAGACCGCGTTTTGAGTAACCGGAAAATCCAGGTGCATTGGAACACCGAAGCTGTGGATATTTTCGGTAACGATCGCATGGATGGAGTGAAAATCCGCGACAACAAAACCGGCGAAGAAAGTCAACTGCACGTCAAAGGTTTATTTTACGCCGTTGGTCACAAGCCGAATACATCTTTGTTTACAGGGCAAATAGAACTGGATGAGGTGGGCTACGTTATCACCAAACACGGTACTGTAGAGACGAGTGTAGAAGGCGTATTTGCGGCTGGTGACGTGCAAGATCATGAGTTTCGTCAAGCAATTACGGCGGCAGGTACCGGCTGTATGGCAGCAATGTTAGCTGAACGCTGGTTATCTTCGAGTGATTTGATTTCAGAATTTCATCAAAAAGCGGAAACTCCAGATAACGAATTAGAACATCAAGCAACTGAGAAGAAAGCAACTCCAGAAGAATTTGATTTAAATGCGACACGCCATGAGGGGGGTTATGCTTTACGAAAGTTGTTCCACGGTAGCGATCGCCTAATCCTTGTCAAATACGTTTCTCCTGGCTGTGGTCCTTGTCATACCCTCAAACCAATTTTAAATAAAGTGGTGGATGAATTTGACAGCAAAATCCACTTTGTCGAAATTGACATCGACAAAGACCGCGATATTGCCCAAAATGCCAACGTCACAGGAACACCAACAATTCAACTGTTTAAAAATAAGCAATTAATCAACGAAGTTAAAGGCGTCAAGCAAAAGAGCGAGTATCGTAAGTTGATTGAAAGCAATCTCTAAGCGGAGTTGGGAGTTTGGAGTGGGGAGTTGGGAGTGGGGAGTGGGGAGTTGGGAGTTGGGAGTTGGGAGTTGGGAGTGGGGAGTTAGGAGTTAGGAGTTGGGAGTGGGGAGTTGGGAGTGGGGAGTGGGGAGTTTGGAGTTGGGAGTTGGGAGTTGGAATTGGGAGTTAGGAGTTAGGAGTTTGGAGTTGGTCCGTATCTCTCAATAGTCCTTTCCCCCTCTTGGCGTGAAATTATCTTTTGTGTAACAATGCTCGGCTATGGTGTAGTTTTAAAGCTTGAGTCCTGATTTTTGAGTTGACAAAACTACTCTCTTAACTTACAACTCGTAACTCCCGTAAAGACGTTCCACCAAAACGTCTCTACATAACTCCAAACTCCAAACTCCAAACTCCAAACTCCAAACTCCAAACTCCTAACTCCCGTAAAGACGTTCCACCAAAACGTCTCTACATAACTCCAAACTCCTAACTCCAAACTCCTAACTCCAAACTCCTAACTCCTAACTCCTAACTCCTAACTCCTAACTCCTAACTCCTAACTCCTAACTCTCTATATGACCGTTATCAAAAAACCGCTACCCAGATTTTTTAGTTTTGCCAAAAATCCCAATTTATCTCGGCAATTCATGCTGATTGGGGTAGCTATGACTTTGTTTTTCGTCTTCTTGGCTTTTTTCGCTCCCGTTTTTCAAGCTTGGGGATTATTGCAAGATCCTACAGATTTCTTGGCTAACCCGATTCACGAGCCACCCTCAGGCAAACATTGGTTTGGCACTAGTCGCTTGGGCTATGATGTGTTCTCGCGGACTATTTTCGGCGTTCAAGCTGCGTTGCAAGTGGTTATCTTGGCTACCTCACTCAGTATGTTTATCGGTGTGCCTTTGGGGATGCTGAGTGGCTATCTGGGCGGTAAATTGGATAAGGTTTTGCTGTTTATCATGGATAGCATTTATACCTTACCGGGGTTGTTGCTTTCCGTGACGCTGGCGTTTGTGGTGGGAAGGGGAATATTAAATGCAGCGATCGCAATCAGTATTGCTTACATCCCCCAATATTACCGCGTTGTCCGCAACCACACAGTTAGCATGAAAACTGAAGTGTTCATCGAAGCTGCTCAAGCAATGGGTGCGAACACTTGGCAAGTTCTTTCACGATATTTATTTTTCAACGTAATTCAAAGCGTACCCGTACTTTTCACCCTTAACGCTGCTGATGCAATTTTGGTGTTGGGAGGTTTGGGCTTTTTGGGGCTAGGACTTCCCGAAGAAGTGGCAGAATGGGGACACGATTTAAAGCAAGCTTTAGAAGCACTACCCACAGGCATTTGGTGGACTACGCTTTTTCCTGGTTTGGCAATGACTTTAATGGTGGTTGGGTTGTCGCTGCTGGGTGAGGGGTTAAATGAATTTGTCAATCCCCGTTTACGGAAAGAAAATAGTATCCGGAAGTAGTTTGAATTGGTTAGTAGTTGGTGGATAGTTGATAGTTGATGGTGGATAGTTGATAGTGGATGGTGGATGGTGGATAACCAACAACCAACAACTGTTGTATTTTCTGAATGAGAGATTTGTGTGAAAGATAACCTTTCTTTAATTGTGGCTGCTGCTGGTGGATTTATGCTTTCTGTCGCTCTTACAGGTATTTTACGAGGTGCGCCGGTAACATCTTTCCAGGCTAAATCTAGTTTTCATCCCTTGACTGTGGCTGCATTCAGTGCTGCACCCAAGCAAACGGAATTAGAAGATTTTCGCCCTAAGACCTAAAGGGGCTAAGATGCTTTTGAAATCTGAAAATTTGCGATGATTGGGTTTAATGTGGTGAATTCTCAAGTAATCGGCATTGACTTGGGGGGAACGGCGATTAAGTTAGGGCGATTTAGGGCTGATGGTGCTTGTTTGCAATCTTTGACTGTGGCAACTCCCCAACCAGCGACACCTGAAGCTGTGATGGCGGTGATGGTGGATGCGATCGCTCAACTTGACCCAGATAATCTTAGCATGGCGATCGGTGTCGGTACTCCCGGTCCTGCGGATGCTGCTGGACGCATTGCCAAAGTTGCCATCAATCTGACAGGATGGCATGATGTCCCCTTAGCTGATTGGTTAGAAGCGAAAACTGGGAAATTGACAATTCTCGCTAATGATGCTAACTGTGCGGGGTTGGGAGAAGCTTGGTTAGGCGCCGGTCGCCATTTTCAAAACCTGATTTTGCTGACTTTGGGAACTGGTGTTGGTGGGGCGGTTATTCTTGATGGTAAATTGTTTGTTGGGCATTTAGGAGCCGCTGGAGAGTTGGGTTTAATTACCTTAAATCCCTCAGGTCCGGTGTGTAATAGCGGTAATCAAGGCTCTTTGGAGCAGTATACCTCCGTCGTGGCAATTCGTCGCCGCACGGGGAAGGAGCCAGCGGAATTGGGCGCTTTGGCGCAAGCGGGAGATGCTGAAGCGTTGACTTTTTGGCAAACTTATGGTAAAGATTTAGGCGCTGGGTTGAGTAGTTTGGTATATGTATTGACACCGCAAGCGATCGTTCTTGGTGGTGGTGTCAGTGCTAGTTTTGAATTTTTTGTACCAACTGTCAAGGCAGAAATTGAGCGACGCGTGCTGGCTACTTCTCGCGTGGGGTTACAAATATTGCAAGCTGAGTTGGGTAATTCTGCGGGAATAGTGGGTGCTGCGAAGTTGGCATGGCAACACTACTCAGGATGTTAGATTGATCGTAGTGAGCACCGTAGTGAGCACTTTAGTGCTCAAAATAAGCGATGAATCGCTTACTACGGGTCAATCATTCTGACTCACCAATCAGGGTAAAAGCAGCCCAGTCTAAAGGTTGAGGATTCTTTTTCATAGTTGTCAGCATGGCTTGACGTAAGGCTGTGGCTTTATCTGTATTATGTTGAATATTTTTGTAAAATTCACTCATTAGGGATGCTGTGGGTTCGTCTGGTACTTTCCACAAAGACACCATGACGCTGGAGACACCTGCTGTAATTAATGAACGAGATAGCCCGATTACGCCATCGCCTGTAATTCTACCTCTACCAGTGTCACAAGCGCTGAGAACGATTAATTCGGCGTTTAGTTTTAGGTCAAAGATTTCGTAAGCTGTAAGTAAACCGTTACCTTCCTCGTTTCCCCCCTTAGTAAGGGGGGATGAAGGGGGGTCTGGGGCAAGAGCGATCGCACCCGGTACACCCAGTTGTTTATAATCATCCAATAAGCCGTGGGTGGCTAAATGCACAATTCTGGCTTTGGTCATTTTTTGAACGATCGCTGTTTTGGTCGCTTGATTGCCGATAATCGCTTTGGTATTGAAAAGAGTAGCGATCGCTTTTGCTTCCATTTCCGCACCTGGTAAACTGGGCAATTGCTGCGGCTTCTCCCCCGGTACAAATGCCACACTAGGCATAGTAGGATTACCCACAATTAATATTCCCCCCCTCTCCCCCCCCCCCACTCTCCCCCTCCCCCTCTGCCGATGGGTTAAATCTAATACCTGAATTGCCGGGGCAGTGAGGATGGTATGTTTTTCAATTAAATATTTGCCCTTGGCATCTTGCAAAGCTGGGAAGGGAACGAGGAATAGGGAACCTTGGGGGATGAAAATAACGTGCTGGTTGGGGTTGGTGGGTAATAAATCGGCGATCGGTTTGATTAACAAGTTGTGAAGCTGTTTAAATCGGTTTTGTGATTGCACAGCCGGATTGTAACTCACGTCAACACCGCCGCGACCTCTTGCACCGATAGATTTACGACTGATGGTTACAAAGTCGTCAAGAGTTGTATTCTCTTTTTGCCATAGGGGTTTCAAGTCAGCTTTGCGAAAAGTCACTTCACCTGTAGGTTTGACTACCCAAATATAAAGTTCTGATTCCTTGGCTTGTTTTTTACCTTCAACTTTGAAATCATCGTAAATAATTGAATATTGAACCAAAGTTGCCTTTTGTGCTTTTGCAGTTTGTTTGATTTCGGCAATAGATGGATTAGATTGTTTATTTGCTAGAGAATCTGTTGGTGATAACCGCTTATTCAGTAACTCTACAAATGCCCTAGCGCGTCCCCGTTCAGCAATTTCCAGCGCTGCATTGGTTTTATTCTCAGCAATCAGGACTTTTTGTAAAGTTTCGTATGTATTACTTTGCGTGTCAGAAATAGACACTTTGTTGATATCTTCTAATCCACCGCGTAGAGATTCATAAACCTTAATGCCCTCAATTAAAGTACTCTCTGCTAGGCTAAGTTTGCCAGATTTAAACAGAGCAACACCCAGATTGTTCAGGGCTTGTCCCTCGCTTTGACGGTCTTTAATTTCCCGTGCGATCGCCAAAAGTTGCTCTTCATATTCAATTCCTTTGGCGTAGTCCCCTAGGGAATTGTAAGCAATACCCAGATTGCCCAGCGCCTTACCTTCGCTTGAACGGTCTTTAATTTGTCGTGCGATCGCCAACCACTGCTGTTCATATTCAATTGCTTTAGCGTAGTTTCCTAGTTCGAGGTAAGCATCCCCCAGATTACCCAGCGCCGAACCTTCGTTTTGACGGTCTTTAATTTCGCGTGCGATCGCCAAAAGTTGCTCTTCATATTCAATTCCTTTGGCGTAGTCCCCTAGCGAAATGTAAGCAATACCCAGATTACCCAGCGCCGCACTTTCGCCTTGACGGTCTTTAATTTCGCGTGTGATCGCCAACGATTGCTGTAGGTAATCAATTGCTTTAGGGTAATTCCCCAGGGAATTGTAAGTAAGACCCAGATTGCCCAGCGCCGCACTTTCGCCTTGACGGTCTTTAATTTCCTGTGCGATCGCCAACCACTGTTGTTCATATTCAATTGTTTTAGCGTAGTTTCCTAGGTAAATGTAAGCAATCCCCAGATTGCCCAGCGCCCACCCTTCGCTTTGACGGTCTTTAATTTCCCGGTAGATAATTAATGCTTGTTGGAAAGACTGTAATGCCGCCTCGAATTGACTGGTTTGATACTGCTGAATACCTTGTTGATTCAGTCTGTGTGCTTCAGCTTTCCGGGGATCGGTTGTTTGCGCCAACACCTGCGACGCTTGGAATGGTGCAGTTAACTTGGCAGAGAAAGGCATCAAAACAGCGGTGAGTAGCACAACGAAGGTGAGGCGCAGGTTTTGTCGATGCATAAGTATTTCTCAGGGCGGTGTGAGTCTGATTATCTACCTAAAACATATATCTCGCACTTTTGGGCTTATGCAATTTTTTGTCTCACGCAAAGCCGCAAAGAAGAACGCTATATTAGTCCGCGAAGGCGGACTTTGTTTATATAGCCGCGATTTTAATCGTCCGGTGCAAGATTTATGCAATTTTTTGTCTCACGCACTCGTAGCAAAGACGCAAAGAAGAACGCTATATTAGTCCGCCTTCGCGGACTAAGTTTGTGTAGCCGCGATTTTAATCGTCCGGTGCAAGAAACCCAAATCTTGCATCAGTGGCAACAACCGCCAAGGAATAAATTCCCTGGCTCATAGCTTAAGTCCACTAAAGTGGACTAAAATCCTTTATTAGTCCACTTTAGTGGACTTAAGCTATTAGCCCGAACTTTAGTTCAGGGCGGGACTGCGGGTTACAGTTAAGAGTAGTGCCAATACGGTTCGGATAAGAAAATTCGATAAACCAAAAACCTTGTAGAGACCCAAGGGTATCGCGTCTCTACATGCCCTAAATCACCACGAAAAATCCTTAAGCGAACCGTATTAAGAGTGGTGCAACTCATAAAGAATATCCCGTTGCCTTATTCAGATTGACTCTAAAAGCCCAAAACCTAAACCTCACCCTCGCTTTACCCGTAGGGTAAATCTTTCCCTCTCCGAACTTGCGGAGAGGGATGTCCGGAACGGACAGGGTGAGGTTTTCCTAGGTTCATGCCCTTTAAAATACTTCTAATGGTGCTGCAAAATTAGAGGTAGGATGAGAACGAGCGATCGCTGCTTGCATAAATCCTGCAAACAAAGGATGAGGAGTACCAGGACGGGAAAGAAATTCTGGATGAAATTGACAAGCGATAAAGAAGGGATGGTGCGGTAATTCAATCATTTCGACTAAACGTCCATCAAGAGATGTGCCACTGATCGCATAGCCTGATTCTAAAAATAACTGACGATAAGCGTTGTTAAATTCGTAACGATGGCGATGACGTTCGTAAACTACATCTTGTTGATATAGCTGAAAAGCCATTGTATTCGGTAGAACGCGGCAAGTATACAAACCTAATCGCATTGTACCGCCTAAATCAACTACATCCTGCTGTTCGGGCAAAAGGTTAATTACTGGGTTGGTAGTGATTGGGTTAAATTCGGCACTATTTGCATCTGTAAATCCAGCTACGTTTCTCGCCCACTCAATTACACAACATTGCATTCCCAGACACAAACCTAAAAAGGGAATGTGCCTTTCCCGTGCATAATTAATTGCGGCAATCTTACCGTCTATGCCTCTAGTACCGAAACCTCCGGGTACAATTATTCCATCGACACCTTCAAGATGCTTTTCGGCATCTTCAACTTCTAGCATCTCGGAATTTACCCAGCGTAAAACTAATTCTCCATTTGTGGCGATCGCTCCATGTCTTAATGCTTCCACAACCGACAAATAAGCATCGCTTAACCGAACATACTTCCCAACAATCGCAATTTCAACTTGATATTTAGGACTGTACAATCTTTCGACCAAAGTTTGCCACTCCAGCAAGTCGGGAGTGCGTTGTTCCATTTGCAGCAAATCAAGTACTTGCTCTGCCAGCCCTTCTTGTTCTACAATGAGCGGTACTTCATAAATGCTTTTGGCATCTTGAGCGGTGATGACGCATTCGGCAGGTACATCACAAAATTCTGACAACTTCTGTTTTAACCCCTTTGGTAAAGGGCGATCGCACCGACAGACTAAAATATCTGGTTGAATGCCAATAGAACGCAATTCTTTCACCGAATGCTGTGTTGGCTTGGTTTTCATCTCCCCCGCTGAAGCAATCCACGGTATCAACGTCACATGCATGTACAATACATTTTGTCGCCCTACTTCTTTGCGAAACTGGCGAATTGCTTCTAAAAACGGCAATGATTCAATATCCCCTACCGTCCCGCCAATTTCCGTAATTACCATATCAGGAGTAGTATCACGAGCCACCCTCATAATCCGCTCTTTAATTTCGTTGGTAATATGAGGAATTACCTGCACCGTGCCGCCATTATAATCGCCGCGCCGCTCTTTGTTAATTACGGCTTGGTAAATCGAACCAGTGGTAACACTATTAAGACGCGACATTAATGTATCAGTAAACCGTTCGTAGTGTCCTAAATCTAAATCCGTCTCAGCACCATCTTGAGTAACAAACACCTCACCATGCTGAAAAGGACTCATTGTCCCCGGATCGACGTTAATATAAGGATCTAGTTTGAGAATTGACACCGAATAATTGCGCGATTTAAGTAATCGTCCCAGACTAGCTGCGACAATTCCCTTACCAATACTGGAAACTACACCCCCAGTAACAAAGACAAACTTAGTCATAGTATTTATAATTTCTAGCAACTTCTAAAAATACATGCCGTCATTGTGCCACAGTAATTGTATTATTCGATTTTCTTTAATTTGGTTGTGAAAAGTGTTTTCGGATTGGTATTATTAGGCTCTATAGTCATATCCTCCCCAACATTGGCTCAAGAGCAATCTCTCAATATAGTTTTTCCCACAGCAAACTACCAAACCAGCGAAGAAAAAATTTTCTTTCTGGGTACAGCACCTCCAAATGGAGAAGTTCTCATCAATGGTAAACCCATAACTCGCAGCAAAGGTGGGCATTTTGCCCCAAATTTCCCCTTACAGTTAGGAGAGAATCTCTTTACTGTGCGCTATCAAAATCAAGAGCGTCAAATTAAGGTGACAAGGATATCTTCCTTACCTGAGATACCAAAAGGGTTAGCTTTTGCCAAAAATTCTCTCACTCCAGCAGCGGATATTGCTAAACTAGCGGGGGAACTCATTTGTTTTAGCGCGATCGCACCCCAAGATGCCACAGTATCTGTCAAAGTGGCAAATCAAACTATTCCTCTTTTACCTCAACCACAACAACCACAACTCCCAAGCAATTTAGCCGCACTAACGGGAAATAATCAACCAAAGACCCAATCTAACGTTGGCAAGTACGAGGCTTGCACTACTATAAATGCTGCTGCCGATGTGGGACAACCTGAATTTCAACTAACGCTGAATGGTAAAACCATAACTCAACTCGGTGAAGGAAAAATTAAAATTCTCTCACCCACGCAATTACAAGTTGCTGAGGTGACGGTAGATGCTGGAGTTGCTCGTACTGGTCCGAGTACAGATTATTCTAGATTAACACCTTTACCCAAACAAACACGCGCCACAGTCACAGGTTTTGAAGGTGAATGGTTACGCTTGGATTATGGTGCTTGGATTAATCGTAAGGAAACTCGCATTTTATCAGGTGCAGTTCCACCAAAAACAATTATTCGCAGTGTGGGATATCGTCAACTTGCGAATGCGACGGAAATAGTTTTTCCGTTGCAAGTTGCTGTACCCGTTAGCGTACAGCAAGGCGATCGCTTTCTCACCCTCACGCTTTACAATACCACAGCACAAACAGACATTATCAGGAGTGTTGATAACGCCTTAATTTCTCGCCTAGATTGGCAGCAGTTGCCCCAAGGAAGCGTGCAATATACTTTTAACCTCAAAAGAAATCAACAGTGGGGATACAAGCTGAGATACGACGGAACAAGTTTAGTTTTGTCTTTGCGTCAACCCCCAGAAATCCGCAAAAATGACAAGCCACTATCTGGCATCAAGATTTTACTCGATCCGGGACACGGTGGGAAAGAATCTGGTGCAAGTGGTCCAACTGGGTATTTAGAAAAAGACTTAAATTTGGTTGTGTCGAAGTTGCTCAAAGATGAGTTGGTAAAACGAGGGGCAACGGTGGTGATGACACGGTCCGATGATAAGGAAGTTTCTTTAGGCGATCGCCAAACAATTATTGATCGAGAAGAACCAGCAATTTCTATTTCCATTCATCATAATTCTTTACCTGATGATGGTGATGCTGAAAAAATCAAAGGTTTTGCTGCTTTTTGGTATCATCCCCAAGCCCACAGTTTAGCTATATTTTTACATAATTACATAGTCAAGAAGTTAAAACGCCCTTCCTATGGTGTATTCTGGGATAACTTGGCGTTGACGCGTCCAACAAGTACGCCGTCGGTGTTGTTGGAGTTGGGTTTTATGAGTAATCCTGATGAATTTGAATTGGTGACAAATCCCTCTGAACAAAAGAAAGAAGCTTCATCGATCGCGAAAGCTATTGTTGAGTGGTTTAAAAGCGATCGTTAAAAGCCTATTCCCACTCCCCACTCCCCACTCCTGAATAAATTCTGCCCGAAGTCAGATTTTTTTGTTATAATATCCGACTTTATTCGACTACATTTTTGCTTTGATTAAGTTTATGGGGTATTTACGTAGCCGTAAATACTAGGATCGCATTTTTCCTTAAATAGCTCTACTTCTTAAATGCCGAAACCCAGACCTAGCATGACATTTCCTTGAGTTAATAAACCTAGTTTTAGTTCCAGTTTTTTTCTTTCAATCCGGGCTTTTTACCAAAACTTTACAGTTTCTTTAAAAAAGATTTTAGTCTCTACATATTAACTTTATATTATCTATTTGAAATATACACAGAAAAAGGTATATTTATTTGTGGCAATAGAAAATGTACATAGATACAGCAAATAACAAAGTAACTAAGCAATTAAAAATTACTTTAGTTGAAATGTTTGTTTAAGTTATTGTTGAAATTGCAATGTTGGAAAGCTGTATTTTGTAATCATGGATGGGTGCATTCATTATGTTCTGTTCGATTTCCCTAGTTAAAAGAGCTTGGTTAGTTGGTCACTAAAAACAGTTTTGTCCCGCAGGCTTAGTTGTTTTAATGGTGATGATGAGACAAGTTAACTTACTAAATGTGACCATCAACAACATAACAATGGTCGAATTGCTAGAAAATCTGCGAATCGGCGGTGTTGTGTTTACCCCCAACGTGGATCACGTGATGAAATTGCAGAAAAATCAAGATTTTTATCTTGTTTATCAAGATGCAGATTATAGAGTTTGTGATAGTAAAGTGTTGATGTATGTATCGAGTTTTTTGAAGACACCGATACACGAAAAAATTTCTGGTTCGGATTTATTTCCAGCATTTTACACTTATTACCAGCATGATGACAAAATCAAAATATTTTTGCTGGGTGCTGAGGCAGATGTAGTTAAGATAGCTCAAGAAAAGATTAATTCAAAGGTAGGTAGAAATATTGTAGTTGCGGCACACTCGCCGTCCTTTGGATTTGAGAAAAATGAAGAGGAGTGTCAAGAGATTGTTCAACTGATTAATTCTTCAGATGCTACAGTTTTAGCAATTGGTGTAGGCGCACCTAAGCAAGAAATGTGGATTGCTAAATATAAAAAGCAATTGAAAAAAATCAAAGTATTTTTGGCGATTGGTGCAACTATCAGTTTTGAGGCAGGTAATATTAAGCGATCGCCTGATTGGATGAGTCAAGTTGGTCTAGAGTGGCTTTATCGGCTGTTAAGAGAACCTCAGCGACTCTGGAAGAGGTATCTGTTAGATGCTATTCCATTTTTGTGGTTAATTGTAAAGCAAAGATTTCAGCTTTACGAAAATCCTTGGTCAGGAGTTAAAAAAGATAAAGGTATTAACATCGCATCTTTGATAAAGAGCAAAAAAATGTAAAAACTTTTAGTTTCAAGAGTAGTTAAGCCAAGTCTTAACTCAAAGTATTCACATTTTGATTTCTTTAATAGCTCCAACTTAGCGTTCATCTACAATTAAAAAATCTGTATGGAGACAAAAAACTATCCTGAAGAGATAGATGTTCAAAAATATTTGCTAGTTCTCAAACGTCGCTGGCTGGTAATTTCAGGAGTATTCGCAGCATGTACCTCCTTAGCTGGAATTAGTTTATTTATACAACGACCTGCCTACGAGGCAAGTGGACAGCTCCTTTTCCAATCAAATCGAACCTCATCTCTGACCGGAGTCGGAGAAAAAATAGGGGATCTTGAAACCGTAAAGGCTCAAGCTAATCCTCTAGACACGCAAAGTCTAATTGTGCAGTCTTTGCCGATCAAACAAGAGGTGATAAATACTCTCAAGCTCAAAGATAAAAAGGATGCTCTTCTCAATCCAGAGTTACTGGCAATCAAGGCTGACTCAATTTTAGGCACTGATGTACTTAAAGTTTCTTACGTATCTGAAGATCCTCAGTTCGCTACAGCAGTAGTCAATCAGGCAATGAAATCCTTCATTGCTAATAATCAAAAGACTAATCGCTCTGAGGCTATATCCGCAGGTGGATTTATTGAAAAACAATTGCCACGAGCTAAAACAGAATTAAACCAAGCAGCAGAATATCTGCGTCAGTTTAAACTAAAAAATCAGATTATCGAGCTTAAAGAAGAGACGACTAACTCACTTAGAACGATGGGTGAGGTAGAGAAAGACTTAGCTCAAGCTCAGTCTCAACTCGCTGATATAAGTGCCCAGGAAGTAGAAATACGTCGTCAAATGAATCTACCTGTAGATCAAGCTGTAAATATTACTTCTTTAAGCCAAGTACCTGGTGTGCAGGAACTCTTAGGTGAACAGCAAAAAGTGCAAACTCAGCTAGCAGCTCAACAAGCACGCTACACAGAATCACATCCATCCATCGTTACTCTCAAGAATCAAGAAGCAACATTAAATTCTTTATTGCAGCAGCGAATATCCCAATCACTAGGATATAGAACAACGATTTCTCCTAGTCAATTGCAAATGGGGCAGATCAAGCAAAACCTGACATCAGAGTTTGTCAGATTACAGTCACAACGCTTAGGTTTAGAAAAAAAAGTAGAAGCTTTGTCTGGGGTCATAGCGTTTTATAAGCGCAGATCCGATGTTGTGCCAAATTTAGAGAAAGAGCAAGGAGAACTAGAGCGAAGATTATCAATCACACAAAAAAGCTACGAAAACCTTGTGACTCGACAACAGGAAATCAAAATAGCAGAAAATCAAACTGTTGGAAATGCCCGTGTCATCCAATCTGCTGTGGTTGGGATCAGTCCAGGAGCAACCAAAAAGAAGCTGGGAATATCATTAGGTGGTGGATTTGCTGGTGTACTACTTGGTGTGGCAGCTGCCTTTTTTGTTGACTTAATCGATAGAAGATTGAAGACCGCTAAAGAAGCAGAGGCACTTTTTGGCTATACCTTGCTAGGGCTAATTCCCAAATTTGAAACTAACAATAATACATCTGCCCCTTTGGATACCAGCTTACAAAAAGTCTCACCGCGAGTTATTGTTGCAACTACTCCGCGGACTGTGATTCATGAAGCATACCAAATGCTTCAGGCAAATCTCAAGTTTATGAGCTTAGATAAAAAAGTTTGTGCAATTGTGGTGACAAGTTCTATGTCTGGGGAGGGTAAATCAGAAGTTGCGGCTAATTTAGCTGCCGTAATGGCTCTGGCTGGACGACGAGTTTTGCTCGTTGATGCAGATATGCGTCAGCCATCTCAACATCATCTTTGGGGTCTCATAAACTCAGTCGGTTTAAGTAACGTCATGGTTGGTGAGAATGAATTTTCCCAGTCTGTCAAAAATATCACTAGTAACTTATCTGTCCTCACTGCTGGGGTCATGCCACCTAATCCTTTAGCACTGATTGACTCAGAACGCATGACAAATTTCATTGATATGTTGTCTCAAACTTATGATTATGTGATTTTTGACACTTCATCTTTAGTAGGCAGCGCTGAGGCAGCAGTTTTAGGCAACATGGTAGATGGAGTCTTAATTGTCGCGAGACCTGGTGTTGTAGATTCAAGTACTGCTACCGCTGCTAAGTCTTTACTAGCACGTTCTGAAGCTAATATTTTGGGAATCATAGCCAACGCGGTCAATGTGAAGCACGAGCCTGATAACTATTTTTACTACAACAACTCCCGGTCTGAACAAAATGCGGATAAAGTAAATACTGCGTCATTACCCTAAATATCCACTCACTCGATATTAGAGGCAGATAACAGTTAGTTAATGTCAAAAAAGAAGAACTCGCTTTCCTAAACTTTATACCCTTAAGTTGAATACCTAAGAAAAAACTGAAATAGGAACCATAAGATGAGTGCATCACCGGAGTTGATATCAAACACAAGCGACACAGAACTTTTTAGTTTAAGTCTTTGGCAGCTTGTTAAAGAAGACTGGATTGCTAACGGACGAGATTGGACTAAGCCAGGATTTCGAGCTGTAGCAGTTCAGCGTTTTGGAGTCTGGAGGATGAAAATTCAACCGAAACTACTTCGTGCACCCTTCAGCATTTTATATCGGATGTTGTTTCGGAAAATTCGCAACACTTATGGAATTGAACTACCTTATACTGTTCAACTAGGTCGGCGCGTAATTATTGAACACCAGGGAGCGATTGTCATTCATGCAAATTGTGCGATCGCTGATGACAGTATTATTCGCCAAGGCGTTACTTTAGGGAACCGTTATTTAGATCGTCTCTCTGATGCCCCAAAGTTAGGTAAACGTGTCAATGTTGGTGCTGGAGCGAAAATTTTTGGCAACGTCACGATTGGAGATGACGCAAATATTGGTGCTAATGCCGTAGTTCTCTACGATGTTCCCGCAGGAGCAACGGCAGTTGGCATACCTGCAAAAATCATCAATTCTTCCAAGTTTGCTCGCTCTGGCTCTCGTGAGATGAACTCGGTAAACTCTAAGAGTGCTGCTGAATGGTAGCAACAGCTTCATCAAGTAACTGATTTATCAGTCAATCAAAAGGCGTTCCACCTATTAATAACGGGCTTTGTTTATAAGTTAGTATAAGCGGGTTGAATCGAGGAATTTTTTAGTACCAAGTATCTACGAAAAACTTGCCCCTACCGATCAGGGTAACTTGCAGCAGTATGCGTGCTTTTGTTTTACCTAGATTTCACGTCAGATGAGGTTTTTACCATGAAAAAAGTATCTGTGATTATTCCAGTTTACAAAGTAGATAAATATATAGCGGCTACGGTGCAATCAGTTCTGGAACAGACTTATACAAATTTTGAACTTCTGCTCATTGATGACGGCTCTCCTGATAGAAGTATAGAAATTTGTCAGGAATTTACAGACCCCAGAATTAGAATTATTCGTCAGGATAATCGGGGAGTTGCTGCCGCTCGAAACACTGGTATTCGCCATGCTCAAGGAGAATATTTGGCTTTTTTAGATGCAGATGACTTGTGGTTAAAAGAAAAACTAGTAAAGCATGTTGAGCATTTAGATAACTCACCAGCAATAGGAGTTAGCTTTTGTCGCTCTGCTTTTATTGATGAGGGAGGAAACCCTTTAGGTATATACCAGATTACTAAACTGAAAGGAATTACTCTGAGGGATTTATTTTGTCGGCATCCAATTGGCAACGGGTCGGTGCCAGTGATTCGGCGAGAGGTTTTTGAAGATATTAAATTCCAAGACAATCTTTATGGTGTTGCAGAGGACTTTTATTTCGATGAAGATAGAGAATTGCACCCGTCAGAAGATGTTGAAATTACACTGCGTATTGCCATTAAAACAGAATGGAAAATCGAGGGTGTTCCTGAACCCCTGACGCTCTATCGAGTAAATCCATACGGATATTCTGCTCAACTAGTTAAAAAGTTAAATTCATGGAAAAGGATGCTAGAAAAAACCCGTTCCTACGCTCCAGAGTTGATGCGAGAGTGGGAAAACATATCTATAGCTTACCAGCTGCGACATTTAGCCAGAAGGGCAGTAACTTTGCAATCGGGTTCAACATCTGTGAACCTCGTTAACCAAGCCATATCTAGCTATTGGCGCATCCTGCTGGAGCCTCGTACACTTATAACCTTAGGTGCTGCGTATTCACTCTGGCTTCTACCACAATCCCTTTATCGCCAAATTGAAGCTATTGCTTTAAAAATCACAGGAGCTAATCAAAAACGCCGCATTCTTCAACAAGAATCCGCGCTTCAATCCTGAAAGTCTTGTATCACAAATCCCAAACTCACAATTCACAAAGTTTGCATCAGTCAAGGAGAGAATATATGTTGCTCGTAGAAGACCCTAAATTGCAGTCAGTAGTTGATGTATTAATCCAACATCGCCAACCTTTCAAAGTGCTGGAAATAGGCTGTGGTTCTTGCTCTCATATCGAAATTCCACAAAATTCCTACATAGTAGGAATTGACATATCACAAAAACAACTCGATAGAAATGAGATTTTAAACGAAAAGATTTTGGCAGATGCAGAAACTTATGATTTCCCCGAATCAGAGTTTGATTTAATTGTTTGTTGGTGGATTTTGGAACACCTCTCCCAGCCGGAAAAAGTATTGGATAATTGTCGAAAAGCCCTGAAAAAGGATGGGATTATGGTTTTGGCAATTCCCAATGTAATGTCTTTAAAAGGACTGATTACAAAGTATACACCACATACATTTCATGTTTGGTTCTACAGATATATTTTTGGTGAAAAGCTAGCTGGGGTTGATGACCGTTTACCTTTTAAAACATTCTTGAGGTTTTCAATTTCTCCCGAATCGGTAAAGCAATTTGCATTGAAAAATAATTTGTCAATTGAACGATTACATGCATATGAAAATCCGAGACAGACAAAACTGAGAGCGCGTCATTGGCTGCTCGATACAGGATGGAAAATGATGGCACTAGTAATCAAGGCAGTGTCTTTTGGCAAGATTGATGCGGAACTTACAGATTTTATTGTTGTGATGAAAAAGAAAATGTAAGTTGATGTATCAAAAATTCCAGGTTGGCTATTGTGTTAGTTCGCATACACTTTGTACCCGACACCTGGATACATTAATTTATGTGGCGTTGCGTGCAGTTTTTGAACAGATGGATTGATTGCGATCGCTAATACAGATAAAGCTGCCGCACACCAACAAAAATTACCCAAATCCTAATGCATAAAATATCCGATAACAAGCTTGTTAAAAAATGAATAAATTCGATTTTGGCATTATTACTCCTAGCTATGCCCCAGACTTTGAACGATGTCAGCTATTATCTTGGAGTGTAGAAAAGTTTATATCACCTTCTGTTACCCATTACATCATAGTACCTGAAAGCGATTTGCCGCTTTTTCGTCAGCTACAAAAACCAAATACAGAAATTATTACTGTTGAATCAGTACTACCTTGGTGGATTAAACGTCTGCCCTTGATCAAAAATGGGTGGCTGAGTCTAAAAACTCTTTTCATCCGCGGCTGGATACTTCAGCAAATTGTGAAACTTGGAGTCGCTCAATACATTGATAAAGATGCTTTTGTGTTCGCTGATTCGGACTTGACATTTGTATCACCTCTCAACGTTGAAAGTTTTGTCCGCGAAGATCAAGTCCGACTTTTCCGCGTACCAAACCAATGCACTACACAATTTATTGGAGAAAACCCAGGGTATTACAAGTGGCTTATAACTGCTAGTCGTTTAGTTGGTCTACCTCCTGTAATTTTACCTGCTCCAGGCTATGTTGGGCAGGTTATTACTTGGAGGCGTGACAATCTTTTGAAGTTGTATCAGCATCTTGAGAATGTTTCCGGAAGGGGATGGATTGAAACGCTATGTAGTTCATCGCATTTTTCTGAATACACACTATACGGAGTATTTGTTGACCAGATTCTTCAAGAATCATCCGGGCATTATTATGATTCTAAAAGGATTTGTCATGACTACTGGTCTAGTGAAGCAATGTCAGATGAAGAGTTGCAAAAATTTTTTGCAGAAATTCAGCCAGAAGATAAAGCTGTGATGATATCGGCTAAAGCTGGTATCTCTGTTGAGCAATATCAGACTTTGGTAAAGATGTACACCTCCAAATGTAAGGATTTAGGTGCTTCAAGCCTATCGGAAAAATGATCGAAGGATGCAGGGAACTCGTACTATGAAAAATAAAATTTTGCTAGTAATGCCTGTGCCGTTTCAGGATGAACTCAATTGGGATCGAGCAAGATTGAGTAAGTTGATTTAAAAGGCTGCACTATCTGGTCAGCAGCTTGATCAACAGACGGTCTTTCAACATCGAAGTGACTTAATTAAGCAATATTTGATACTGAGGGGGTGACAACTTCGTCTCAAAGCCTTATCAAATTAGGATTATCAAAGGGTTAGCCTTGAAATGCTCAAAACAAATTGGGAACCTATTCCAACAAAAAAATCAGGCTTTTAGGCTGTGATTATTGAGAGTGGAATCAATAAACCCGAAAAATGATGTTTATCTTTTTATGGCACAAGCGTTCAAAACCCTTGCTACGTCTTTGGTTCAAAGGGTTTTGTCACCCCCTCAGTATTTGATATGACTTGTTGAGATATTTCTCCTTTTTGTGATTATGTTAATATTTTTAGAATTTGCCGAAAAAGCCTTCATAGTTTTAGGTTTAAGTTTTTTTTCAGGAGCTTTTGGTGTAGGATCAAGCGTAGATACACCAGGCCTAGAGACACCAAGCATAATTCCAAGGATCATTATTTCACTTATCAGATATTCTGTTTGGTCAATTTCAATCTTGCTAATTTGCCTAAATTGGAAAAAAGCTTTAGCAACAGCCAAAAATGACATATTTATCTGGATATTGACACCAATAATCTTGTCATCTTATTTCTGGTCTGAGTTTCCAGACTATACCCTCAAGAATATGCAAGAAGTTTGGCAAATGACAATATTTGGTTTATATTTTGCCACAAGATTTTGCTTGAAAGACCAGATAAAACTAGTTGCAACTACATTGGGAATAGGAGCTTTTTTTAGTACGTATTTCGCTTTAATATCACCTAGTGTTGGTCAGGATGTTACTGTTCATATAGGATCATGGAAAGGTCTCTACGATTATAAAAATACCTTGGGCAGCATGATGTCTTTAAGCTATTTAACATTTTTATTGCTGCCCGTAAACAAACCAAATCACCGCTTATACAAGTGGGCGGGTTTTGCTCTGTCAGTGTTTCTAATACTGCGTTCTAATTCAAAAACTGCTCTTGTTCTTTCTTTTATTATTATATTAATTTTACTTTTCTATCGTAACTACCGATGGCGGGGAAAAATTAGCCTAATTTATTTAGATATAGGAATTCTTATTCTTGCATGTGTTGGTACAGTAGTTTTAACTCAATGGGTAGCTATTTTAAGTGGCTTGGGAAAAGATCCCACTCTGACTGGACGGTTACCCTTGTGGGGTTTTCTAATAGCTAGAATTACGGATAGACCCTGGCTAGGTTATGGACGTGGTGCAATTTGGGCACCTGAAAGTAAATATTCACGCCAAGCGGGTAGTTTCGTGACGGAAAATTACCTCCCACCCCACGCTCATAATGGCTACATTGATTTAGGGCTTGATGCTGGCTTGATAGTTTTATCACTTTTTATAGTTAGTTTTGCTATAACCTATCTTCGCGCACTTCAACGGGCTTACGCAGCGAAAAAATCAGAGGATCTTTGGCCATTAGCTGTTCTGCTATTCCTGGCAATAAATAACTTTTCAGAGAGTTACTTGCTGCGGGGAGCTAATATTTATTGGGTTCTGTATATAACAGTTGCTCTCACTATCAAGCAAAAAAATCGCAACAGTTTTGAACAAAGTAAATTCAGATGAGGAACAGACAAAATTGTGATTTTTTACGCATTTTTGCTACGATTAGATAGATAATTGGATACAACACAAGTTTTTAGTAATTGCTTAAGCGATTAAAAAGCCTACATATATTGTATTCAAATGCAAACTACCATAAGATTGGCATTGATTTGTTGTTGAAAATAAGATAATTTTGTGTGGGTAAAAGCTAGTTTTGTTTCATAAAATCTAATACACCAGTTCTAGTTCTTTTAGCTTGAGATTGCAAAGCTATGAATGATAAACCTTTAGTGAGTATTCTGATCAATAATTATAATTACGAAAACTTTTTACCTGAAGCTATTGATAGTGCCTTAAGTCAGACATACTCTCCTGTAGAAATTGTTGTGGTTGACGATGGCTCTAAAGATAACTCACGGGAAGTTATTAACAATTATGGAGGACGAATCGTCTCTGTATTTAAGAAAAATGGTGGACAGGCTTCAGCTTTTAATGCCAGTTTTCAAGCAAGTCAGGGAGAAATTATTTGTTTCCTTGATGCTGATGATTATTACGCTGGAAATAAAGTAAGTCGAATTGCCGAACTTTTTATACACAATCCCGATACTGGTTGGATTTTTCACGAACTAGATGACGTGGATACTAACAGGCATCATTTGGAATTTCCCATAAATCAAGGTGTATCTGAATGTATATTTGCTGACTTGCGCGAAAACATTTTGAAGGGTCATCTCCTTCCTCGGTTTCCAGCTACTAGTGGTTTATGTTTCAGACGTAATATACTAAAGCAAATTTTACCAATGCCAGAACAGCTTTTAATATCGGCTGATAACTTTTTACGGCTCGCGACAATTTATCTATCTCCTGGACTGTTGTTGCCAGATAAACTAGCCGTTCATCGCATTCATGGAGCTAATTTATTTGAATTCCGATCTGATACTGCATTTAAAAATGCAGAAACAAATATCAAAACTTCATACTATCTCAAAAAAAAGTTTCCCGAAACTAAACTATTTGCGGATAGACTTTATGCCAATGCATTTGGAATGCTTGCAGGAAAAACTAGTTTCAATCGAGTTTTTCAAATACCTGAGTCTTGGGAATACATAAAAAACTTTTCTTTTGGATCTTTCTTAAAGTGCAGTGCTCTAATGACTTATAACTATGCTAAAGCTGTTATAAGTTAAAGTTGTTCTGCTAATCAGGACTTGGAAATAAAATCCAGTAACTTTAAAAAGTCCCAGCGCATCTAAAGATTAACCTCAAAAAAAATGATTTGATGTTGAAAAAATATTATCCTTACATCGGGAGTTTATCAAACATAAGTTTAGACACCTGCTTAAACATTCACCCTTGATTTGCCATGCTCAAGTCTGCGATCCAGGATTTTCCTTTTGAACGTCGGCTAATATTGACGGGTTTTGCGATTTTAAGAACTGTGAAGAGTGACTGTTGGCAATTTAGTTATCGCCGTACTTTATGAGAAAAGGTATGC
This sequence comes from Plectonema radiosum NIES-515, assembly GCF_025753815.1. Lineage (GTDB taxonomy): Bacteria > Cyanobacteriota > Cyanobacteriia > Cyanobacteriales > Nostocaceae > Hassallia > Hassallia radiosum_A. The sequence continues at coordinate 7,231 of NZ_JAOWRF010000232.1, read as the reverse complement.
TTGAGTACTCGCTCTACTTTTGATCGTTCGGAATTCATTAGGGTTTGCTCTTCCAATTCAGGTAATATTTTAGAGCATTTCATTAATAGATACATGAAAGAAACATCTGCCAATTCAGTGTCTACACCAAAAAAGCTCGATTATCCGTTAATGCGGGAGCGACTCCACTGGGTCGATTATGCCAAAGGAATCGGGATATTTTTGGTTGTGGTTGGACACATCCTCCGGGGTCTGGTGAACAGTTCCATCTTGGAGGAGTCTAAACTGCTGTTGTTTGTCGATCGCTGGATTTATGGCTTTCACATGCCTTTATTCTTTTTTATCTCAGGTTTAGGGGAATATTTTCCTTAGAATTTTTTTTTGCTCATATTATTACTGCATCTTTTTTTCGCATCGCGCTGCAAAAAATCTTCGGTTTTACAGAACCTTTCATGCATTTTTTAGTAGGAACCGCCATTGGTATTTATACACCCATTGTCCTCAGTTTGATTGATTCAAGACTCAAATTTTCATACATGTTTACACTCCGCTCTTTGAAAAAACGATTAGAGATAGATATGGGACATCCTAAATAATTTTAGGTGCATTTACTTGAACAAATAACTAGTATTAAACATCGTTACCATGCTGAAAGAATTTAAATTTCGCACCAAAACTTTACTCCTAAAACTTCTTCGCGGCAAAGCAGTATCTGCATTTAAAAAGGCAGCAACTACACCGGAATGGCTTGACTTTAAAGAACTGGAGCGCTTGAAAGAGCAATATCCAGTTAAAATCACATGGGAAAAGTATGAACAAGATAGCGAAGCACTTTTTACAACTCCAGATCATACTAGTGCCAATAAAGTTTTAAGCTCCCTCGGTCAAAATAACAATACGTTGAACATCCTAGAACTAGGGTGTCAGCATGGCATGGTAAGTTATGCGCTCAAATTGAAAGGACACAATACTATTGGAATTGACATTGATTCAGATAATTTCAGCGAAGTTGCCAAAAATGCAGGTGTCAATTTTTCTCAGATGGATGCTAGCAATCTGACTTTTGAAGATGAGAGTTTTGACTGCGTTTTTTCTTTCAATGCCTTTGAGCATATGGACAACCCTGAGGAAGCTTTGAAGGAAGCTATGCGTGTTGTCAAAAAAGGAGGACACATCTACTTATATTTTAATCCTTTGTATATGTCACCCTGGGGACTCCATTCCTGGCTAGAGCTTGCTATTCCTTACTGTCAAATGTTATTTCCACCAGACATGATTAGAAGTGTGGTTGAAGCACAACATCTTTGGTATTGCAATGGCTGGTCATGTCAAGCTTATCGAGAACTCTGGAAAAAGTTTTCTAGTCAGCTATCGATACTTAAGTACAAGGAAAATGTCAATCCATTTCACTTGGATATGATTGTTAGGTATCCTTCTTGTTTTAAGAGCAAGACCGACTGTTTTGATGATTTGGTGGTTGACGGTATTGAAGTTTTGTTTCAAAAAAAATAATTAGTATACTAGATGCGCCTCGTAATGGTAAAATCATTTTCGCAGGGCATCAGTGAACTTAGTGAACCTTCACAAAGCAAATTTTACTAATGCCAGAACAGCTTTTAATATCGGCTGATAACTTTTTACGGCTGGCGACAATTTATCTATCTTCTGGAGGGATCTTACTGAGTGTGAGACTCTTGCAGTGCATCCGAGGTCAAGATGAAAATTGCGTATCTAGTCAATAAATACCCAAAAGTCAGCCACAGCTTTATCCGGCGTGAAATTGCTGCACTTGAAGCTTGTGGTCTTTTGGTAGCACGCTTCTCGATCCGAGAGTGTGAATCTGAACTATTAGTTGATCCAGAAGACAAATTAGAATTTGAGAAGACTCAGGTAGTTTTAGGTGTAGGCATTTTAGGTTTGCTGTTTAACTTATTGAGTGTTGCGATCAAAAGACCAATTCCTTGGCTCTTAGGTCTATGGTTGGCTGTCAAAGTTGGTTGGGCTTCAGAGCGGGGAGTTTTTTACCATATTATCTACTTAGCGGAAGCTTGCGTGCTGCTAAATTGGTTTCGTAACTCAGGGGTAACTCACCTTCACGCTCACTTCGGAACGAATCCAACCACTGTCGCGATGTTGTGTCATGGGATGGGTGGACCACCCTACAGCTTTACGGTTCATGGTCCATACGAGTTTGATGAACCTGAAAGTTTAGCACTGACTGAGAAGATAAATCGAGCCGCGTTTGTTGTAACTGTTAGCTCCTTTACTAGAAGCCAGCTTTATCGATGGTGCGACCACCAACAGTGGAAAAAGATCCATGTGATTCGTTGTGGTGTAGACAATGATTTTTTCAATTCATACACAACACCGATATCATCCGAGCCAAACTTGGTGTGCGTTGGTCGCCTTTGTGAAGAAAAAGGGCAAATGCTGCTGGTTGAAGCAGTCAGTCAACTAGTAGGTGTTGGTTTGCAGTGTAATTTGACTTTAGTAGGTGACGGTCCTTTGAGAAAGAAAATTGAAAGTTTAATCAAAGAGTACGGTCTTTCAGAACAGGTAAAAATTACTGGTTGGGCTAGTAGTGCTGAGGTTCAAAAATATATTATGAATTCTCGTGCTTTGATTCTGCCTAGTTTTGCAGAAGGGCTACCTGTAGTCATCATGGAAGCATTGGCACTGGAACGTCCAGTGATTAGTACCTATATTGCTGGCATTCCTGAACTGGTCAAGCCTGGTATAAACGGATGGCTTGTACCATCCGGTTCGATGGAAGCTTTGACAGAAGTGATGCGTGAGGTGCTGCAACTCCCAACAGAGAATTTGGAACGAATGGGTAAAGCTGGGATTGTATCCGTTCAAGCTATGCATAATGTTGCACAAGAAGCAAGTAAATTAGCGAATCTCTTTCGATATAGCCAAGAGAATTCTAGAGTAATTCAAGAAGTTCTGACTTTTGGAGAAGCTAATTGAATCGAAAAGCGTCAACTCAGCCAACACTCAAGTTACAAGGAGTTTGAGATGGTAAGTAAATACTCTAAACCGCCAATTATTATGCAGATTTATAGCAGGCTATTGCATTATCTGCCTCTAGCTGGTGGACTGACAAAACTTTCGTTCAACTCACTGACACATAGTCAATTTGCACAGTGTAATGGTTTGATCTCTGCTAGGATGCGTAATGGCGTATGTATTGAGGTTGACCCTCACGACTATGATGGTCGCGTCCTGTATCTGTTCGGCACAAACGATCCCAAAGTGCAGACGACGGCTCAGGCACTGCTTTGTCCAGGCGATCGCTTTCTAGATATTGGGGCAAATTACTCGTCGATAGGGCTGTTGGCAGCGCATAGAGTAGGTTCAACAGGACAAGTTCACCTATTTGAACCCCAAGAGCAACTCTGCCAGCGTGTGTCAGCGGCGATCGCACAAGCAGGACTCACCAACGTTCAGTTACACCGTGTCGCGCTGATGGATTGCGACAGTGAAATGAAAATAGCACGTCCTACAGACCACTCCGGTATGGCTACCTTAATTGAGTCAACCGACCGAAACAACTGGGATTCTCAAATAGTTACCGTTCGCAACATTGCTACATATATTCCCCCACTGATTGGCGACAATCCCTTCGGTGTCAAAATAGATGTCGAAGGTGCTGAACCTTACCTAATGCCTTGGCTGCTCAAACAACCAAACCTACGCTTTTTAATCTTTGAGGCAGCCCACAACCAAAAAGAACTTTGGGATTTTGTACAAGCGTCTGGGTTGTCGCTATACGGGCTTCGTCGGCTGGTGTTCAAAAAACAAATCCAGCAGATCGAATCCTTTGAACAGATGAAGTTCTATCACGACCTTGTGGCGATTCGCATACCAGATGGGCTGAAACCACCGAGGCAGATCAACCCTCATAAATTGGCGAAAATGATCGAACAACATAAATATAGTTTTTAGGAGATCCAAACAAATAAAATCAAGCGACGTGTATTTGAATTATCTGTTGGGTGTTGCGGATCTGAGTTTGACGGTTGGGATTTTATTTATTGGCAAGTTCCTTAGCTCGACTTTATTTAATCACCTTTTGCCTCGAGCCAAGAAAGGTCTCCCAACAGAGAATTTGGAGCAGATAGGTAAAGTCGGTGCTGCATACTTGAAAGCGCTTTATAAAGTTGCATAACAAGCAAGCAAATTAGCGAATCTATTCCGATATAGCTAACAAAATTCTCACAGAGCCAAAATATAACCATTAACTACAGGTGAGCTTGTTGGAACTAAGTTGAATCTCAGTCAAATCTCAGTTAAATAGCTTACCTATTCTTTAAAGCGTTTATGATATCTCTGAAAAAGCTTGCTATTCGTGGTACTATCTGGACAATTTTAAATTACGGAACTGCTCAAGTCATCCGGTTTGCCAGCAACCTAATTCTGACTCGCTTGCTAATACCAGAGTATTTTGGTCTGATAACTGTGGTTCATACCTTAAGAATTGGTCTGGAACTTTTCTCAGACCTTGGTATTGCTCAAAGTATAATCAACAGTAAGCGAGGAGATGAGCCTGCTTTTCTAAATACCGCTTGGACATTGCAAGCAATTCGTGGCTTGTTGGTCTGGATTTTTTGCTTGCTAATTACCTTTCCCGTTGCAAAGTTCTACAACGACGATCGCCTGCTGTGGTTAATTCCCATCATTGGACTGTACTCAGTCTTCGATGGCTTCACCTCCACTAGCATACATACTCTCCATCGCCGGATGGATCTGGGTAAGTTAACTGTATATGAAATATTGTTAAATGTATTTGCTCAGTCTACTTTGATTATCATGGCTTGGCTTAGTCGAAATTTATTTTTTATCGCTACTACCGCAGTGATATCAGCAATATACAAAATGGTAGGAAGCACTTGGTTAATACGCGGGTATTCCAATCGCTTTGGGTGGGATCGCGATGCCGTTCAAGAAATTCTATCTTTTGGTAGATGGATGTTTATTGCCTCAGCGCTAATGTTCTTAGCAGAGCAAGCTGACCGTCTAATTTTGGGTAAGCTACTATCATTTCAATTTTTAGGTATTTATACCGTAGCTTATACCCTAGCGAGTATACCACGAGAAATTATTAAACAACTTAGCTATAAAGTCATTTTTCCCACAATTTCTAACCAAGCTGACTTGGCTAGGTCTAGTCTGCGAGCTAAGATTCTCCCCAAACGTAGGCTGATGCTGATGGGGTTTGCTGTTTTACTTGCTGCACTCGTGGCTGTTGGCGATTTAATTATCGCCGTACTTTATGACAAAAGGTATGCTGATGCTGTCTGGATGATGCCGATTTTGTGCAGCGGTATTTGGTTTTCACTCTTGTTTTATACTATCAGCCCTGCTTTATTAGCAATTGGAAAACCGTTGTATGCGGCACAAAGCAATTTGGCTCGGTTTGTAATGATTAGTGTCGGATTGCCTTTAGCATTTTTCCGCTTTGGCATTTTGGGAGCAATTATAGTTATCGCATTCAGCGATTTGCCTTTATATCTAGTTAACCTTTATGGACTTTGGCGAGAAAAACTCTCTTGCATAGTTCAAGATATTCAAAGTACAGCTTTTTTTCTCGTAGTACTTGCGCTCTTTCTCATAATTCGCAATTTGTTGGGATTTGGGTTCCCAATTAATTAAATATTTTAGATATTGTATATCATAAATAGATATATTTCTGCTGGTTCTCGATGATTTTCTGAGCGATCGCCTAATACAGTTGGTGTGAAAAATGCTACGTATGTATAGACTACCAAGTGCTACTTCTCTAGGAGGATTTCGGGCTTAACACCAACGGTATTAAGCGATCGCACTTCCCAAGATCGCAAATTAGCGATTGAAGCAGATAAAAACCCTATTGCGTTGCAAAAAAAAGTTAGAGTTCAAGGCTGATTTGGCTAGGAGTTTGGAAAAATTGGAGAATCTCTATTTTGAACTTAAAGATGATGTCACACAAGCTGAGGATTGTGATCAACAGTCACTATAATTCTACCGCGATATTGGCGATCGCTTAGGTGAAGTGAATACTTAGAAAGCGATTGGTGATTTTTTACAGTTTCTCAAGCCTAGTCATGAAGCTTTAAGTAGGTAGGCACAAATAAAACTAACTATGTAACCAAATGTAAAACACTCAAAACCTTTGTGATTGCTTTACTTCGCTTCTCTATGAGATACCGCGAACGCTCTGTTGCCTTCGGACATAGTTATAAATTTTACCGGATACGTGCTTGAATCGCTATAATAAAAATGTATTTTTTATAACTTCATTCGCCATGAAAACACAACTTTTTAGCGAATATATCAAGCACCTTTTTATCCGGACACCTTTAGAAAAACCAACAAAAAAAATCCGCCATTTTCTCGGATTTAGACAGCGGATAATGTATCCGGAATTGATTGACATTTACCAAGAATCAGATAGAACCGACAAGGCAATGGAGCGGATAATTGGTGATTCTTTCAACTGTATAGATATCGGATGTCATCTTGGTTCAACCCTGAGTACCATACTGAACCTAGCACCATTAGGACATCACATAGCGATTGAGCCATTACCTTATAAAGCAGATTGGTTGAAACAAAAGTTTCCCGAAGTTGAGGTAAAAGAGTTAGCATTAACTGATACACCGGGGGAAGTAACTTTTTATTTCAATACTACTCAATCAGCCTATAGCGGATTGCATCGCCGCGAAATGAAAAATAGTACTCTACAAGAACTCACGGTCAAAAGTGAGATGTTGGATACAATTTTGCCTGCTGACCACCGCGTTGATTTTATCAAACTTGATGTTGAAGGTGGCGAGTTAGCTGTACTTCGCGGTGCAGAATCAACATTGCAACGTTATCGTCCTGTGCTATTATTTGAGTGTACTCAACCAGGATTATCTTCCTTTGGTTTGAAACCGATTGAAGTATTTGAATTTTTGACTCAAAAGCATTCTTACTCCATATTTTTGCTCAAAGATTTTCTGAGCGATCGCCTACCCTTAGACTTTGACCAATTTGACAACGCTTTGCATTACCCATTTAAAGCATTTAACTTCATCGCTGTCAACAAAAACTATTAGGAAGTGGAAAGTGGGGGCAATACGGTTCGGTTAAAGGTTGTTTTTGACACTCCCCGGCGTGAACGCACGGGGATTCTTAAGACCAGATTAACGATCTTAACGGCGATATCAAAGCGCCTCTACTGATTCCACCAAGATTTAATCCCAGCTTTATCGCTACTTTTCTAGCT
>NZ_JAOWRF010000288.1 GCF_025753815.1 Plectonema radiosum NIES-515 | reverse complement strand
TGGGGGGAAAGAAGATTATTCTCCTTGTCTCCTTCTCCCCTTGTCTCCAAGGAGTCTCCGTGTCTCCCTTGTCCCCCGTGTCCCCCGTGTCTCCCTTGTCCCCTTGTCCCCTTGTCCCCTTGTCTCCCTATCCCCTTCCTCAACTGTTGCCAAGCAAGATTAATCAAAACAAAGGCTTCAGTGCAGAGGGTGAGGCTGAAGAAGTAATGAGTCGCAATGCCTAAAGCATTAATTACCACCCAGCAAAGTGCTGTCAAAATCGGTAGTTGGGTGCGGTTTTGGATATGACGTGTGGTAATTACCAAACAGGCTAAAGAAGCAATTACCCACAAGATTGCTAAAGTGTAGTGACGCGCTTCTTGTGCCAGAAAAATGCCGTAGGGTGATACAGCCATTATCGCTGCTGCTATATGAGCAATTAAGCGGGAGCGAAAAGTCAACCAACTTAAGGCATAGATAGCTGGGATAGATAATGCACCGAAAACAGCCGAAAGCGATCGCGCTCCCCACAACGACACTAAACCATCTTGTGTGGGAAATAATCGCATCCACCAGTGAGCCAGGATAAAATAAAGTGGCGGATGGTTACTTTCAGTGCTTAAGTGTGTCCAGACGTCATTGATGCTAGCACTTGCTGTAGAACGTAGTGGCTGCAACAAAACATCAGGAGCGATCGCTTGATCTAAAGGTACTGCCAAAAAACTATTCCCCAGGCTAAACACCAGGGTAGAAAACTCATCAGTCCAAGGAGGCTTTGCCGTTAAGTTGGTTAACCGCAAACCGATACCGATGAATAACCACATCAAAAGCAGCAAGGGATGAAAAGTGCGAGAATAAAGGGAAAATTTCATTTTGGTGGCAGCAACCAGTCAAGTTGTAGATATAGACTTAGGATTTGATATTTGTGTTCAATCTAAAGTCCCAAGTCTATATCTAATAACAAATTGCTTCAAATGTGTAATAGACATCTCCACAAAAGACGTAGAGACGTTCCGGCGGAACGTCTCTACAAGGGTTTGGGGGAAGGTATAATTAAATTCGGTCGATGTCTAGTATATAAGTACATTTGTATATTATTACTCTAGATTGGATTAATAAAACGTAAAAATATCTTAACTATACTGAGTTGAAAATCTTCGGACTTAAAGCCTCGCGAATCTCAATGCCTGCCACAATAATAGATGTGCTGTGTTTATTAAATTACTGTGACTACTATAACTATTGATGCTATTCTTGAGCGTGCCGGCAGCGGGTATGATTTGTCTCCTGAAGAAGGAGTATTTTTATTAAAACAAACAGATTCAAGTGCGATCGCCTCTATTCGCTCGACAGCTGATAAACTCCGCTATACTCAAGCTGGTGATACTGTCACCTACGTAATTAACCGCAATATTAACTTTACTAATATCTGTGAACAGCACTGTAGTTTTTGCGCTTTTCGGCGCGATGATGGTGAAGCGGGTGCTTATTGGTTAGATTGGGCGCAAATTCTGCCAAAATTGACAGATGCGGTGCAACGGGGTGCAACGGAAATTTGTATGCAGGGAGGATTAAATCTACAAGCAAAGGTGAATGGCAAGTCTTTGCCCTATTACCTCAAACTAGTAGAAAGCATAAAGCAAGAATTTCCTCATTTGCATTTACACGCATTCTCTCCCCAAGAAGTCCAATTTATTGCCAGGGAAGACAACCTGAAGTTTGTTGATGTAATTGCTGCTTTCCGAGATGCTGGTGTTGGTTCAATGCCAGGAACAGCAGCCGAAGTGTTGAATGATGATGTGCGACGGATATTGTGTCCAGAAAAGATTGACACAGCTACTTGGTTAGAAATTGTCAGTACAGCGCACAAATTAGGTTTGCCTACCACTTGTACCATGCTGTCAGGACATATTGAAACAAAAGAACAGCAAATAGAGCATTTAGAAAAATTGCGCGAACTTCAAAAAAGCGCCATTAACCAAGACTATCCAGCTAGCATTACTGAATTTATTTTACTACCCTTTGTCGGACAAGAAGCGCCCAAATCTCTACGCCGCCGTGTTGGACGCGATCAACCAGTTTTGGCTGATGCATTACTACTTACCGCTGTAGCGCGAATATACTTAGGAAATTGGATTTCTAACCATCAGCCAAGCTGGGTAAAACTAGGACTAGCAGGTGCGACAGAAGCTTTAGTTTCCGGTTGCAACGATATCGGCGGAACATTAATGGAAGAACATATTACCACAATGGCAGGTGCTGTGGGTGGCACTTGTATGGAAGTTGATACCTTGCAAGCTGCTGTTAGTTCTTTAGGAAGACCTTATCAACAAAGGGATACTCTTTATCAAAAAGTGAGGAGTGAGGAGTTAGGAGTGAGGAGTTAGGAGTTAAGAGTGAGGAGTTATGAGTTAGGAGTTAGGAGTTATGAGGAGCAAAGTTATGAGTTATGAGGAGCAAAGTTATGAGTTATGAGGAGCAAAGTTATGAGTTATGAGGAGCAAAGTTATGAGTTTTAAATTTTTGACTCCTAACTCCTCACTCCTAACTCCTCACTCCTAACTCCTCACTCCTAACTCCTCACTCCTCACTCCTCACTCCTAACTCCTCACTCCTCACTCCTCACTCCTAACTCATAACTCTTAACTCCTCACTCCTAACTCATAACTCCTAACTCATAACTCCTAACTCCTCACTCCTAACTCATAACTCCCAACTCCCAACTCCCAACTCCCAACTCCTAACTCCTCACTCCTCACTCAGTTGATCCCCTGGATACCAATACAGGATAGGATGGACGTTGATTTATGCGTTATTTCACTCTTTGACTTATGAAGCGCTATTGGTCACGTCTGCTTGCCCTGGTTTTGGTTTTAACGATCGGCGCCACGGGCTGTGGTAGTCCGGATAGTTTGACCGGAAATTATAGCCAAGACACTTTGGCTGTAGTCAATATCATGAAAAATGTGTTGGAGCTTCCCAAGGATGCACCAGATAAAGCAGCAATTCAAGCAGAAGCGCGTCAAAAAATTAATGACTTTTCGGCTCGCTATCAGCGGGTTAGCTCTGTTTCTAGTCTGAACTCGTTTACAACGATGCGAACGGCTCTAAATTCTCTAGCAGGACACTACAGTTCTTACCCAAATCGTCCCGTGCCAGAAAAGTTGAAAAAACGCCTACAAGTTGAACTTCAACTCGTAGAGACGGCTTTGAAGCGTGGCGGTTAACTATCTGCTGCTGCTATACAGCAATTGAGAGTCAAAAGTTGAAAGTTCAAATTTTTGACTTTTGAACAAACACTTGATTGTGGTCAAAACCATTTTTATTAGTGTTATACTTTTGGCTCTTGACTAAGGTATTAATTTATGATATAAAATTTAAGTTTTAAACAGACTTGGTGCGATAAATTCCTGTGGATATCACGGTATTTTTCTTGTCAAAAAAATAAACGATGAACGCATATAAACGTGGCAAAAATTATTGTAAATTAACTCAATAACAAAATGCAGCAACAGAAATAGGATTTTGGAAGTCTTTAAAATGTAGGCTTCAACATTCCTATCAATCAACTACAAAATTTAAATACACATTGCCCCAAATCAGATTATTTGGGGTTGATGATTCTTTTGTCCTCATATAATAATTATTGCCGATGAACTGCGTACACGAAGAGGTATAAAAAACACTTTTTTCTAACTCTTGCCTCTAATTTCTCTTTTTAAGTCAGATCCTCATGTACTTCATACATAGAAGTGAAGTAATGAAAATGTGTCTTCCCCAGTCCCTAGTCCCTAGTTTCTAGTCAGGTATGTTTAAACGTCCCTTGAATGTTGCAAAACCAATATTATTTTGGCGCCGCTTGTTCGCTGTTATGTTCAGCACTAGTCTGCTGATTCCCTTGGATGTTGTCAGTCAAGCAGCAGAAGCGCAAGTAAACGACTATTGCCAGTTATCAGCAACGGCAACGCAAGAAAAAGACAATTTACGCGCTTTGGCACAAAAAGGGGATCAAGAAGCCCAAAGCAATTATCGACAGTTGTTGGAACAACATGCACAAGCTTTGCGAGAATGCCGCAGTCGCACTTGGCCCCAAGTTCAAGCAATTTGGTTGCGCTTGTATCCTTGTGACATTCAACCGGGAGCAATCGATGAAGTTATGGATCGAATTGTTAGCCGGGGCTATAACCAAGTTTTTTTAGAAGCGTTTTACGATGGGCAAGTGCTATTGCCGGCAGCATCTAACCCGACGGTTTGGCCCTCTGTAATTCGTACACCAGGGTCAGAAAAAGTTGATTTGCTAGCTCAAGCAATTCAAAAAGGACGAGAACGCGGTTTGAAGGTTTACGCTTGGATGTTTACAACCAATTTTGGTTATACTTACGCCCAGCGTCAAGATAGGCAAGGTGCGATCGCTCGCAATGGCAAAGGTCAAACTAGCTTATATGTTGTAGACAACGGCAGTCAAGTGTTTATTGACCCCTACAACTTGCAAGCCAAACGCGACTATTACCAATTGCAACAAGAAGTTATACGTCGTCGCCCAGATGGAGTACTGTTTGACTATGTACGCTATCCGCGACAGGCTGGAACTGATTCTATCGCCACTAAAGTCACAGATTTATGGCTATTTACAGAAGCCACTCAACAAGCTTTATTTCAACGCGCACAAAATTACAAAGGGTTGGACTTGATTCGACGCTTTTTGAGTAAGGGATACGTCACAGCGGGAGATATCGCTGATGTCGATAAAGTGTATCCTAATGAAGGTGAACCACAGTGGCAAGGTCGCACACCAGGGGCAGTAACAGCAGAAAAATCCCTGATAACTGCAAACGAAAGGCAACCCCTTTTGCAAGTAGAATTATGGCAGCTTGCAGTTGCCCACGCGATGCAAGGTATCCTAGATTTTGTCGCTTTAGCTAGTTACCCCGCACAACAGCTAGGTATTCCCGCAGGGGTGGTGTTTTTCCCTGAGGGAAATCAATCAGTCGGACAAGGTTATGATTCTCGCTTGCAACCTTGGGATAGATTTCCCAGTAACCTAGAATGGCATCCGATGTTGTATGCTAATTGTGCTGATAGTGGTTGTATTGTGTCTCAAGCACAACGGGTTTTGAGTATGGCAAAACCAGGGACGCAGGTGATTCCCGCTTTAGCCGGTAAGTGGGGTGAATCTATTAGTAATCGTCCGCCATTAGAAGTGCAAATGCAAGCACTGCGACAACTAGCCCCGCAACTTAAAGGTGTGAGCCATTTTGCCTATTCTTGGCAATATCCTGAACATGATGGCGATCGCAAGTTCTGTCGTGTTCGGTAATGGAGAATGGGAGACAAGGGGGACA
>NZ_JAOWRF010000147.1 GCF_025753815.1 Plectonema radiosum NIES-515 | reverse complement strand
TTGTCCCCAGTCCCCAGCCCTTCTGGTAGACTGAGTTTATATAGATTAACCATTCGCAACAGGAGAACTAGACCAATGAGCGAAATTGTGGCAGCAGCGTTATTACCCAACGCTTTAATCTTCATAGGCTGGGGTTTGGGTGTATTGTTGCTAAAAATTCAGGGCGCAGAACCAGAATAATCGTTCTAAGTAGCGGATATTCACAGGGGAGAGCAACAAAAAAGTCTCTCCCACCAGATGAGTTTCTTAAAAATATTGTAAACTTTTGTTTGCATATCGAGTCTGATAAGATTCTATTAATAAAACTTTAAGATTTTTTACAAAGCCCCATGACATTATTAATCGTCGGTGCCAGTGGCACCTTGGGAAGACAAGTGGCTCGTCGTGCGATCGATGAAGGTTATAAAGTACGTTGTCTTGTCCGGAGTGCCAAAAAAGCTGCATTTCTAAAAGAATGGGGCGCAGAACTCGTACCAGGAGACTTGTGTTATCCTCAAAGCCTCACAGCCGCACTTGAAGGTGTAACCGCAGTCATTGATGCCTCAACATCTCGTCCTACCGACTCACTGAGTATCAAACAAGTAGACTGGGATGGCAAGGTAGCATTAATTCAAGCGGCTCAGGCTGCGGGTGTAAAGCGTTTTATCTTCTTTTCCATTCTCGATGCCGACAAATATCCAGAAGTACCCTTGATGGAAATTAAGCGGTGTACAGAACTCTTTTTGGCTGAGTCTGGCTTAAATTATACTATTTTGCAGCTGGCTGGCTTTATGCAAGGGTTAATCGGTCAATATGGAATTCCGATTTTGGAAGGACAACCAGTTTGGGTAACGGGTGGATCTTCCCCCATCGCTTACATGGACACTCAAGACATTGCTAAATTTGCTATCCGCGCTTTGAGCGTCCCAGAAACAGAAAATCTTGCTTTTCCCGTGGTGGGTACTCGCGCTTGGAGTGCTCCGGAAATCATTAGCCTGTGCGAACGCTTGTCTGGAAAAGATGCCAAAATAACCCGGATGCCATTAAACTTACTGCGAGGAGTGCGGAACATAACGCGGTTCTTTCAGTGGGGGTGGAATGTGGCTGACAGACTGTCGTTTACAGAAGTATTGGCAAGTGGTAAACCGCTAAATGCCTCAATGGATGAAGTATACAAAGTCTTTGGGTTAGACCAACAAGAAACCACCACCTTGGAAAGCTACCTGCAAGAGTACTTCAGCCGAATTATGAAAAAGCTTAAAGAAATAGACTACGAAAAAACTAAAGCCAAAAAGAAGAAGGAAAAAAGAAGCCCCTTTAAAAAGACTTCAAATTAGTTAAGAGTTACGAGCAAAAGTCGGGAGTCGGGAGTCAGGATTTAGGAGTCGGGAGTCAAAAGTCGGGAGTCAAAAGTAATTATCTTGATTTTTTGACTGCCCAATACCCTTTTTCCCAATGCCCTTTTTCCCAATTCCCTCTTACCACATTGTCCAAAATGTGTCACGATTAACATAATATAAAGCATCGCAAGCAAGTTGGATATTTGAATGTGCCGAAAGCAGGCATTATTTACAACGACGTTAAACCGATAGCGAGTCGTGTCGCTATCGAACTGCAAGACAAGCTAACCGCAGCCGGTTGGGATGTCTACGTCACAGCGGGTATCGGTGGTATGCTGGGCTACTCTAACCCAGAGAGTCCTGTATGCCACACGCCAATTGAGGGTCTGACACCCCCTGGTTTTGACTCAGAAATGAAGTTTGTCGTGGTGTTAGGAGGAGATGGGACTGTTTTGGCAGCCTCTCGCCAAGTTGCCCCCTGTGGCATTCCATTGTTAGCGGTGAATACCGGTCATATGGGGTTTTTGACTGAGGCTTACCTCAATCAATTGCCCGAAGCAATAGAACAGTTGATTCTGGGTGAGTATGAAATTGAAGAGCGGGTAATGCTTACCGTCAAAGTGTTTCGGGGAGAGTCGGTGTTGTGGGAAGCCCTCTGCTTGAATGAAATGGTACTGCATCGAGAACCGCTAACTTCGATGTGTCATTTTGAAATTGTCATAGGACATCATGCGCCAGTAGATATTGCCGCAGATGGTGTGATTATTTCTACACCAACGGGTTCTACAGCTTATTCGTTGAGTGCAGGAGGACCGGTGGTAACTCCAGGCGTACCTGTGTTGCAATTAGTGCCGATTTGCCCTCATTCTCTGGCTTCTAGGGCGTTGGTGTTTCCTGATAGCGAGCCAGTAAACGTCTACCCAGTAAATATTCCTCGTTTGGTAATGGTGGTGGATGGTAACGGGGGGTGCTATGTTCTGCCACAGGATCGGGTATATTTAGAGCGATCGCAATATACGGCACGATTTATTCGCTTGCAACCACCAGAGTTTTTCCGCATTTTACGAGAAAAATTAGGTTGGGGTCTACCACACATCGCTAAACCAACCTCGGTAGAATTACCTTAATTGGTGACTGGTGAGTGGGGACGCTTGGACTGGTGAGTGGGAAAAAAATCACAAAAAGACTCTTCCTAATCCAAGCGTCCCTAATCCCTAATCCCCTGTAATTTTAAATAAGTTATTAAAATTGTTGCATCTGCGAATTTAATCGCCGATACTTGAACGTGCGTTCAACATGGTAGACAAAGTGCCCAACTCAGATTGCTCTATCATCAAAAACACGTAAATTAAACTTTGACCTGATGTACAGACGTTCGACAGCACATTATATTACTGAATCCCAAATCAAAACTCCACGTATTAATATGACGCTTGCTCACAAAGATTGTGTTTTGGTGATTGAAAGCGACGAGAATCTAGCAAATCAACTGACTTGTGATTTGCAAGAAGCTGGCTACGAACCAATTGTGGCTCATGATGCGAACAGTGGTTTTCAATACTGCCGCGATCGCCAACCGGCTTTAATAGTTGTAGACCGAATGCTCACAGGAGAATCTGGACTCTCTTTGTGCAAAAATCTGAGAAATGCCGGAATGCGATCGTCCGTGCTAGTGCTAATGGCACGCGATACAATCGATGACCGTGTTGCTTGCCTAGAAGCGGGAGCGGATGATTACTTCCTCAAGCCTTACCGCTCAGAAGACTTTTTAAAGTTGATTCGTCTTTATTTAAAACCAGATGTTGATACTTCAGAACAGTTACGGTTTGGAGATTTGATTTTAGATATAGCAACCCGTCGCGCTATACACAACGGGCGTACAATTGACTTGACAATGAAAGAATTTGAACTCTTAAAGTATTTAATGGAACATCCCCGTGAAGTATTAACCCGCGAACAAATTCTCGAAAATGTTTGGGGTTACGACTTTATGGGCGAATCTAATGTCATCGAAGTGTATATTCGCTACTTGCGTCTCAAAATCGAAGAAGAAGGTCAAAAGCGCCTGATTCAAACAGTGCGCGGTGTAGGATACGTGTTACGAGAATCGTAAATAGTTAGGGGTTAGTGGATGGTAGATAGTGGAGAGTGGTTAGTGGATAGTGGATAGTCGGAAATTTAACCAACAACCAGCAACCAACAACGCTCCAACGCTCCAACCATCAACGCTCCAACCATCAACGCTCCAACCATCAACTATCAACCAATTAAAATTCTATGATTCGTTGGCTAATTTTACTACCAATGCTTCTAAGTGTTGTGCTGATAAGCTGTTCTGAACCAACACCAGCTAAACCCCCCAACACTACCCTCGATTCTCAATTATCAGCCTCAGCGCCTTCTGGTCAAACACTACCGATTTCTGGTGTTGCGATTGTTCCTAATGGCACAAAAATTAATTTGGAGGTAGCGCGGACACCCCAAGAGCAAGAAATTGGGTTGATGTATCGCAAGGTTTTGCCTTCCGACAGGGGAATGCTGTTTCAGTTTCGTGACGCGCAACCAGTCCGTTTCTGGATGAAGAATACTCTTATACCCTTAGATATGGTCTTTCTGCGTCAGGGGGTAGTGCAATATATCGCAACTGGTGTACCCCCGTGTACTGCCGATCCTTGTCCTAGTTATGGTCCTGGGACATTAATTGACACGGTAATTGAACTGCGTTCTGGACGTGCCGCTGAATTAAGTTTAAAAGTGAGCGATCGTGTTAAAATTGAATTCCTCAACTCCGGTTCTTCCCGGAGATAGAGGTTTTAGTAAGCCTAATTACGCTACAAGGAAAAATATCAATGTTAAAGTTTTAGTAAAAAAAGCATCACATGGTCTAGTAAAAAAATTACTTTTGACCTAATATTTTATAAACATGCTAATCATCACAAAATTAAGCTATTTCCAGCGCAAAATAGCAATTTTAACATTTGATGGCAAAAAATATTCCTTTTGGTGTACGTGTAAATAGTCGTTAATAAGAGAGTATAACTATGGAATCTTTCTTACTACAGGTGTAATCAATTAAAGCACTACAGTAAAAATGATTAAATAAATTTCACGACATCAAAGCGCTAGTTGAAAATTAAGTAAGCAAGAAGCGCTAAAATTTATATTTACCGAATGCTTTTAACAAAAGGCTTTGTTAAAGGAACACCGATATCAACTGTGTTGGGGTGTTAATTAGGTAACAAGGCAGTTCCAAATAAAATACGGCTTCTAGGCTACAGAAAACGTGCAATAAATGTATTAAAATATACTTTACCTCAGGAGGTGAGATCCAAATGACACCATCAACATATCCTCGACTTATTCGTTTTTTACAAGACGATTTAGCAATTTCTACGGCTTCGCTAGCGGTTGCTCTTCGTCACCGAGAACAAGACCCAGGTCCTTTGCCAATGATTCTTTGGCAATATGGATTAATTACTCTCGAACAGTTAGAACAAATTTATGATTGGCTAGAGACGGCTTAGTTGTGAGTAGTTCATTCAGGAGAATCGACTTATGTCACATCAATGCCTTTTACAAAGGTTGATAGATAGGGAAATTAGCTGCACGGTTTTCTACTCATTTACATATAAATTCATGCAGAGCGAGTTTAATGATTCAACTCGCTCTCTCGATTTAGTTATAAGTACAAATTTGTGAATTTAGCACTCATATAATATCAAGCCTGACAGGCTGGAAGCTTTTGGCTCATAAACAGAGGCACAACACACTGCCCTAGCTAGCGCTTCTCATGATGGTTTCTTGGTTTTTACTTAGTTTTAATTTTGTTTTGATGGATAAAAGCATTGTTTCGACCTTTTATGCGAATAATATATTAGTATATCAATATAGAGAAAAAAGAGCAATGCCATTCCAGAAAAAACACAAATTAGGGTTTACAAGTGAACAACCTTTTGATAAAGACCCAGTTTGTTTCAAGGTATCGCCTGGTATCAAAGACAAGTTAAAAGCCGTCCCT
>NZ_JAOWRF010000021.1 GCF_025753815.1 Plectonema radiosum NIES-515 | reverse complement strand
GGGGGACAAGGGGGACAAGGGGGACAAGGGGGACAAGGGGGACTCCTTGGAGGACAAGTAGGACAAGGGGGACAAGTAGGACAAGGGGCAATACGGTTAGGTTAAGAATATTTGTGAACCCAAAACCCTTGTAGAGACGTTGCACATGCAACGTCTCTACATACGTTAACACCAAGCGTATTGGGACAAGGGGGACAAGTAGGACAAGGAGAATAATTCTTCTTTCTCCCCCTCCCCCCATCTCCCCCTCTCCCCCTCTTTTTGTCTCCCCATCTCCCCTAAGGGCAACGAGGATGAATGCCACCTTGAGTACAAATGTAAGCCAGTTGCTTAGGATCTAAATTTTTGACTTGAGTAAAATCAACTCCCTGTACTACAGCAGATTGTGCCCCCATTGCTGGCGATCGCACAAATTGATCTGCCGGATCTTGTTTGCTAGGAGCAAGAATTGTTCCCTGAAAATCAGCCCCAGTCAAATTTGCTCCCCGTAAATCTGCAAGGCTCAAGTCGGCATTCCGCAAATTAACGTTATTCATCTGAGCCGATCGCAATATAGCACCAGTCAGGCGAGTAGCACTTAAGTTAGCATCGCTTAGATTGGCGCGATCCAAATAAGCTCCCGATAAATCTGATCCTTGCCAATTAGTTTTGGTTAAGTTAGCAAAAGATAATTGTGTGCCGATGGCAATCACCCGACTTAAACTAGCAGCATACAAATTGGCTTCGTTTAATTTCGCTTCCCCCAAATCTGCCCCAGTCAAGCTAGCATTTTCCAAAACAGCACCCCGCAGATCGGCTCCCACTAACTGAGCGCTGCCAAGTTTAGCACCAACCAAACGCGCATTTGATAAATTGGCTCTGTTGAGGGTAGCACGTCTCAAATCAGTACCGATCATCAAAACCCGGCTGAGATTAGCATCGGTGAGATTGGCTTGTTTGATTTGAGCACCACTTAAATCAGCAATTGAATCGTCGTATGTATCCCAGCGTCCATCTTCACCTGCACCCCGGAAACGACTACTTTTAAAACTAGCAGAATTCAAATTTGCGAATTTGAAATTAATTCCCGATAAATCAACATTGTTTAGTACCAAGTTGAAGTTGGAACTATTAAGAGTGCCGCTTTGTCCCAATTGCGTGCGACTCAGATCGAGGCTGTCGATTCGATTGCTGTTGACAGCTAAAATCTTGTTAATCGCTCGCTGATTGATATGTAACTTTGTTTGTCGCATTTCTCGATCTTGGGGTGAGTTGCTGTTAGCATTCATCTCACCAGCAAGAAACTGATTCATGCGTTTTAAATCGGGGATGGCTTCCGGACCCATATTTACCAACGCTTGTTGAATCGTATCAAGTAAAATGGGATTGGTTTCTTTAGCTAACAGACTCACCAAAAATTCCATCGCCTGGGGGTTATTCAGAGTACCCATTGCTAAAATTGCACTTCGGCGTTCCTCATCGGCAGCGGTGGAGTTGGGAGTTAACTGTTTTTCGAGTGCGAGAAACTGTTGTCTTTTACCTTGATCGGCTTCACGGTTGCTTTCCTGAGTTTCGATGTAAATTTGAGTACCTACTAAAGTTCCTAACACAGCAATCATGCTGATAAGTGCCACCCCAAACAAAGGCAGACTGGGGTTTCGCCGCATCCGTCCCCAGAGGTTAGGCTGATCGACATATTCTAAGGCGATCGCTTGTTCCTCATCTTCTGTCAAGCTAGGCTGATGATTACTAGGTAACACCGGGGGGGTAAAGGGGCGAGTAGCATCTATAGTATAAGTACCCGCCAAGCGATCGTGTAGTGCCCGCCTACGCCCTTCCTTCGACGGTAAACCCATCCCTTCAGCCAACCAGAGCAAACCAATTAATCCCGTAAAAATACTTAAGTGAGGAAAGAATAAGCTGTATCTCCATACCAGATAAGCGATGGACATGGGCACAGTCCAACGACCAATTCCTTCTCGCAGCAAAACTGCCCCGAAACCGGGAGGTGCGCCTTTGTGGTTCACAACCCGAACGCCAAACCAGCGTTTGGGAATGGTGCGACCAGTTTTAGCTAGTAAGTATAATTGCCAACCAGAGACTGTCAGGGGAGCTAACAAAGCTACTGTCCACAAAAAGTTAGTAGGCCATGCTACATTTCGCGTACCGTAACTTATAGGTAGAGCCAAAGGTTGAGCGATCGCTCTTTCGGTGACTACAAGCACCGGGTTGAGTGGTACTCGGTCTAGATCGCTTCGAGAATTCGCGTATACACCCATACCGAAGGGAATCAACCCGCTGGTAACTACCAATGTAATTTCGGCTACCCAAGCGGCAATACGCTTAGTTCCTAAGGGTAGAAAATTCGATTTTTCCGGTTCTTTTGAGCGGCTAGTTTGATGATTACTTCTCCTCAGACTTGGAATCCCCATTACATAATTCCTTTTAAGTTTATTTCCACACCACTACCCGCGCGATTATACTATTGCTTGCGTTGAAAGCTGCCGGACACAAAAAATTTGTATCCAAGATACACTAACCCAGCCAACACTGCCAGACTGACAACAGACGCAACGAGTTTGAAAACCGCTTGCAGCATCGCCAAACCGAATAAAACGCTTACGCTACCGACAACAATTTTTCCCGTTCCCGAAAGGCTTTTGAACCAGATTTTAAATCTCTCTAAGTGCGACTTCAAGGCCAGAAAATTTAATTGAAATGTCTGTTTTTTTGCTTTTGGCTGCTCAACAACTACTTTAGGAGATGAGGAATTCATTTCTTCCTCTAGTTGTTGAAGGCTCTGCTGCAAATCATCTTCTCTTTGAGGACTCATTAATCTTTTTTCCTTAGCTAGGATACTTGTGAAATCACAGATTAAGAAGATCGTTATTTTCTTCATCTGTGTATAAAATACCTTTCTCTTCAGGGAAAAATTATGTTTTTTTGTTGTTGGTTTTTAGGCGATCGCTATCCCCAATGACGTTTCTCTTCTTGAACCTTTAGTCATGTAGTGATTTATTTAGCCAAGAAAAAATTATACGCCACACTTAGAAACAAAAAATCAATTGCCAGCGTCTACCAACTCAAGCTATGTATATCAATATCGCTATATAAATCGGGGGCATTAGCAGATGAAGACGCTTAAGCTATTTACGGTTGTTCCCGCATTATTGGCGATGAGTTTGGTTTTCAGCAATGTTACTTTGGCGATCGCACCACTTGTAGTAATCAAACCCAATTCCCAACCCGAACCACTGATTGTCAATGGCAAGTCAGGGGGAGAAAACAAAAGCAATTGCGGTAACATTGCCGCTGCACCTAATCAAGTTATCCAGATTACAGATCCACTACCTTACTTGCGATTAACAGTTGAAAGCGCTGGAAAGCCGACACTGTTGATTGACGGTCCGGGAGGGCGCTTCTGTGTTTTAGCGGATAGTTACTCTGGAAGTAAGCCAGAAATTTCTGGTTACTGGCAAAAAGGGAATTACTCAATATATGTCGGTGAGCTATCTCAACGACAGTATAACTATAGCCTTTCATTTTCGCAACAAAAGAACTAGTCATTCATTCTAATGAACCGATGCATGACTAATCTTCAATCGATTGGGCTGGCACTTCCACTGCGGTAACATCAATGGTTCCTTCTGGTGTGAAACGCCGAAAATGACCTTGTTGCACCAATAATTGCTCTCCACAGTTAGGACATTGCAACGGAGTATTATTTAACCCGCTAAATTGATAAGCACAGACGGGACATTGGTCATTAACCAAGTTGCGTTGCAGCCACCAGCGAAACCCAAAGAAAGCTAAAAGGGGTGCTAAGAATAGCAGCCCAAAAATAATTAGCAGCGAATTAACCAACCAGCCCAAGCCCAATGACCCCAGCAACCAGATAACTGCTACTACAGTCAGCCAAGGGCGGAGATTTAAAAGATTTAACTGTAAGGATTTAAGGCTCATTTTTAAAATGTTGTCCTGCTCTCCTTCTAGGATAGCGACTTTACAACATAGTCAATAGTCTAGAGTCAATGGTCAACAGCTAATAGTCAATAGTCCAAAATCCAAAATTAATAGATCCTTGACTCTTAACTGTTGACTAATGATTCTTGACTATTGACTCTAGATGAAAGTTGCTGCAACCGCTGTTGGAAGGCTTCCATACCGAATATAGCGATCGCTTGTTCTCGCAACCATTCGCCATCACAACGCTGGTCATCACCTTTGAGAATTTCTAAACAAGCCGCCGCCACTGCATCATGATCGCGGTGCGGTACTCGCCATCCTAGTTTACCATCTTGTAAGGGGTCAGCAGAGCCATCATCATCACCGGATAGCACCGGCACTCCACAAGCCATCGCCTCTAAATAGACAATGCCAAAGCCTTCTTGGGAGGGCATAATGTAGGCATCAGCGAGACGGTAGTGTTCAATTAGCTGTTCAGTAGGGACGAAACCAGCAAAAACAACATGAGAACTCACACCTAAATCTAATGCTAGCTGGGCTAATCGCGGTTGATCGTCGCCTCGTCCAATTACCAAGTATTTTACTTCCGGAAAAACCTGGGCTATTTGCGGTAAAGCCCGAATTGTGACATCTACGCCTTTGTAAATATCTCCTGACCACAATCGGGCTACAGTCATTAAGACCTTGGCACCAGTTAAGTTATACTTTGCAATTAATTCTGGCTGTTTGTCTTTTGGTGTAAATTTATCTCCATCAATGGCGCAAGGTAGCATCTGCACGATTTTCGGGTCTATATTATTAGCGACACAAGCGCGATCGCGACTGTAGCGACTGATTGTCCAAATCCCAGATGCTGATGCCAGGGCGCGACGTTCTACACTTTTAAGTGGCTCCCAAACTTCTTTCCCGTAAGTTAATACAGTATAGGGAATGCCCAACGGCTGGCAGAGCGTTTGTACCAGTACCGCCAAGTTGATATGACCGCAGAAAACTTGCTGGGGGCGCTGTTGCAGCAGACACTTAAGTAATGCTGCTGCCATTTTGACTCTGCCCAACTTCGGGTACTGATTCTTAAAGTAATGGAATTTTAAATGCTCGGATTCAAAAGGATTTTCGCACTCAGCACCATCTCGCAGTAAAAATACTTCTGCCTTTGAGGGTTCTCTCAACTTGGTATAAGCTCGAAAAATATCCTTTACATACGATTGAATTCCACCTTCGCGTTCCAAAATTTCTAAGAATACGAAAACATGCTGAGTCTTTTTGCCAAATTTATCACTTAAGTGTGATGTTTCGTCCCGTTTATTGATTAGCATTTTTATTTAAAAAATATAAATTATTAGGGATTAGGGCAATTTTGTTGAGGGGAAAAGGGACTCATGTATGGAAATAAAGCCCCAACCTTGATCTGGG
>NZ_JAOWRF010000245.1 GCF_025753815.1 Plectonema radiosum NIES-515 | reverse complement strand
GGGGGTGTCAGGTAGTACATCCAAGGCGGATAACTCCACTATTTAAGCGTGTCCATGCTGAAAGTAGAGTTGCTTAAACCTAAATTGCAAATGTCTGACTATATTTGACTATGTGATTTGGAACTATGATTGCTTGGTACTTACGCTCAGTATTACACTTAGGAATAGCGATCGCCATCGGTCTGGCTATTTTATATGGAGTTTGTCTTTATACCTTAATACAAGGGATATGGATACCGCTTGTTCCCTCAGCCTTGGTTTTCGTTAATTGTAGTGTAATTGTGGCAGTATACACTAAGAATTAAGGACTGGGGAAGAGAGATTTTCATACTTTAGGTGACTAATGATTAATGAAAAAATCAATTATTGCATTTACCATTACTTTTGCATCGCTGTGCATCAGCGACATGATGCCAGTCATAGCATATTTCGATTCATCTAATATACAAATTCGCTTCAATGAAAAAGAAGTCGATGGATCAAGTCGAGGCAGACCTTCCAAAAGGGTAGGAACAGGAAGCCGTGGAGAATGTCCACCTGTAAAAGTGCCAGTTACTGCCTTGATACCCACTCAAAATACCGGTTTAACGGTTGAGGAACATCCTACTTTTTGGTTTTTTGTTCCTTATCACTTTAGTAATACATCCGGGGGGGAGTTTGCGTTGCAGGATGAGGCAAACAATGATGTTTACCGAACTTCTTTTAAGCTGCCGGAAACAGCAGGAATAGTTAGCCTCAGCGTACCATCCACAGTAACTTTAGAACTTAACAAAAGCTATCAATGGTACTTTAAAATTTACTGTAGTCGGCAGAATTTCTCTAACCCAGTATTTGTGCGTGGATGGGTGCAAAGAGAAGCGCTAAAACCAGATTTAGAGAGACTTTTGCAAGCAGATAGCAATGCGCGATCGCGCATTGCTATTTATGCTCAAAATGGTATTTGGTATTCAGCTTTGACCGAACTAGCTAAACTTTATTTTGCAGAACCCAAAAATACTGTCTTTAGTAATGATTGGGCTAATTTGTTGCGAGATGTTGATTTGGAGAATTTAGCCCAACAACCGATTGTCGGAGAAGTGAAAAACTACCGTTAAGTTACCAGGACGTTGAGTAGAGATTTAGAGGATTTCAGACTGCTTATGTTCAACTACAGTCCATTAGACTGTGCAGCATAATTTAATTATGCGTTGCCCGAAACCCTTGATTAGACGTAGCACAGAATAGTCTCTACGTATTTTCTGGAGATGTCTATTAGACTGTGCACCAGAATTTAAACAGCCTTTAGTCCTTAATTTCAGCAATTTGAGCAGGTGCGTAATATTAGCTACATTACTTATGTCTTTAGTTTCCCATAATAAAGCATTTTTGTAGTAAGGACTTCAGTGCTTATATTATGATTAGATGAGGACTAAAGTCCTCACTACGAACTTATCAACCGAAGGTAGGTACTTTTTACGCAGAACATTTCGCGCAAAAATTAGGACGAAACTTACATACCGGGCTGGCGGTTAATGAGTAACTTGTACAATATGGAAAACTGGTAATTTCGTATTTAGTATTTCGTGGTGTAGAGTACATTTGCAACCGTTGAATATACTTAGTTTTCCCAGCTAAAATCATAGATAGAAGCCTTGGGAAAGCAAGACAACCAAATATATTGATTGATGTTAGTAATATAATATCTAGCAAATCCATAGGTAATCACCGCCTGTTAGTAATAGGTGGTCAACTCAAGGATGAAGTATAAAATTTTCATCCTTCGCTCTCCACGCCAGTCATTGCTGTTAGTTACAACCAGTTAAGAGCAAGTTTCATTGCTTTTAATCTATGTAAAATCATCTTAACATATATTTATTTAAATATCTTCATGAAAATCAGGAAATTCTTTATGGATAGAAGTAGTTGTGTATCTTCAAGTGGGCTATTTTAGTCAGATGACAGAATATGCACAGAAAGATAATAATTTATAATTTAGGAGATGATGTGTAATGTCGAAAACTTCTGTGACTGCTGATATATTTTCTCAGATTTCTGAGCGAGAGCGCCTAGCATTAAAGAATTTGGCAGATTTTTCCCATGTAGAGACGTTACCAGAAATTTGGGATTTGGTAGCAAAACGATGCGGTGATACTGTCGCTTTGCGCGATCCTCACTCCAAACCAGAAGTTGTGATTACTCATAGGCAGCTATTAGAAAAAATACAGCAATTTGCCGCAGGTTTGCAAGCTTTGGGGGTAAAAGTAGGCGATCGCATAACTTTAATTGCTGACAACAGTCCCCGCTGGTTTATTGCCGATCAAGGTATTCTGATGGCTGGGGGAGTAGATGCGCTGCGTAGTTCCCAAGCAGAAAAGGAAGAATTGCTATTTATCATCGCTAATAGTGGTAGCACAGCGCTGGTGCTGGAAGATTTAAAGACACTGAAGAAGCTTCAAGATAGGCTCAACGATTTGCCAATTCAATTTATCATCTTGCTTAGTGATGAAGCACCACCATCAGAAGAAACTTTCAAGGTGTTGAACTTTTCACAATTGATGGAAAGGAGTGCAAATCGCACTTTACAACCAGCGCGGCAAAAACGCAATGATTTAGCAACATTAATGTACACGTCTGGCACTACAGGCAAACCTAAAGGCGTAATGCTCAGTTATGGTAACTTGATGCACCAAGTTACCACCTTTGGGATAGTGGTACAACCAGAAATAGGAGATATTGTCCTGAGTATTCTTCCTAGCTGGCACGTTTACGAAAGAACAGTTGAATAT
Organism: Plectonema radiosum NIES-515; assembly: GCF_025753815.1. GTDB lineage: Bacteria > Cyanobacteriota > Cyanobacteriia > Cyanobacteriales > Nostocaceae > Hassallia > Hassallia radiosum_A. The sequence continues at coordinate 2,659 of NZ_JAOWRF010000245.1, read as the reverse complement.
TACTTACTTTCTCAAGGTTGCACCCAAGTATACACTAACTTGCGTTCTTTCAAAAAGGATTTGCAACAATTCCAACCAAATTATATCCTGGGTGTACCGCGCTTGTGGGAATCGATTTATGAAGGTGTGCAAAAGCAGTTTCGCGAACAACCTGAAAACAAACGACGTTTAATTAATTCGTTACTGGCGATTAGCGATAAGTATATCAAAGCGCGGCGAATTGCGGAAAACTTGAGTTTAGATCATCTTGATGCTCAGGCGATCGCCCGATTATCAGCAAGTATACAAGCATCTGCATTGTTTCCCCTTCATACCTTCGGAGAAAAACTCGTTTATCACAAAGTCCGAGAAGCGACGGGAGGAAAAATTAAGCAGATGATTAGCGGTGGTGGTGCCCTTCCCAAACACATAGATAATTTCTTTGAAATTATTGGCGTCGAGATTTTGCAAGGCTATGGCTTGACGGAAACTTCTCCGGTAACAAATGTGCGTCGTACTTGGCGGAATTTACGCGGTTCATCTGGACAACCACTTCCGGGTACAGAAAATAAAATCGTCGATCCAGAAACTCGTAAAGCGTTACCAACTGGTGAAAAAGGTTTAGTGCTGTTGAAAGGACCGCAAATTATGCAAGGATATTACCAAAATCCGGAAGCGACAGCAAAAGCAATTGATGCAGAAGGTTGGTTTGATAGCGGGGATTTGGGTTGGGTGACACCAGAAAAAGATTTGGTGCTGACAGGAAGAGCAAAGGATACGATTGTCTTAAGCAACGGTGAAAACATCGAACCACAGCCCATTGAAGATGCGTGCGTGCGATCGCCTTATATCGACCAAATGATGCTTGTAGGGCAAGATAAACGCAGCGTCGGTGCTTTGATTGTACCAAATTTAGAAGCACTGCAAAAATGGGCAGAAAGTCAAAATCTCGAATTTTGTATACAGGACGACAATCTAACCGAGACAACAAGTCAAAAAATAAATCTTGAGAGTAAAATGAGCCAGGATTTATTTCGGCAAGAATTGAATCGGGAAGTGCAAAATCGTCCAGGTTATCGAGCAGATGACCGTATTGGTCAATTTAAACTAATCCTGGAGCCGTTTTCCATAGAAAATGGCATGATGACACAAACCTTAAAAATTCGCCGTCACGTCGTCATGGAACGCTATCGCGATATTATTGACGGCATGTTTGCCTGATAATTTCCACCGCAAACAAATAGAGTGAACGTGAAACTTTTATGGATGTCTCCAAACCTCAACTGCTTTTAAAGCGAGTCGTAAACGTCAAAGTCATTGTCACACCCCTCTGGAAAGAGGAAGTACAGCAGCAACTGCAAACCCAGATCAATCAAACCGATCAGCAATTGCAACAGCTAGACACTCAAGGACAAAGAGCAGTAACTGAAATTCAAAAGCAGAGTTTACAACCTCCTGGACCACAAACCCTGCAACAAATCGAAAATGTCCAAGTCCAAGTCAACCAAAAGAAAAGCGAACTGCTAGAGCAAAAAAATCAAAGTTTGCAAAACCTCCAGCAAGTGCAGTTTCTGGAATTGGATCAGGAAGTCCCCCAATTTCAAATGGAAGGCTTTTTCCGGGTCGAACCAGGTGATAACCTGATTAGCAAAATGCAAGTCGAAATCGTTCTGCGGGATGGGGTTGTAGAAGAAATTCGCGGTGACGTTTAAATTCACCAGTTATGTAGAGACGTTCCGGCGGAACGTCTGTACGGGAGTTATGAATTTTAACTTTTAATACCAATTCTGTGTGAAGTTGCGCTTTATCCCCCTCAGGCTAGAAGCCTGGGGCTAAACAAACAAAGCCCACCTACGTGGGCTAATTAGGCGCATCTTCATAAAGAAACGATATAACTCCTCACTCCTCACTCCCGTATCGTACGTACAGACGTTCCGGCGGAACGTCTAACTCATAACTTTTAACTCAGGGGCGCATCTATCCACAGGTAGAAATTGAATTTTTGTTCGGGCGGTTCCCAGACCAACATTGTACCTGGGAGCCTGCCCAGACAATTTGCCAAACGGGGGGTGAACTAACTAAAAGCGATCGCCCAAAAGTTGTCATCTCCACGCGGTATTTAACCGTACCGACAGCACTATCCCCTGGCTTCATCTGTGTAATCGTCACCATCGCTTGATTTGGTAGCGGATAAACTACCTCCACCTTTCGCGTTGCTTTCTCTGATACCACATCATCAAAAGCATTCAGGGCAAGTATAGCCGGATCGCTACCCTGGAGAGAAGAATTTAGATTTTGCAGAGGTATAGTTTTATAAGTTACTCTCTCTGTATATACCTCAATATGTTGAGCTTGTGGTATCGCCGAAAATTGCTGTTGTCCATTATCATTACCCCAAATCGATGCTGACGGCTGGCGCTGCATAATATAAAATCCAGCACCGACAGTGGCAAAGATACTCAGTATGAAAATTAAAAATAACTTCAACTTTGCCGACATAAAATTAAACAGAAATTTTAAACACGTTGACTACCAATTCTGAATTTTAGATGCAAATTTCACCCCAATCCTCTACATTTCAGTAGCTTTTTTATCTTAGTGAGCGATGATGAGGAGAATAAATCATATAGACCTTTGCTTTGTCTTTAGGTTCCAGGAGTGGAGGAGTGGGGGAGTGGGG
>NZ_JAOWRF010000054.1 GCF_025753815.1 Plectonema radiosum NIES-515 | reverse complement strand
CCCACTCCCCACTACAAAACTTCCCAGCCGATTCCTTTGTAACCGTATTGGAAAATTTCGGGATGCAGAATTTCTGCTAAAATTTCTAAAGAATCTGCTAATCGCGGTCCTGGACGGTTGAAATAGGCATTGCCATCTGTAATATACACTCTACCGCTTTGGGTGGCGTGGAGTTTTTGCCATTCTGGACTTTCAGCTAATCGCTGTGCTTCAATACGAGTGCGATTTAAATCAAAGCCGCAGGGCATAAAAATGATAGAATCTGGATTGCTAGCGATGAGGGTTTCCCACTCCAAGTGAGATGACGGTTGACCGGCAACGCTAAAGAGCGATTGTCCTCCTGCTAAGTTAACTAATTCCGGAATCCAATTGCAAGCAACCATTAAAGGTTCAGTCCATTCGATACAAGCTACTTTCGGCAGCTCTATTAGAGATAGTCCTTGGACTTTTTGCTTGACAATTTGGACGCGAGCTTCTAAATTTTCTAATACGTTGACTGAATCAACCTTGAAGGCTTTGCTTACTTGCTCAATATCCGTCCAAACATCCTTGAGTACATTGGGTTGTAAGGAAATAATTTGGAGTGAATTGTTGGCTATAGTCGCAACTGCCTTTTCCACATCACCGAGACTGACGGCACAAACATCACACTGGTCTTGTGTGACAATGTGGGTGGGCTGCAATTGTTCTAAAACATCTGTTTTGATTTCATAGATGCTGAGGGCAGATTGCAACAAGTTATTAACTTTATCATGAATTTCGCCGCTGGATGCATTGGTGTTTAGCCTTGCTTGGGTGCAAACAGGACGATTTTTGATTTCTGGAGGGTAGTCACATTCATGCGATCGCCCCACAATCATATCAGTTAAACCCAATGCGGCTAAAATCTCGGTTCCACTGGGAATTAGGGAGACAATTCTCACGTTACTTTCTGTCATTGCTCGACCTCCGCAACAGCTGATCATTTTAATTGTTGCAAAATTTGACCTGATTATATATCTTTCTTCAGGATAATGCGGAAGTGTCAATGGGAAGACAAAAATATAGACAGAGGGTAGACGGGGGGAGTATCTTCATCACTTGCTTACACTAAATGATGAAGAACAACCAAATATATTGGTATTTACGAACAATTAGAAACAGCTATATTAAACTTATCATTATTTACACCAATGTTCATGTATCTAGACCACACTCAAGTTTTCTTCATTTCTTCCTTTGCCCCTGGTGCGCCTAGAAGTGAGATAAAAAGAATGTGGTTCATTTACCGGAAAATCGCTGTCAGGATAGAAATATATTATACATTGTTAATATGTGACATCGCAAACTCAGTATCTTTGGCTTCTGTGGGAGAACCTTTGAAGGAATAATAGTAGATCGTGACGACGAAATTATTTAAAATTGTGAATCAGATTTTTGTGACAATGACTGCTTATGAAGCTAGGGAAGTGATTGGCAAAAAGAATTTTGAACTTGCGATACCAGTTAATCAGGAAAAATATTTTTTCTAAGTATGAAAAATGCGATGAAGTCGTTGTAGTTAAAAAACGATTCCACTTTAACGGTTGAACTTCAAAGCAGAGTCATTCCCAGGAACAACAAATGCGAGTGTTGGCAGTGAAAGATATTACAGAACCCAAGCAAACAAAAGAGGATTTGCTCATCCGGGAAAATTATCTGCGATCGCAAAGTCAGACACTGATGCAACTGACAAAAAGCAATGTATTCCAGCAAGGCAATTTGAAGGCAGCATTAAGGCAAATCACTGAAGCGGCAGCGCGATCGCTTGATTTGCAGCGAGTTGGGGTATGGTTATACAACTCAGACCAATCAAAAATTGAATGCATTGATTTATATGATATCAGCACAAAGGAACACACCGCCGGCTTTTCTCTTTTAAAAGCAAATTGTCCAGCTTATTTTCAAGCTCTGGAAGAGGAACGTAGCATTGCAGTCAATGATGTTTTCAACGACAAAAGAACCCAAGAATTCTCCGAGTCTTATCTTTCTCTGCTGAGTGTAACATCAGTTCTGTATGCACCGATTTTGTTAGGGGATCGATTGCTGGGGGTAGTCTGCTACCAACACGTTGGAGGTATTCGGCAGTGGACTTTGGAGGAAGAGAATTTTGCTGCCTCAATTGCAGATTTAGTCAAACTAGCAATCGAAACGAGCGAGCGAAATGCCGCACAGTCAGCACTAAAAAGTAGTCAGGCAAAATTCCAGGCAATCTTTGAGTGTTCTTCTATTGGTATTAGCTTGGCAAATATGGATGAACGAATAATAGATACTAATCGGGCGTTATGTCAGATGTTAGGTTACAATCAAGAAGAATTATGCGACAAACATCTGACAGATTATATTTATTCTGAAGATGTGAGTCAAGATTTAGATTACCAACAAATAGTAGCACAAAATAGTCTAGACCCAGAGCGGCTTGTCCCAAGACATCCCTGGAAGAAAGAATTGCGTTTTCAACATCAAGACGGTAGCTTAGTTTGGACTCACATTTCGGTTTCTTTGATTGACGACACAAATAATCAACCTGAGTTTTTTCTCACCATTATAGAAGATATCACAGAACGCAAGCGAACTGAGTTGAAATTGCTTAAAACTAAAGAAGCAGCAGAAGCAAGCAGTCGGGCAAAAAGTGAATTTTTAGCAACGATGAGTCATGAACTGCGTACACCTCTAAATGCAATTATGGGTTTATCTCAGTTGCTGCAACAAAAAATAGTTGGCACACTCAATGATAAGCAAGAAGAATATGTCAATTATATATATAGTAGTGGTGAACAGTTGCTAGCATTGATTAACAATATCCTTGATTTATCTAAGGTAGAAGCCGGCAAAGAAGAATTAACGCTGTTACCTTTGCAAGTGCAAGATATTTGTAACTCTGTAATTTCGACGGTGTGCGATCGCGCTTTCGACAAAAAATTGCAACTCACAACCAAAATATATCCTGAGGCAGATGTTTGCATTGCTGACAAGGGACGAATTAAACAAATGCTCCTAAATCTACTCACGAATGCGATTAAATTCACCCCAGCGGGTAAAATATCACTGATAGTGAAAAAAGTACCCCAAGGGATCATATTTACAGTTTCTGATACGGGTATTGGTATTGACTCAAGTCAGTTTCAATTTTTGTTTGAACCATTTAAACAGCTTGACAGTGGCTTAAATCGTCAGTACGAAGGTACTGGTTTAGGTTTAGCTTTGACACGCAAGTTAGCACGAATGCATGGTGGAGATGTTACCGTAGAATCGACTTTGGGAGAAGGTAGTCGATTTATGTTGTTTCTGCCAGATTCAACCTTAGTAGAAGAGTCGGGGAGTGGAGGAATAAGAGAGTGGGGGAAAGATTCTTTTTCTGTTTCCCCTAGTCCCAGTGTCGTCGTCCCTGGTACTACAATTAATAAACGCATCTTGCTTATGGGAGACGAGGAAAATACTGCCATCTTGCTGCAAGATTATCTTCAGACAATTGGCTATGAGGTGGAGAAAACTTGCGACTCAAACAGCTTCTTGCATCGCGTCAGAAATTTTCAACCAGATTTAATTTTGTTGGATGTGCATTTAATCGCAGATGTCAGCGGATGGGATTTACTGAATCTTCTGCGACAAATACCTTCTTATCAAGATTTGCCAGTAGTAATTATGACACCAATGGGAATAACTGTAGAGCGTGATGCTCCCGGGAGCAACCTGACGGAACGCTTGTGCCAAGCTGGTGCTAACGACTATCTCAGAAAACCGATTGGTATCGTTGAATTAGAGTCAATATTGATGCGATATTTGGGTAATGGTTAATTTGAGGAGGGGAAAAGGGAAAGGATGAGAAAGAAGAAATATTTCCCCCTACCCAAGAAAGCTCCTCCTTGTCTCCAAGGAGTCTCCCCAGTCCCCAATCCTGATAAATCTGCCATGCTTTAATTATGTTTCCTTGCATGAGGTAGGCAACTGCTGAAAGTCCCTTTAATTCAGTAATGTTAGGGTTTTTGGCTAAACCAGGTTGTAGGGCTTTTTGTGCTGCTGCTGGTTGCCAATTGTAGAGATGGACAAATGCTAGATAGCCGTAAGCGTAGGGATTTTCTGGGTCTAATTGAGTTACTTTCGTAAAAGATGCGATCGCATCATTCACTCTTGTTTGCAATACGTTTGCTAAAGCTAAAGCATACGCCCAATCCCGATTTTCAGCAATATGCTCTAATCTATATCCTAAAGTTAATCTTCCTTGTACCAAATAATCCTGAGTGGGATCGTACTGATTGATACGTCCTACTTCCTCAAAGACTTGTTCCAGTGCCGATGCACCTTTGGATAAATTAGCTCCTAAAATCCGTAATTGCGTTACTAAATCTAACTCCGGGGCTGGTGTGGCAGTCGCTTTCGGGTCAATTTCTAAAGTTACTTTGGGCACTTTAATCGGATAAGTTTCCCCAGAAATTCGGTTGAGATAAGTTGCTTCTAAGGTGTAAATTCCTGGTAATGTATCAGCACTTGGTAGCATCGCCATCCTTTCAATAACTGATAAATGCTGATTTGAGGTGGAATGTAAAGCTCCCATCGCGATACCGTGATCGTGTAACCACCTGGCATTATTCATGTTTCGCCAAGTTAATAATACCAAACCTTGTTGTAACTCTTGGGAGGAGCCAGACCACTCATAAGTTACTCTTACAGGTATTCCTGGCGGGGCTTTTTCTGGGACTGTGACTCGTGATAGAATAATCCGAGGGGGAGTTATTGCGGATAGAGATTTGACTTCTACTGGTGGCAGCTTTTGATGATAAAGTTTCAGAATACTGCTATCAGGTAACTTCCAAGACTTATTTAGCTGGAAATCTGGTGATGTTTGCACAGCTTCGACTATAGCAGCTTGGGTTGGTGGAATTGAACCTTGATTGCCAGTTTTGGTGAGAAACCAAGAAAGCGATCGCCTATCTTGCTCAAGAAACTTTTTCCTTGTTCCTACCTGTCGTCCATAAACTTGAAAGTTCTCTAAAGCCCCATAATAATTGAAATTGTGTTGGTTAATTTCTCCGGTTGAAGGCAAAACTCCCAGGGTAGAGCGCAGATATGGTTCTGTTTGGATAATTTGGGCAATTACTTGCCGATGCGGGAACTCAATTCCCATATAAGGATAGAACTGCGATCGCGGACTTAAAGTTTGCGTCATCCAACCACCCAAAACACCTCCCACAGGAAACAAGTTGAATAACATCAAAATTATTGCCAAACCAACAGTATAAAAGCGGGTACGCTTTCCCCAAAGATGACGAGAACAAGTTAACCCGTAAGCCAACAACAATGATAGTACTGGCAAGTAGGGTAATACATAGCGATCGTGTTTGTTCGGGTTAAGGCATGATAATAGATAACTTCCCACCCAAAATATTGCGATCCATTTCAGGGAGTGGGGGAG
>NZ_JAOWRF010000077.1 GCF_025753815.1 Plectonema radiosum NIES-515 | reverse complement strand
TAGATGGTTATTCTTACTTGCTGTTAATATTTTAGCATTTTTTGAATGCAGATAAATCTGCCCGCGTCGTTTTTCCACCCCGCTTTAAAAAGACGGGGCTACCAAACTCCCGATATATTTACGTGTGATGAAATTAGCTTGATATTAAGACTGGCAAGTCCTTAGACATCGCTTGCATAAAAGCTGCAAAAATCTTTATCTTCCCCCACCTACAACACCAAACCATTAAGATAAAAAGCATCATCTGCTTTATCCACTAATCTATGCCATCCATGCCTCTGTCGCGCATAGTAACGCTGATTGTTGGTCTCATCCTTATTTTAGGACTAAGCCTGTGGCTGATTGATTCGCTATCACGCCTTTATTGGCAGTTGTCTTATTCGCCGCTTTTGGGCAATTTGCTGTTATTGTTGCTGGTTGTTTTGATTGGAGCATTAATTGCCGCTTTTGTCTACTATGTGTTGGTAATTCAAAAAAGTGAGAAGCGATCGCAACGCAAACGTCGTGTCACTGCGGCAGAAATTCCTGCCGTGAAATCTGAAGCCGCTTCTTCCACATTACAAGCTGTGCGGCAACAAGTATCAATAATTCAAGATGAAGTGCAAAGGCAAGCCTTACTGAGTCGATCGCGTGAGATTGAGGCAAATTTAGCACGCAGGGAAATTCAAGTAGTCGTATTTGGCACGGGAAGTGCTGGTAAAACTTCTTTGGTAAATGGGGTGATGGGACGCATGGTGGGACGTGTCGATGCGCCGATGGGAACCACTCAGGTAGGGGAAACTTATTGTTTGCGCTTGAAGGGATTAGAACGTAAAATTTTAATTACGGATACGCCGGGGATTTTAGAAGCGGGGGTAGCGGGAACCGAACGCGAACAATTAGCACGAGAACTGGCGACTGAAGCTGATTTGCTGTTGTTTGTGGTGGATAATGATTTACGGCGCTCTGAATATGAACCGTTGCGGACTTTGGCAGAAATTGGTAAGCGATCGCTTCTAGTTCTCAACAAAATCGATATGTACACCGAAGAAAATAAAGAAGCCATTCTCGCACGGTTGCGTCAACGAGTGCGGGGATTTATTGTCGCAACTGATGTTGTGGCGATCGCTGCTAATCCCGAAGCTGCACAATTAGAAAATGGCGAAATCTATCAGCCGGAAGCAGATATTTTACCATTGTTGCGGCGAATGGCTGCAATATTGCGGGCAGAAGGTGAAGATTTAGTGGCAGATAATATTTTGCTGCAATCAATGCGATTGGGAGAAGAAGCCCGGAAACTCATCGATGCTCAACGTCGCCGTCAAGCTGATAAAATAGTAGATCGGTTTCAGTGGATTGGTGCTGGTGTAGTTTCGGTGACACCTTTACCGATGGTCGATTTGCTGGCTACAGCCGCCGTCAACGCCCAAATGGTCGTGGAAATTGGTAAAATTTACGGCTGTGAGTTGAATCTGGAGCGCGGACGAGAATTAGCGTTGTCTTTGGCAAAAACTCTTGCCAGTTTGGGTATTGTCAAGGGAGCGATTCAATTACTTTCAACTGCATTGCAACTGAATGTTGCCACGTTTATTGTTGGTCGGGCAATTCAAGCTGTAACAGCCGCTTATTTAACTCGGATTGCTGGTAAAAGCTTTATTGAGTATTTCCGTCACGATCAAGATTGGGGTGATGGGGGGATGACCGAGGTAGTACAGCGACAGTTTCAAATTAACCGTCGTGATGAATTTGTTAAGGCTTTTATTCAACAGGCGATCGCACGAGTCGTCAAACCGTTGCAAGATAAAGTTGAGGCACTAGAAGAAAACGAGGAACTGAAGGCTGAGGACTAATACTCGACCAACCTAAAAATGACGGATAAAGGCAGGCAGGGGTTTGAAAACACCACATACAGCAAATTTTAGGTAAATGAGGCACATGCGTAAAACCCGAAACTTTGTAGAGACTACCAAGTGCTACGTCTCTACGTGTATTTAATCACAACGCAATCTGCTGTAACCGCTTCATACCCCTAACCCATCGTCAAAATACTTACAAAGCACCAGATACCCAAACTGGCATAGTCGATATGTGAATAATCATGTCCATATTCGATAAGAATGGCAATATTTCATACATGATCTGCTTTGAGTTTTTTGTAATTATTTTTATAAAGATATTTTCAATCTTTACGTGTTTAGACTGATACTTTTAGAAAAAATTATCCAATGAATCAGCGCTCTATTAAAGAATTCGTAAGGGTTTCCGGAAAAACCGGGTGATGTTAGAAAACTTAAATAACGACTTACTCAGTAACCTACTCATGACTCAATACATGATCGGTAAAGTACTACAAAGACGGTACCAAATCGTTCAAACCCTGGGTGCGGGGGTATTTGGACAAACATACATCGCTGTAGATATAGATCACCCTGAAAACCCAAAATGCGTAGTCAAAGAGCTAAAGGTGACTGGTTCTCAGCCGAGTTACTTGGATACTCTCAGGTTGCGCTTTCTCACGGAAACCGAAACTCTCAAGCAGTTAGGACACCATAACCAGATTCCCGAACTTCTTGCTTGTTTTGAAGAAAAGGAAAGATTCTATCTAGTACAAGAGTTTATTGAAGGACATGCGTTGACGGCTGAATTGCCGATGAGTCAACAATGGGGGAGTCTTTGGAGTGAAAGGGAAGTTATCCAATTTCTCAATGATGTTCTCGAAATTCTCGAATTTGTTCACTCCCAAGGAGTTATCCATTGCGACGTTAAACCGGAAAACTTGATCAGACGCGCTTGTGATGGTAAGTTAGTTCTAATCGACTTTGGTTCAATTCAGCCGGTTGATTTTGGTGTAAATGCAGCATTCCCGATTTATCGCCTTCCCGTAACCTCTTTAGGATATATACCCCCAGAGCAATTTATTAGTCAAGCGCAGCCCAATAGTGATATTTATTCTTTGGGCATGATTGCTATCCAAGGTTTAACAGGGTTAGCACCGTTACAATTAAAAATAGATCCTTATACAAATGATATTTATTGGCGTTTGAATAATACACCAGTTAATGATTATCTAGCTGCTGTCCTCAGCAAAATGATTCGTTATAACCATGAAAGTCGCTTTCAGTCAGTGGTTGAGGTGTTACAAGTGCTCAAGCAAATGTCTGTGGATGAGTCGCAAATACTAGACGCAGAATATACTGTGTCCGCAGGTGATAACTCCCAAGGACGGTTTAAATTTATCAAATCACCCCCTCTACTCACAGGAATCAGAGTAGGGTTGGCAGCTAATTCCTTAGTGATGGGATTTGGAGTATATTCTTTAATGAATAATTCTCCAGCGTATTCAGAAACAGAAGCTTTATATAAAGCAACAGAACAATATCAAGCGGGGAATTTAGAAGGAGCGATCGCTTTAGCGCAATCAATTAAGCCAAACAGCAGCGTTTATTCAGAAGCTCAAGCTACAATTGGACAATGGCAACAAAAATGGGAAGTCGCAGCACAACGGTATCAAGCTGTTGAAAAAGCCTTTAACGAAAATCGTTGGAGAGATGTACTTCGTACTGCTCCTCAAATTCCCGATATTTTATATTGGCAATCGAAATCTGATAAACTAGTTAAACTGGCACGCGTTAACCTCGAAGTCCAGTCAAAAGACTTATTAACCAAGGCTTACCAAAGAGCAGGTGAAAAAGATTTCTCCACTGCTTTAAACTACTTACAGCAAATTCCTCAAGAAAGCTCTTCTAAAACTATAGTTCAACAAAAGTTGACTGAGTACAATCAAAAGCAGCAAATTAGAGCAGCTTACTTTGTCCAAAAGGCTTACAACAAAGCAGCAAAGGGTGACTTTGATGGTGCTGTGGAGTTTCTCCAACAAGTTCCCCCAGGTACTTCAATTTACGCTCAAGCTCAAGCTAAACTAATTGAGTATACCCAAAAGCAGCGTCTAGAAGCTGGTAAAACTCCTAATAATGATACTAGGCGATCGCAACTTCCACAAGATGAAAAGGTCGCTACATCACCAATAGCTAAAGCTATTTGGACAGATTCATTCATCCACAGCAAAACCCCTACTAAGTTAGACAATTTTCAGCCAGTAAATTACATCCAAGAGGTGAATATTAGATAGTGACAACACAAAAAGCTAGGGTGCATCAATTATCCAGCTTATCGCCAGCAAACACCATATTTTAGTATACTAGCTTGCGTGGTTCCAGTCACTTAACACTTCATGTTGCTGGTTCGTCTTGCGTTGGTGAACTGGTACTTTAGGAGTACCGATATCTGTGTGATGAGAAGACTGTTGTTTCTTCTTGGCTGATTTGTTTTCTGTTTTCTTTGAGCTAGTTTGTGTGGTTGTCATTTTATTTACCTTTATCCTGTCACTGAGATTTTAGTTACTCTTACCTGAAAAATCACAGTGGCATCCCTTAATTTACAAATAAAGCCTCAGGCTTTATTTATCTCTTCACTCTTGAGATAGCTATTTCCTGAAAAAAATCAAAAATAAATTTCCAGTCTTAAATCAATTTCAGATCCCTTGTAGAGACGTAGCAATGCTACGTCTCTACATCTTTTCTACTTTTTATGCCTATTTAACTACAGAATTTAATTATGCGTTGCCCAAAACCCTTGATTAGACGCGAAATTTCGCGTCTCTACATTCTTTTTCACGACGTTTGTCTATTTAACTACAGAAAAACCGCGACGTGTGGGTTTGATATTTGCTAATTGTACTTGAAAAGTTACTTTGTCACTGATTTCACCACTTTTTGCCGATAAAGTCCAGCTACCGGGACGTAATGTCCAAAACAACGCATTCGCTGATGTATTTAGCTTTTGATCGTTCAACCACCATTCTACAGGCGTAGATGATATTCCCCCTAGCTTAAATTCTAATTTTTGCTTTCCTTCTTCACCTGGATATAATAAGAATAAATCGCGATTATGAGGCGATAAAATCTTGAAATTGTTAGAAGTTAAATTGAATTGATTTTGTCTTGCTAACCATTCATCATACTCACCAGGTAAATTCAACTGAAGACCTTCATAGTTACTTTTGTCTTCTGGGTAGAAATATTCTTCCACAACCGAGGTGCAAGCTGGTGTAGGTTTTAACCCAGAAATCGCACACATCGGTAGTTTCACCATCCCTGATGGAAAAGGAAAATTAGCTGGTTCTTCTGAGGAGTGCAAATGTAACATAATTCGATTCCACAAAGGCGCTGCACCCGTAACTCCAGATACTTGGTGCATCGGTTCCCCGTCGAAATTACCTACCCAGGTAGCCACTGTGTAATCCCTAGAAAAGCCGACAGTCCATGTATCGCGAAAGTTAGAGGATGTGCCCGTTTTGACCGCAGTGGCAAAGGGTAAGTTGAGTACCGAGTCTACACCAAAAGCTGTCGCACGAGCATAGCGATCGCTCAACATGTCAGTAATTAATTGCCATGTCGTAGGAAAG
>NZ_JAOWRF010000416.1 GCF_025753815.1 Plectonema radiosum NIES-515 | reverse complement strand
CAATTTGTTGTGGCACTGTCAAAATGCCCTACCCACCTCGACTAGGTTTAGTCCTAGCTGTATGGCTACTTAAAAGTTTAAGTGCGTAAATATGTTTTTTGTTATGGAGTTTTTCATCCTATATGTACGCACTTTGATTTTATCAAAAATGTCTAATAAATTAGACAATTAGCTTTCATCCCCCGGCTTCCAGCCGGAGGTTCTCAGCATAAGTAGGATAGACAACCTCCGCCAAAAGAATAAATCGCCATTGCTCACCAGTGCTGTAGAAGCAAATGAACCGCAGCGATTAGATTATGGTCAAGCAGTGCTGGAACTTCAATCAGCAGCAGCAGAAGACCCAGAAATTGCTCAAGTGATTTCATCGTTAGACGGACGGCGTTTAGTTTAGGGGAAATCGGTAGTGGCAATAAAGAAGCGATCGCAGCCTTATTGCAACTGCTGCAATCAAATAATCTGGATGAGGACACCCATAGGGAGGTAGCATCAAGCTTAGGGAAAATCGACCCTGGCTAAGTACTTTTGCAGCAGCGACGTTACAAATTAAGTTGCAGTAGTAACAACAGCTTGCCCATTTGTGACAAAGACAGACGCAGACGTTACGAATATTTGTCTATTAACAACAACAGCTTAAGCATTAATTACAAATGGATACTCATTTGCTGCGATCGCGTACTCATTTGTAGCAATTGCTGTCTCATTCATAATTAATGCTTAAAATTTAATCTAACAAATTAAGCATTTATTATAAATGGATACTCATTTGTAGCAATTGCTGTCTCATTCATAATTAATGCTTAAAATTTAATCAAGCAAATTAAGCATTTCTTATAAATGGGTACTCAATTGCTGCAATTGCTTATGTTGAAGTGATTACAGCTTGATTACTTACGCTCACCCGCAGAACCCCACCCCTTAACGCTCTTTTATTACTATTGCTAGATGAAATTTGAAACCCTCTTTTCAGATTAGTCCGCCTAATTTCCTGATGATTGCCCTTTCCCTCATGATGTAGAAACATTATTGGCTGACCAACGTTGAACTTTAAAGAGCTTCCGGCATCCCTTTCCTTACCAAAGAGAGGGGCAAAAGGTGAGTTTTCGTAGTGAGCGGTTTACCGCTCAAAGCCAAGATTTCAACGGCTTTAGCCGTTACTACGTTAAAGAGAGTTTATTTATACCCATCTACTTAAGCGATCGCATGACATATTATTACCTACTTAATTTACTCAAACCAATCTTTTCCTCCTGGTAATTCTGCTAAATGATTATCAATAATATCGAGTAATTCTTTGGGATGATATTTATAAGTTAAATATAAAAGTTTTTGAGCAATATTAATTAATGTTTCTCCATTAAGTCTTTGGTAAACTTGGCTAGGTTTTAATGCACCTGCAAAAATATCAGCGCTGGCTGGTCGAATTGCCATCGCTACTGCTTCTTCTAAATATTCTGACCAGTCCAGAGCTTGAATATAATAAGATTTTTGATTACCTTTAATATTTAATTTGGCAATTTGAATTACTGAATCAGAGATAGAAGCAATCCAAGAGTTGGTTAAACGCTGCTCAATTTGGTTTTTAATTAAATGAATACATAATCTTACTAAAAAGGCTTCTATTTTTCGCAGAATTGCCTGTTTACTCATCTCCTCTAAATCATCAATAATCTCTAGGGCATCATCATAACGATGCTCTAAGATACTTTGTCTTAATTCTATTAATTCTTGTGTCATAGTAAACGAATAATCCTATGAATGAAATACTAGCATTCCTGAGCAATTTGGGACTGTAAACCATGTATCTAGAAACGTAAGACTTCCCTTCCTCTGCCGACAATGTGAGTTAAAATCCTGATATCTTCGTAACTACCCTGGCAAAAAGCCCGAAAAAAGCGATCGCTATGCATCAGTATCCCAATCTCGAACAAGCGCTAAAATACAACTTTGGCTACGATAAATTTCGCCCAGGACAGCGGCAAATTATCGAGGATGCGCTGCAAAATCGGGATTTACTGATTGTTATGCCTACGGGGGGAGGAAAATCGCTATGTTTTCAACTACCAGCAATTCTCAAAAAAGGCTTAACGGTGGTAGTATCGCCGTTGATCGCTTTGATGCAAGACCAAGTAGAGTCATTACGGAATAATAATATTTCCGCAACATTTCTTAATAGCAGTTTGAATGCTTATAAAACGCGATCGCGTGAAGAAGCGATTCTCAAAGGTCAAGTTAAATTACTCTACGTCGCTCCAGAACGCTTATTAAGCGAAAGGTTTCTGCCCTTTCTCGACTTAGTACATCACCAAATCGGCATTTCTGCCTTTGCCATTGATGAAGCGCATTGTGTCTCAGAATGGGGACACGATTTTCGTCCAGAATACCGTCAGTTGAGGTCTGTGCGGAAACGCTATCCAAATATCCCCACTCTCGCACTTACTGCCACTGCCACAGATCGAGTCCGTAATGATATTATCCAACAACTGGCATTAAAGCAACCAAGTATTCATATTGCTAGTTTCAATCGTCCAAATCTCTACTATGAAATTCGCTCTAAAACTAAGTCTGCTTACGCGGAAATATTAGAAATTGTTAGAGAAAATGAAGGTTCGGGAATTATCTATTGTTTGACGCGTAAAAAGGTAGATGAACTCACTTTTAAACTGCAAAATGATAAAATTGCGGCACTTTCTTATCATGCAGGTTTAACTGACGAAGAACGGTCAACAAATCAAACTCGATTTATTCGAGATGATGTGCGCTTGATGGTTGCAACTGTTGCTTTCGGGATGGGAATTAATAAACCGGATGTCCGGTTTGTGATTCACTTTGATATACCGCGCAATTTAGAAAGTTATTATCAAGAATCAGGCAGGGCAGGTAGAGATGGCGAAACATCTCGGTGTACAATGTTTTTCAGTTACGGTGATATTAAAACGATTGAATGGAGTATTAATCAAAAAACCGATCCCCAAGAACAATTAATTGCCAAGCAACAATTACGTCAGGTTATTGATTATGCGGAAGGTACAGATTGCCGGCGAACAATTCAGTTAGGTTATTTTGGCGAACGTTTTCCAGGAAATTGCGGTAACTGTGATAATTGTCGTTTTCCCAAACCGGTGCAAGATTGGACAATTGAAGCGATGAAATTTCTATCTTGCGTAGCACGTTGTAAAGAAAGATTTGGGATGCTGCATATTATAGATGTGTTGCGCGGAGCGAAAACTCAAAAGATTATTCAAAACGAACATGATAAACTTTCTACATACGGTATTGGCAAAGATAAAAGTGTCGATGAATGGCGAATGTTAGGGCGATCGCTTTTACATCAAGGCTTATTAGAACAAACGAACGATGGTTACTCTGTCTTCAAATTGAACGCGTTGAGTTGGGAAGTGATGCGAAAAGAGCGTACAGTTTCTATAGCCATTACCGTAGTACAAAAGCCGATTTGGGAAGGTGATAGCGAGAAAGCAGCAGAAGTGGAAATGCTAGTTTATCGATTGCGATCGCTTCGCAAACAACTTGCTGATGAACAATCTGTTCCACCTTATGTTGTCTTTCCTGATTCTACTTTAAAATTGATGGCACAAGTCAAACCAAAGACACTTGTAGAATTCGGTAAACTTTCTGGAGTTGGCGATTATAAACTAGCTCAATATGGCGATAAATTTCTCAACGAAATTCGCGCTTACTGTCAAGAACAAAATTTGTCAGAAAATAAGGCAAACTATACACCTTCTCAAGGCTTACCTACAGAGACTGAATATTTTACTTTACAGTTACATCAACAAGGTTTAACTGTGGAAGAAATTGCTCAAAAACGCAATTTTCGCCCGACAACAATTATCCGTCACCTTTCAGATTTAATTGATAAAAATCAGCCTGTAGATTTAAATTTGTTGGTTCCGGTAGAAAAGCAGCATAAAATTTTGCAAGTGTTAGAAATTCTTGGAGATATTGCTTTGACACCAATTAAAGAATATCTTGGTGACAGTTATAGTTTTGATGAAATTCGTTTGGTTAAAGGTAAGTGGCGACGGGATAAGAAGTTAAAATAGAGCATGTTTGCGTCGCAAAAAGCCCGCAGGCGCGAGATTCCTGGGGCTACAAGAACAAAGCCTGTCTTCACAGGCTATAAAGCAATACGGTTCAGTTTAGGATTTTACATATGGTGTTAAGCCCCAAATCCTCCAATACGGTTCGGTTAACGTATTGCAAGCGTCCCCATTAGACATTACACATCTAAAGCCAATTTCCGACTAAAACATAAGGTGCCCAAAAATAAGGAGTTTGATATTTATCTAATAAAGCAAGTTGAGCGTGACGCAGAGCTTCGGCTTTAGTTTTACCTTGTGCTAACTCTTGATAAAACTGATTCATTAGTTCCGCAGTTGATTGGTCTTCTACCGACCATAAAGTTGCTAAAGTACTGCGAGTGCCTGCTCGCACGGCTATTCCCGCTAACCCTAAGGTAGCTCGCTTGTCACCGCTAGCGGTTTGACAAGCGCTGAGGACAAGTAATTCAATTGCGCGATCGCTTGTATTCCGAAGCCGCAATAAGTTATCAAAATCTTTGACTTTCAACAGCCGTTCCCAAGTGAGAATAAAGGTTTTATCGGCCTTAGAACTAAACTCACCGTGAGTCGCTATGTGAACTACACTAAATGGTGCTTGTTTAATCTGATTTTGGACATTTTTTTGTGTAAAAGTGCGATTGAGAAGTTCTTTACTTTTGGGTATTGATGAGTGAATTTTCTCTAATTCTACTACGACGTTTTTGAGCGGAGCAAATGAGCGACCTTCAATTTCCCGTTGTTCGCTAACTCCAGCAATTAAAACATTTAATTCTCGTCGTCGCAAAAATTTGGGGTCAACAAGTTGCAAACCCGGAGCTAAGGCGATCGCATACTTTTGGATTAAATATTCTTTCTGTTTCTCGTCATAAAGAAGACCCATCGGAATATTTCGCAAAGAACCATCTAGAACGAATACTAAAGTTTTGATTTTCATCTTTGCTAAATCAACTTCCAGTGGTTCAATTAACCATCTATACAGATTTTTTGAGAGTTTTTTAACATCATTAATTCGGTCGGGTTCTCTCAGAAATTCCCCTAATTTCTCTAGCTTTATTTCAACTTCTTTTGCATCTTTGTAAGTTGTGTAGTGGCTAAGTTTAGTTTGATTTGGTATTTTGAGAATAATTTCTATACGGTCTTTTAAAATAATCGGATAAATCGCTGCGGCTGTTGGATCGATTTTGTCAACCACGTCATCAATTTGTTTTGGTTTCGCTTGTAAACAAGCTTCCCGAAAAAAGTTTTCTAGTTCACTTAATTGCAAAGCTTCAATCACATTCCGCGCTTGCTTTAAGTTATCTTGACTAACTGAGAATTGGGCAATTTGAGGAGGGGGAAAGGGTAAAGGGGAAAGGGTAAAGGGTAAAGAAGAAATATTCCCCCCCTCCC
>NZ_JAOWRF010000268.1 GCF_025753815.1 Plectonema radiosum NIES-515 | reverse complement strand
TGGGGGATGAGAGGATGAGGGCAGGGGGACGACTTGGGGACAAGGGGGACAAGGGAGACAAGGGAGACAAGCAACCACGCTCTAACTTTTGTACAGACGTTCCATCTCCAACTTTTGTACAGACGTTCCATCTCCAACTTTTGTACAGACGTTCCATCTCCAACTTTTGTACAGACGTTCCATCTCCAACTTTTGTACAGACGTTCCAGTGGAACGTCTCTACCGCTCCAACCAACCACTAACAACTAACTCTTGAGCAATGACTTTTGACCAATGGCTAAAAGCACCGACAGATTTAAGTTTGTCGGTGGATGATGTTCATGTATGGCGAGTTGAGCTTTCGCGATCGCAATTACAATTGCAAGAATTGGCAGAAACTCTATCCAGTGATGAACAAGTTAGGGCTAAGAGATTTCATTTTGAACAGCATCGGCAGCATTTCATCGCTGGTCGTGGTATTCTGCGAACTATATTGGGTCGCTATTTGGGTATTGAACCACAAGCGCTGGGATTTGATTATGAAGCTCATGGCAAACCGGTTTTAGGTGATAAATTTGTTACTAGTGGACTATCGTTTAACTTATCTCATTCCCAGGGGTTGGCGCTGTATGGAGTTTCCAGACACCCGATTGGTGTAGATTTGGAATGCATCCGTGATAATACTGATGTAGAAGCTCTGGCAAAGAGGTTTTTTACAGATAGAGAATATGAGGTAGTGCGATCGCTTTCTCCCAACCAACAGCAACAAATCTTTTTCCGTTACTGGACTTGCAAAGAAGCTTATTTAAAAGCAACTGGCGCCGGATTATCTCAATTAGAACAAGTAGAGATTTTGCTCACACCAACGCAACCAGCCAGTTTACAATCTGAAGAATGGAGTTTAACAGAACTAATACCTGCTAATAATTATCTTGCTGCTGTTGCGGTTGCCGGTCAAAACTTGCATTATTCATGTTGGCAATATTAACTTCTTATTTCTTATTCTTACCTTCTTCTTTGCGCCTCTGCGCCTTTGCGTGAGATAAAATAATGAAATCTATTTTTCCCAACCATTCCCGCACAAATTCCATCCCCTCATCTAAAGAAACATTCGGTGTATAACCTAACTGATTCTTTGCTTTTTCAATGGAATAAGCATAAGGTCGAGTTAAAAAATCGATAGATTCAGGCAAAATATCTACTTCTTGACCTAATGCTTTTTGTTGCAAACATTGCAGCCGAATTAAAAACTTAACAACAGATGCTGGAAGAGAGAAAGGTTTAGGTAAATTTGCAACTTTAGCTAAACGAGTAGCATATTCTTTCCAAGTAGTTTCTTGCCCATCAGTGATATTAAAAGCTTCTCCGTAAGCTTCTTTTTCAATAGCAAGAAAAATTGCATCAATTAAATTATCTATATATACATGATTCATCATTCCGCTTCCACCGTTGGGTAGAAAAAACTTTCTTTGGTGCATCAGTGAAAGCGGACGAATTACCCAAGCGTTACTTCCAGGTCCATAGACATCTCCCGGTCGAATAATAATCACGCCAAAATCTGGTGAATTCAGCTTTAAGAGTTCTTTTTCAGCTTCAATTTTAGTTTTACAATAAGGATTATTATCGCCGTAAAAGGGTCCTGATTCTGTCACTTTGTTAGGATAATTAAAGCCATATACCATAGCGCTGGAGGTGTGAATAAAGATTTTTACACCAGCGTTTTTGGCAGCGTTAGCCATATTTAGGCTTCCACCAACATTTACCTCACGAAACTCTTCTAATGCGCCTCCTTCTTTCACCAGGGCGGCTGTATGCAGTACAATATCAACGCCTTGGCAAGCTTGTTTTGCCGCAACCGGGTCGGTGATGCTACCGATAACGACTTCTGCACCGAGGTTTTGAGCTAGTTTTGCCTTAGCGGGGGAATGTTGCAATCCACGAACATGCATATTGTGAGCGATCGCTAACTCGGTAGCACGCAAGCCAATAAATCCCCCAATTCCAGTTATCAGTAAAGTTTTATTTTCAATATTCATAAATTTATTTCAGTAAAATATGATTGTTCTCAGAAAAAGCGAATAAAATTCACAGCTAAACAGACAAAACTATGAATTAGTCTCAAGTCTGCGTAGGCGGACTTCGTTTGTGTAGCCGCGATTTTAATCGCCCGGTGCTTCTTAATCAGCTTCGTTTGTGTAGCCGCGATTTTAATCGCTCGGTGCTTCTTACTCAGCCAGATTTAAGAAACCGCTTTCAATTAAATAAGCGGTATAAGTCATAAACAATTTGGAATCAATTGGGGCACAAACAACCCCACTTCCTGCTAAGGCATTCAGCGTTTCCTCACAACTGATTTCCGGTCTTCTTGCTTTCAAATATAAATCTGGAATTGTCAATTGTTCTTCAGACCTACGCTCAAGCAAAAAGGGTCGTAGCGTGTATAAAGGATTTTCGGCAGAAGTCACATTGTTAATTAATTGTTCTTGCCAAGCATCGTAAGAAATCACATCAACTGGATAACCAAACGAGCGCACCCAATCAACTAAAACAGTTAAAGGAACAGGTTGAGGATGTTGCAAGTGGAAAGCTTTACCTATCGATTCGTTCTGTCTTGATAGATGAACAATAGCTTTACTTACATAGTCCACAGGAGACATATCCAACATATAATCTACTGCTGGGAAACTTCCCATTTGCAGACAACCTTTTGCCATCAAACAGATAAAATCATGTGTATTGGAAACACCTGTTTGGCTGTGTCCAGCTATTAATGGGGGTCTGTGGATAGTAATTGGGAGTCCGCGATCGCCTGCAATTTTAACTAGCTTTTCTGCAACCCATTTTGTTTGAGAATAACCAAGATGAATGCCTTCCCAATGCTCAAATTCATCGTCTTCTTTGACAACTTTGCCAGCATAAGCATTTGATTCAAAAACAGCGACGCTGGAAACATAATGTACAGGTTTAACTTTGATTTGACATGCTAATTTCAAAATTTCCTGAGTTCCCAAAACATTGGCTGCTTTCAGTGCTGAGTAGGGATAAACATAATTCAGCAAAGCAGCACTATGATAAATAGTGTCAATATTTGTCGCCAAAATTTGAAATTGTTCGGCACCAATTCCTAACAATGGCTGAGACAAATCGCCAACAACAGGAATGATTCGGGAATTAAATTTCTCATCCCAAAGTGCATATTGTTGGAGATTTTTTATCAGTTTATTTTTGCCTTCCTCGACATTGACAGCACGTACCAAACAATAGATAGTAGCTTGGGTTTGCTGTAGCAATTCTTCGATTAAGAAAGCTCCGAGAAAACCAGTTCCACCAGTTAGTAAAATTCGTTCTGGTTCAACTACAGGTTCAAAAAATATCGTGACAGGACGGATGCTAGAATCGAGAACAGCTTCAGCTTTTAAATTGACAACAGGTGTTGTATCAGCGATAACTTTTGTATCTTCTGATTCTTCAGCTAAACGCTGTGAAAGTGATTCAATATTGGGATAATGCCACAGTAGAACCGGAGACGGTTGAAAACCGAGTAAATCTTCCAATCTACTGACAATCATCATTGCTTGTGCTGAACTTAAACCGTAGTTTTCCAAGTTTTCTTGGATATCTATTTCATCAGTTTCGACTTTGAGCAATTCAGCAAGATTTGAAACTAAAAAGGTTTGGATATCTTCAGCACTATGAGGCTGATTCGCAGTATTTGATAAACTCATTTACACACCTAAAATTTAGAAACTTCCGGACGATATTGACTGTAAAAATCTGCTATTTGCAATCCTTGAATTTTCAAGTTTTGTACGCGATATAAAAATGCGGCTCCTGTCATGATGTGATGAGCTACATCAACTACTCGGCGATTTTCTGGTTCAGACAAATAAGAACCCCGCACCCAGTCATTAAAGCTACCCATAGCAGGACCGCACCAAATTTGATAATCGACTTCTCGACCTTTTTCACCAGAGGTAGACCAACGAGAAGATAAGCCTAAATACCAGCGAAAAATTAGAGCCATTTTTAACTTAGGATTATTGACTGCTTTCGCTAATTTTTCGGGATTCTTTTGTGATAAATAAGCAGCAGTTCCTTCCCATACTTCAGCTATAGTTTTGCGGAAAACTTGTTTTTCTAATTTCTCTCTTTCAGCGAGAGGAATTTCTTCAACCGAGTTATAACTTCTGTATAACTCATATAATTTCTGCGCTCGCATTGGGAAGAGAGTTGCTCTTTTGAGAACTTGAAGTTTTACCCCCATTTCAAACATATCTGCTGCCGGTGCCATAATGACATCAGCCATTTCTGCTTGAGCTAACAATTTCTTGGTATGTTCGCAAGCTCCAGATTCAATACACGACTGATTAATTGAACCAGTAACTACAAAAGCAGCACCCATCATAAAGGCAGCTAATGCTGATTCTGGGGTAGCAATTCCTCCAGCTACACCAACTCTAATCGGTTTTTCGTATTGATATTGTTCTTGAATTTCATCTCTCAAGGCAATAATTGAAGGTAACAGACAAACTAGGGGACGATTATCTGTATGACCACCAGAATCAGCTTCGGCAATAATATCATCAGCCATTGGAACTTTGGCTGCTAAATTAGCCTGTAATTCGCTGATTAATCCTTGTTCAAGTAGTTCTTTGAGGATTTTTGTTGGTGCTGGTTGCAGAAATTTAGTGGCAACTTCTCGACGAGAAATTTTGGCAAGGACTTTGTTTTTAATTTCGATTTCATTAGCTGCATTCAAACTTAATCCAGCAACCCGATAATAAACAATGTTGGGAGTTAAGTCTAAAAATGCAGAAGCTTCTACAGTTTTTACGCCATATTTTAGGTATAAATCTACTGCACGACGTTCAATAGCGAGGTCGTTGGGGCTGTGAATTAAATTAAAAGCATAGGGACCATAAGGTAAAGCTTCTTGAATGCTTTTAATAGCTGCTTCCAAACGTTCCGGACTTAATCCACCTGCACCAAAGGAACTCAAAATTTTCGCTTTTCCTAGTGCGATGACCATTTCTTCAGAAGCAATTCCCCCAGCCATTGCACCAGTCGCATAGGCATATTTTACATTATGAGAAGAAAGAAAAGTGCGATCGCCTAAGTTTTGAATTGAAATTGGTGGAACAGCCATCAGCAATTCTACTGTTCCTGGTTTACCGCTATGCTCATTAGGACAAGAATAACCTTCGTTAGTGACACCAATTCTGCCTTCAACTCTAACGATATAACTAGGCTTATCTATAGCTAAAAGTTTTTCTTTGATGCCTTTACGGTCAAAAGATACACAATCTAAGGAACATTTCCAAAGCTGATTTTGGTTATAAGATGAGGCAGAAAAACAAAGCCCATCATTATATTTACTCGATAGCGTATCTACAGTTTTCAATGTGGTTAACCCTCGAATTGTAAGTAAGAAATGGGCAATGGGGTAGAGACGTTTCGGTGAAACGTCTCTATTCGGTGAAACGTCTCTATTCGGTGAAACGTCTCTATTCGGTGAAACGTCTCTATTCGGTGAAACGTCTCTTTTCGGTGAAACGTCTCTATTCGGTGAAACGTCTCTATTCGGTGAAACGTCTCTATTC
>NZ_JAOWRF010000123.1 GCF_025753815.1 Plectonema radiosum NIES-515 | reverse complement strand
GGGGGGACAGGGGGGACAGGGGGGACAGGGGGGACAAGGGGGACAAGGGGGACAAGGGGGACGACTTGAAAAATTTCTCCCCACTCCCCCACACCACGCTTCTCCCACACCACGCTTCCCCTACTCTCCCCATCTCCCCATCTCCCCTTTCTAATCCCTAACCTCTAGTTCCAGAGCTTGAATGAGTGTCTTACCCATAGAGTGACAACCCAAAAGATTCATTCCCGGAGACATTATATCCCCAGTGCGATCGCATGACTCTAAAACTTGCAATACCGCGTTTTCGATTTTGTCAGCCGCAGCACTTTGATTTAAGCCGTAGCGTAACATCATTGCTGCACTCAAAACCTGGGCTAGGGGATTTGCTTTATCTTGTCCTGCGATATCTGGGGCTGAACCGTGGACGGGTTCAAACACTCCCGGACCTTTATCGCCTAAACTAGCAGATGGTAACATACCGATACTGCCAGTTAACATTGCTGCCGCATCCGAGAGAATATCGCCGAATAAGTTGCCCGTAACAATAGTATCAAATTGCTTGGGAGCACGAACTAATTGCATGGCTGCTGCATCTACATACATGTGAGACAGTTCGATGTCGGGATATTCTTGAGAAAGAGAAGTAATGCGATCGCGCCATAACTGCGATACTTCTAATACATTCGACTTATCCACCGAACATAGTTTACCTCCACGTTTTCGCGCTGTTTCAAAAGCGACTCTGCCGATGCGTTCAATTTCCGATTCGCTGTAAACCATCGTATTTACACCGCGCTTCTCACCAGTTTCGGTTTCAAAAATTCCCTTCGGTTTCCCAAAATAAATTCCGCCTGTGAGTTCGCGCACCACCATAATATCCACGCCTTCCACAACTTCTTTTTTCAACGTAGAGGCGTCAATTAACTGCGGTATAATCTTCGCAGGGCGCAAATTAGCAAAAAGCCCCAAACCCGCACGCAGTCCCAGTAAACCCGCTTCTGGGCGCAAATTAGAAGGCAAAGAATCCCACTTATAACCACCAACAGCGGCGAGTAAGACAGCATCACTATTGCGACACATTTCTAAGGTATCATCTGGCAGAGGTACGCCTGTAGCGTCAATTGCTGCACCACCCATGAGGGCTTGTTGAAATTCAAATTGTAAATCAAATTGCTTACCGACGATTTTGAGCACGTCTACCGCAACGTTGATGATTTCGGGTCCAATGCCATCGCCGGGAAGTAAGGTAATGCGGTAGTTTTGAGTCATAGTTGGTTTTTACTGGGTAGATGTGCAAAAAAGCAAGCGCAAATTAAATATCATACCTAGCAAAATGTCCCAATGGAGTTTTTAATTTATTTAGATGTGTCTTGCTTGAATCCTCCTTTCGATGACCAGACACACAGAAGGTATGCGTTTGGAAGCTGAAGCAGTGCTTGGCATTTTAGTCAAATTTCAAACAAGTAATACAAAAATAAAAAAAAAGCATCTATACTCATTTATGCTTTAATTCGCTGTATGTTTGTTATCGATTCGCAAATAGGGAAAAATTTATGGATTTCAATCAGATAGCTCAGGTTGCGAGCGCACTGTTAACTCAGTTTGGCTTGAAGATTATAGGTGCGATTCTTTTGTGGGTTGTCGGTCAAAAGTTAATTGAGTTTGGCTTAAAGCTGGTAAGACGTGGTTTTAGAACTCAAGATGTCGATTCTACAATCGTTAACTATCTTCTCAATATCATTTCTGTAACGCTGCGAGTTGTTTTAATTGTAGCACTTCTCGGCTTTTTTGGAATTGAAACGACCTCCTTTGCCGCACTTCTAGCAGCAGCCGGTATTGCTATTGGTGCAGCGTGGGGTGGACTGTTGGCAAACTTTGCAGCGGGTGCTTTTTTAATTGTTTTTCGACCCTTTAAAGTTGGTGACTTCATTACTGCCGGAGGTGTCACAGGTACTGTTGTAGAACTCGGAATTTTTGCAACTAGTATCAATACACCTGATAACGTGATGACAATTGTCGGAAATAACAAAATATCTTCGGACAATATCCAGAATTTTTCTACGAATGCTTTTCGTCGCGTTGACTTAGTTGCCCAGTTGCATCATGATGTTGACCATAATGAAGCGATCGCACTTTTAAAAGCGAGAATTAGCGAGATTCCTAACGTTCTCAAAACTCCAGCACCAGATATAGAAATTCTCAATTTTACCTTGGCAGGACCTGTATTAGCAGTACGTCCTTATTGCAGTAATGACAACTACTGGCAAGTGTATTTCGACACTAACAAAGCTATCCGTGAAGTCTTTACTGAGGCAGGGTATCCAGCGCCTGAAGAACCTTTTTCCTTTAGTGGCTCATCTCAGAATATAGCTGATTCTCACATGCCATCGCCTCTGTCATAAGTTGATCTTGTGGCAAAAAGCCAAGATTTAATTTGAGGCTTTGCTGATTAGACATCTCCAGAAAACAATGTAGAGACGT
This sequence comes from Plectonema radiosum NIES-515, assembly GCF_025753815.1. GTDB lineage: Bacteria > Cyanobacteriota > Cyanobacteriia > Cyanobacteriales > Nostocaceae > Hassallia > Hassallia radiosum_A. The sequence goes on along the minus strand of NZ_JAOWRF010000123.1, from coordinate 3,193 downwards.
AGCAGTGCTACCTCTCTACAACGGTTGTGGGCAACGCATATTTAATTTTCACGTCTAGGTCTATTAGACATCTCCAGAAAACAATTATTGTGACGTAGCAGTGCTACGTCTAATCAACGGTTGTGGACAACGCATATTTAATTTTCACGTCTAGGTCTATTAGATATATGAATTTTGGCGTAGAGACGTTGCATAGCAATGTCTCTACTTTGACTGAAAAGTGTTATTTTTTACTAAGATAGTGCGATCGCATTGATTGGAGATTGGGTCTTCCACCGTTAGGGGTAACTTACTCACAAACGCTACTACGGGAATACGATCGCACCCAACAATCAACTCAAGCGATCGCACCTGCTTGAATTATTGAATTCTCATACTCAAATCTAACCACTTTGACTGCGTAATCGGCGCACTACTGGAAATATAATTTACACCTGTCTGGGCTATAGGGCGGAGAGTTTCTAAGGTTACGTTACCTGAGGCTTCGATTTTGACGTGGCTATCTAGGTGGCGAATTATCTGCACTGCCTCACGCATCAAATTCACAGACATATTATCCAACATAATAATATCAGCTTTATGCTCTAAAGCTTCTTTCACCTGGTCTAAACTTTCTGTCTCAACTTCTATTGTTAGGGGATAGGGAATTTGAGAACGGATGCGGGTAATTGCTTGTTTAATTCCTCCTGCTGCCGCGATATGATTATCTTTAATCATGACTGCATCATCTAAGCCCATGCGGTGATTAATCGCTCCTCCGATAGCAGTTGCATACTTTTCCAAAATCCTCAACCCTGGTGTCGTTTTGCGGGTATCAACTAACTGAGCGGGTAAATCGGCTATTTCGGCTGTATATTTATGAGTTAGAGTCGCGATCCCGCTCAGACGCATCGCTAAGTTGAGAGCAACCCTTTCCCCCATTAATAATGTATCTAGTGAACCTTGGATTTCGGCGATCACTTCCCCAGGTTCGCACTGTTGCCCTTCAGCCGCAAGAGCCACAAAGCTGACTTTTTGGTTTAAAAGCTGAAATACTCTGGCAGCGACTGGTAAGCCGGCTATGACTCCTGTTGCTTTCGCCACCCATTTGGCTTGTCCTTCTATTGTATTCTGAGATAAAAGACTTTGGGTTGTGCGATCGCCTCTCCCAATATCTTCGATTAACCAGCTTTGTAATAATTGATCTAGTATCAAAAATGGCGGTAATACCGCTGTGGAAGTTTTCATTACTTGAATAAGATTAATGTTTATAAAACAACTTTAGAGAAATATTCGCTCTTTGGATATAGGAGTGGAAAAGATGTAGAGACTACCAAGTGCTACGTCTAATCAAGGGTTCTGGGTAAGGCAAGATTATGGAAAAACGAACCGCAGAGGGCACAGAGAGCACAGAGAAATAAGAGTTTGCGAGAGTTTTTACGCTCATTGCTCAAGCTAAAGGCAAAATAGTTATATTCTTGCATCTACATTTTTCTTTCCATGAATACTATTCCCAACTTACATAATTACATTAATGGTCAATGGTGTGCATCTAATGCTACAGAATATTTAGAAGTAATCAATCCAGCTACGAGAGAAATTATGGCTAAAGTGCCTTTGTCGTCAGCGTCTGAAGTCAATGAAGCTGTTGATGCAGCTTCGGTTGCATTTGTCACGTGGCGACGCACTCCACCCCAGGAACGGGTACAATATTTATTTAAATTGAAGAATCTGTTGGAAGAACATTTTGAGGATTTGGCACGAACAATTACTTTAGAATGCGGTAAAACTTTGGCTGAATCTAAAGGTGAAATGCGTCGTGCGATTGAAAATGTCGAGGTTGCTTGCGGTATTCCGATGATGATGCTGGGAACTAATTTAGAAGATGTGGCAAAGGGGATTGATGAAATGATGATTCGGCAACCGTTAGGAGTTGCTGCGGTGATTTGTCCTTTCAATTTTCCGGGGATGATTCCATTTTGGTTTTTGCCCTATGCGATCGCTTGCGGAAATACCTACATTGTCAAGCCTTCGGAAAAGGTGCCGCTAACTATGCAAAAAATCTTTCAGCTTCTCGAACAAACAGGTTTACCCAAGGGTGTAATTAATTTAATTAATGGTGCGAAAGAAGCTGTAGACGCAATTTTAGATCATCCGAAAATTCGCGCAATTAGTTTTGTTGGTTCTACACCAGTCGCTAAATATATTTACAGTCGGGGAGCGGCAAACGGAAAACGTCTCCAATGTCAAGGGGGTGCGAAAAATCCGATTATAATTCTGCCGGATGCAGATATGGCAATGACTACCCGGATTGCGGCTGATAGTGCTTTTGGTTGTGCGGGACAACGTTGTTTAGCAGCTTCAATTGCGGTTACAGTGGGAGAAGCGCGTCATACATTTACGAACGCGATCGCCGAAACGGCAATAAATCGCATTGTCGGGAATGGTTTAGACCAAGGTGTAGAAATGGGACCAGTGATTGATGTCCGCAGCAAAACGCGGATTGAAAGTTTAATTGAAAAAGGAGCCAAGGAAGGGGCAAAGTTATTAGTAGATGGTCGCAGTCCTGAGATTACGAGCCATAAAAATGGTAACTTTATCCGCCCAACGATTCTGCAAAATGTAGATCCAGTTGGTGAAATTGCCCGCACAGAAATTTTTGGTCCGGTGCTGAGTTTAATTCATCTGAATAGTATTGAGGAAGCGATCGCTTTAGTTAATCGGGGTCAATACGGCAACATGGCTTGTTTATTTACTAGCAATGGTGCAGCAGCTCGTAAGTTCCGCTATGAGGCAGAAGCTGGTAATATTGGTATCAACATTGGTGTTGCCGCACCTATGGCATTCTTCCCCTTTAGCGGTTGGAAGGAAAGCTTTTTTGGTGACTTGCACGGACAAAGCAATCACGCAGTCGAATTTTTTACGCAAACGAAAGTAGTAGTTGAACGCTGGCGTGATGAATGGGCAAGGCAGTTTTAAAATAAGTATGATTTCTTGTCACCAAATAATATCATGACAGGCTGATCGCACATACTGTAGAGACGCGAAATTTCGCGTCTCTACGACGGTTGGGATGTTTTTATTACTGTTAATTAAACGGGAATCATATCACACATCCTGTAGAGACGCGAATCACACATCCTGTAGAGACGCGAATCACACATCCTGTAGAGACGCGAATCACACATCCTGTAGAGACGCGAATCACACATCC
>NZ_JAOWRF010000212.1 GCF_025753815.1 Plectonema radiosum NIES-515 | reverse complement strand
TTGTCCTCCTTGTCCTCCCTGACCCCCTTGTCCCCCTTGTCCTCCTTGTCCCCCACTCCCCCACTCCCCCACTCCCCAATTCCAATTTTCCAAAATCCGGGTGCTACCGAAACCACCTCTAGCGCAGAGGATACCGCGACATTCTGGATCTTGCCATGCTGCTGCTAATTGCTGACGGCGGGTTTCATCTTTGCCTGCTAAATAGCCCCACCTGTCATCTATCCGGGGAGATATTTCTACTTTGTAACCACGCGATCGCCAAATTTCCACCCCGCGTTCAAAGGTCGCAAATTCTCGCAAAGCACCGCTAGGGGCAATTACTCGCAGTAAATCACCAGGTTTGAGAAAAGGTGGAACAATTTTGGATTTGGAATTTTCGATTGGAGATTGCATTGATAAAAAGTTAGGAGGAGCGGAGTGAGGAGTTAGGAGTTAGGAGTGAGGAGTTTGGAATTTTCGATTTGAGAGGGTGTTTGATAAAAAGTTAGGAGTTTGGAATTAGGAGTTAGGAGGAGCGGAGTTAGGAGTTAAGTAGAGACGTTCGGTATCGAACCTCTCTACTTAAGAAGCGGAGTGAGGAGTTAGGAGTTAGTCCAAAGTTAAGAGTCAAAAGAAACTTTTCATAACTCATAACTCCTCACTCATAACTCCTCACTCTTAACTTTTAACTCTCATAAATTTTATTAAACCATTTTTCAAAGCGTGAACCTAAGGCTTCTAAAGAAAATTGAGCTTCTGCGTCAGCACGACAATTTTGACGGTTAATTTCATCGATACGCTGGGTAGCATTTACCAACTCAGAAACGCTATCCGGTTCTACCAAAAAGCCAGTTTTGCCATCTTGGATAATTTCCGCAGGTCCACCGCGACGGTAGGATATTACAGGCACTCCACAAGCTAAACTTTCAATTACGACATTGCCGAAAGCTTCTACCCAATGGGGTGTCATTAATAATGCCCGACACTCACCTAATACCTGCTGCATTTCATTTGTTGATAAAAATCCCAGATATTCAAAGATATCATTTGGGTAATTTTGACAAATCTGCTGCCAGTATAATTCATCTTGAATTTTACCCATAATTTTTAAGGGAATTTGGGTAATTTGCGCTACGGATACTGCATCTTCTAAACCTTTTTCTGGGGAAATGCGACCTAACCAGGCTAATTGTTGTTTTGGGCGATCGCAAAATCGATAAAGCCCTAAATCAATACCACTACTCAAGTAATGTAAGGGTGGGGTTAACTGAGAAAAAGTGATAGCTTGAGAGGCAGTATAAAAGCCAATAGTGCCAGAAAACTGCTTTGCCACTTGTACAATGATTTTGTCAAGGGCATCGGAGAGTGAACCCATGCTGACAAAGTGGGCAATCGGACGAGTGAAAAAAGGTGTCAGGTAAAATGGCAACCAATCGTAAGCAAAATTTACAATCAAGTCATAATCAGCCTGAACCTGACGAGCATAATCCCACATATTTGCCAAAACAGAATTTTCTGGCATCATAACCGGGTCTGTGCGTTCTTGCTTTTGGGCAATAATCTGTAAATTGCCAGGAATTTGCACTATTGGCAGGTTATCCCATGTCGAACCTGCGGGAGCGACGATTTGTACTTCATGACCCCGCTGGATCATTTGTTGAGCTATATTATACACGGTTAATTCCACACCACCGCCCAGTCCAGAGCCAAGAGGTCCAACGGAAGTGGAAACAAAAAGTAATTTCATAAGTTTGCTAAAAGCATTTAAAAGATTTATCATAATGTACTAAGCGCTTCGGCGCTTGAAACGCTCACTTTGAGCGCAAAGAGCATTTGTGATTGAAGAATGATGGTTATCGCATTGAAGCCGGATGTCACAATCCGCAGTCTAATAGATATCTCCAGAATTTAATTATGCGTTGCCCGAAACCCTTGTACAGACTACCAAGTGCTACGTCTCTACGTATGACTCTGGAGATGTCTAATCCACTTGGATTATGATGGCTGCGAATCTTCCTCTTGACTTTCTTGATCGGACGACGACAAAGTGCGGATACGATTCATTTGTGAAAGAGCATAACGCGCTGTTGCTTGCACCTCTGCATTGGAGTCTTCTGTTGCCAAACACAACATCTGACTAATTTGAGCCATCAGATCGTAAACCCGAGTCAAGTCACGGATGGCATTTTGTCGCACATCTGGACTTTCGTCTTGCAGTGAAATTGCCAAAGCACGATTTATCGGTTTAAGTGTGCGCGTACTAATTTCCGCCAAAGCTGCTAAAATTAAGCTGCGTTGTTGAGAATCAACCTCAATCATCACCTCCATCAGTGGCTGAATTGCACGGGAATCTCCCTGCTGTCCCAAATCCCAGATGGCTTTGCGTCGTTTCGTCGGGTCAGCACTGCGTAAGTCTTTCATCAACTCGTCAACGATGTTGACTTTGGCTAAACGGGAAGTTTTTTCTAGTGGTAGTACAACTTTTGCAGGTGGTGCAGTTGCTTCTTCTGCATTGGTTATATGTGCTGGGCTGGACAACGGTAACAAACCAGGAATCGGCTTTGTCTGAGATGGTGTCAAAACTTGAAAATGAAAGTTTTCCGATTGAACTTGTTTGACTTTTCTTGACCTTCTGTGCAAATAGAGCAATGCACCAAGACCACCGAAAATTCCCATACCAACTAGCGACCACCATAACAAATCTTTTTGCGGAGGTGCCTTGGTAGTTGGTTTTGCGGGTTTCGGGGTAGGAGTGGTAGCAGCAAGGGATAATGATTGCTTTTGCTTAACTGCTGTCCGCAGACTTTTTTTAGTTGCTGCACCAGCAATACCGTCTGGGAGCAAGCTTTTTGCTTTCTGAAATTTAGAGACGGCAAGTTCGGTGCTTTCGCCATAATCTCCATTTACCACACCATAGTAATATCCTAACTCTTTGAGTTGTGTTTGCAGTACCTCGACTTCTGCGCCTGTACTACCAACCGAGAGAATCAAAAAATTAGCTGTCTGTGTGAAATTTCCGATTTGCAGTTGCAATTTTGATGTGAGGTTAGGTGTCGCTGTGCTTGCTGGACTGGGGTCAAAACCCAGGCAAGTCAGGCAGGTAATTATCAGGATGGAGGAATGGCGTAGCCTCATATGAAAAATCGCAGCCAGAACATACATTGTAAGTTATCGATATAACAATAACTTCAAGCTGGCTTAATGTTAACTTTTATCTGGCAAAAATATCTGGAAAATTCTGATTAGTCAGGAATTAGCCAATTTTTCGCGGTCAGTGGTCAGCAATCAGATAATAGTATAATTGCTCCTAGAGTCTTTTTTAATTAGGGGATAATTTCTGGTTCAGATTCCCTGATTGATAGGCTTAGTGGGTTGAGCTTTTTCCCAGATGCTTCCGGAAGTGGTTGTTGCTGTGTATTGTTTTGTTCTGTCACTGCAACCTTCTGATTTGTTTGGGCTAAGGTGTCACGTTGGTTGATTAGATAGATGCTGACTAAAGTTATGCAGACTCCCACCCACTGTACAGGGCTGAGGACTTCGTTGAGCAACAAGTTGCCAAATAGCAGGGCAAATACGGGTGTGAGGAAGGTGAGAGAACTGAGACTGGTGAGACTGCCGCTAGAAGCAAAATAGAAAAATAATCCGTAGGCGATCGCACTCCCAAAGACTGTCGCATATAACAGCGACATCCAATCAGATACTACAAGATTTTGCCACTGCTGGGATTCTGTCAAAAATGAAATTCCCCACAAAGGCAATCCACCTATAATCATGTGCCATCCTGTAGCGCTTACCGGATCGGCATATCGACATACATATCTAATCAACACCGTTCCCACTGCCATTGACAGGGCAGCCAACAACATCAACCACTCACCACTTTCAAAGGGGGGGAGGGGGGGAATGGAGGAGGGGGGGAGGGGGGGAATGGAGGAGGGGGGGAGGGGGGGAATGGAGGAGAGGGGGAATGAATGATTTGAGAAAAGACTCAAAATTAATTCGTCGGGCAAGCCAATTAAACTAATACCTGTGACTCCGAATGCTAGCCCCAGCCATCCCCACAAACCAATATGTTCTTGAAATAGCCACAACGACATTAAAGCAACTGCCAACGGTTGAGAGTCAATCATTACAGACCCCAAACCCGCACCAGTTCTAACTAATCCCTCTGCCAAAAAGCCTTGAAATAACGTTCCATCCACCAACGCAAATAAGGCAATCCACAACCATGCTGCCCAACCCTTAGGCATCGGTTTACCCATGAATGCAGTTGCGATTAAGATTAGCACTCCAGCAGGCACTAGACGCACTCCTGCCATAAATAGCGGCGTCGTGTGGGGAATTACTCCTTTCATTGCTACCATTGCCGTACCCCACAAGAAAAAGGGTGCGATTAACAGTAGCGGGGCAAAGGGAAGTTTGGCTGCACGCTCGTTGATTTGCATGGAATAGAAAAATACCTTTATTTGACAAACGCAGAAATTCCTTTACCTAATTTTACCGAATTATGTCGTTTTGTGAAGTAAAGAATACTCACTTCATGAATCAAACGGATCAACATTTACTGATATAGGCTATCAAAGCACTTGGCAACCCAGTCGCTACCTAAGCGGCACCAAAGGTCTGATTACTAACTTTACTGGTGGTCAATATGGTTTATCTTTGGGCGTAGAGACGTAGCAATGCTACGTCTCTACATTTTTCCCTTATTCATACCTCTGCTTCCTACTTAATTTGCATTACTGCGTAGTCAGGATTTGCCGGGTTTGGAATTAATCGCTGGTTCTTACAATCCACTAAGAAGTCTAACTGTTCTAATACAACTTGACCAATAAGAACTTCATCACCAGTTATCAACGCTTCTACAATAGTTTCACGTCCTGCATACTCAATTATCACAGGTTCGGTGACTCCCACACTTTCCTGGCGTCCGTCAGCATATTGGGCTACCCGTTGTCCGCGAATTTGCAAACCTAGCTGCTGTACTATTGCTGCGGGAATTACTAAGGTGACTGCACCTGTATGTACTAAAGCTTCGGTTTCATGTTCACGCAGAAGATGAGGTGCAAGTAATCCCCGATTTACTAGAGCCTCATCTATTGCGTTTGTGAGCTTGACTTTAATGTGAACTGCTCCCATCATGAGGATATTTTAACTTATAGCGATCGCTTATCATACCAAAAAGTAAATAAATGAGTGAATATCTATCTTTGGGCGTTGCTGAATCGCCGTATGAATTGGGATGTAGAGACGCGATATATCGCGTCTCTACAAGGGTTATGACATCACGCAAAATCCTGAGTCATACATGAAATCAGCAACGCAAAAAAAAAATCAATTCATCCGCAATTGCTGATTATCCTGCCTTTCTCATCAAGGCTCGGATCAAATTATCTTTAATCATCAATATACAAGCGACTTCTAAGAAACTTGCCTGTAACATTTCTAGGGGAATTTCCTTGATTTCCTCGGTATAACGTGAGATCAGAAACCTTTGTTCAAGCGTCAATTCAAAGTCTTGAGGCTTAAGTTCAGGAAGCATAACTAATTATCCTTTTTTGATAAAATTTTGTGGGTAGTATTTCAAAAATGGTGATCTAATTTGGAAATGTCAGATTAAATTGCTTTTCGAGACTCGCGATCGCTTCACTATGTGTAGGGACACTCAAAATGCGTTCAGCGATCGCGTATGAAGATCGTTGACAAGTCGCGAAAGAAGCAAGCACAGCCACAAACTCATCAAGATCCAGGGGTTTGCTGAACCACAAGTCAAACCCCTGGCAAAGACCACGTTGACCCATGTTTTGAGTGTCATAGCCTGTCACCGCAATGGCTATCACTAGTTCCCCTCGTTCGGCTTTCGTTCTCACTTGCTGAATCAGTGCATAACTATCTTCACCAGGAAAGGCAATATCACTCACGAGGATATCAGGTTGCCATTGTCCAAATATTTCCAAACCAAGCTTAACTGAAGATGCTGTTTGCACCTCCACACCATACGATCGCAGCAGCACCGAGAGCATAACACGGCAATCCTCATTATTGTCTACAACGAGTACTCGCAGCCCTTGAAGAGAGAAAAGATTAGTTGAAAATTCGTTACGTAGATACATTGCGGCTCCCATGAAAACTCATATGGTTTTTGCTTAAAGACTTCTGATGATTGTCCGCAGCGCGTGCTTTCTAGAGAGAGGATTTTAACGTTTTCACACTTTCTGCCTGGGATAATTACAATTAGCATGACACCCTGATGTTGGAAATGATGTTTGAGTAAATCTTTAAAACGTATAAGTTGTATAAGTTGTATTAAAAACACTCAAATCGTTACAACAACCATAGACAACCTATTTGAAAATTAAATATGCGTTATCCAAACCCTTGTAGAGACGCGAAATTTCGCGTCTCTACATTCGTTTTCACGACGTTTGTCTCATGCATTATGAGGTGCTGGCTTCACACATCAAGCGGTTGATGCAGTTTTTGCGCCAAACTTGGGGAGGGAATCCGTAGTATTGGCGAAATTGGCGGGAGAAATGACAGGCATTTTGATAGCCTAGTGATGTGGCAATTTCCTCGATTGTCTGATTTTTTGTTTCCAGTAGTAAACAAGCCGCAGTCATCCTGCGTTTGACAATCCAGCGGTTTACAGTTTCTCCTGTCAGCTTTCCGACTCGGTTGGTTAAATAAGCGGGTGAATAACCAACTGCTTCAGCAACATCGCACAGACTAATTCCTTGGTGATAATGAGTTTCGATGAAGTCGAAAACTTTTTTGAGTTGGGGAACGCTCTTGAAGCACAATTTAGGATTTGCGATCGCTGTTTGCTCCAACTTGAAAGCTGACTCTAAATTGGCTGCGTAACTACTTAAAAAAGTGTCTCGGTTTTGCAGTCGAGCTGCGATCGCGTTTAGCAATTCTTCGACTATAAAAGGTTTGCTCAGATAGTCATCTGCTCCCCTATCCATAGCTTTGCGGAAGTCTGTCTTCGTGCCGCTGTCAGCAAGAAAAATAAACGGGATAATTGCGGTCACGGGATCTTGCTTCAGGGTATCTAGCACCTCGTAACCATCAACAAGAGGCAGAAAAATGTCGCAAAGTATTATGTCTGGTAAGTGCGCTTGCGCTTGTTGAATGCCAATAAGACCGTTTTCTGCCGCGATCGTCTCAAAACCTTCAATAACAAGACTGTCTAAGTACATGTTACGGGTGCTAGTATTATCTTCAATTACGAGAATTTTTCTGGCTGATTGCATCATTTGTTTCACTAACTAAATTTTTTTTAGTGATACTTACTTAATGTTGAATACCCAGTTGACGATGGAACACCGCGCACCCTATACTTTCAAGCGCTGCGCTTGAGTAGCAACGGATACTCTCAGAAGTCGGGGAAAAACGAATAATTTGTCAAGCTACTAAGTCTTCATTCAATACGGTTCGGTTAACGTATGTAGAGACTAGCAAGTGCAACGTCTCTACAAGGGTTTTGGGTTCACAAATATTCTTAACCGAACCGTATTGAGTCTTCATTGACACGCTTTAAATGTTTACATTCTCAAAGATGACAGATGGGTGTTTGAAATGAGGTATTGGCAAATGTTTGAAATGTATAAGATGAGTTAACAATGATTCAATTCGTTACAAAAATTTATATTATTTAACAATACTTCAGTACTACTGATTATTCAGAGTCTTTGACTTATACGTATAAGCACAAAACGTAACATTCATCAACTCTTTACGAGATGAATTCCACAAGTTCATCTAGTTAGTTTCAGTATGGATAATATTTTAATTGTTTTATTTTGACGAAATTAGCAGAGTAAATACTTGTATTTTGTTTAACTTATACAAAACACAAGGTTTTTAGCATGGAAAAAGCTTTAAACTTAAAAGTATTGTATTAATTGGAAGTTACGCCTAATACATATAAAGTAAACACAAATTGTGGATTTTAGCCCTTGAGTACTGCTTTCCAGTACTAGACATCTCCAGAAAGGACGTAGAGACGTTCCGCCGGAACGTCTCTACAAGGGTTCGGGCAACGCATAGTTAAATTCGGTCGATGTCTATTATGGTTAATTTGTACAAAGCGTAACTTCTATTAATAAAAGTTTAAGTTGTAGATTTTCAGACTCTTGTGTTTTATTTCATGGTTAAGCGATCGCTCCAGGCATCACTCACCGGAATTCAACAGGCTAAAAAAGCATTTGCTCGCAAAAGGTGGACTCAGGAAAATCTAGCGCTTGAAGTAAACTTAAAAACTCGACAACCCATTTGGCGGTTTTTTAGTGGACGTGCTGTTGAGCGTCATACCTTTTTTGAAATTTGTTCTGTATTAGACCTCAATTGGCGGGAGATTGCTGAAAATCCCCCAGCAGAATTTTCTGAAAGAAGAGAATTCGCCCAGCCTACTGGCTTGAATATTGATGTTTTGGTGCAACAAGTGCGATCGCAACGCAAAGACAAAATTCAAGACCAGTGCGGCATCTTGCAGTTATTGGATATCAGTCATCCTGTGGGAATCGATGACATATATATAGATGTGAATATTTTGGAGGAAATCGAAAGCCTTCAGTGGTTAGCTTTAGATGACCTGCAAAAGCTTGGTCCAGAACAATTTGACCGCTTTGGCTTAGGTGAGGTTGACGAAAAACAAATACCAGGTATGCGGGCAGTGGAAACGTACTCCAAGCTTAGGGTGCTAGGCAAACCAGGGGTAGGTAAAACCACTTTCTTGCAACATCTTGCCATTCAGTGTAACCGAGGTGCATTTGCGGCAAACCAGGTTCCTGTTTTCATCACACTAAGGAATTTTGCGGAATCACCGGGACGCAGCGACTTCAGTTTATTAAATTACATTTCCCAGGAGTTTCTCACCTCTGGAATTTCCGAAAATTCAGTGATTGAAAAGTTACTTCAGGCAGGCAGAGTGTTGCTGTTGCTTGATGGGATCGATGAAGTTCTCAAGCAACAGAGCAATGCTGTCTTAAAAGAAATTCGCTCTTTTTCAGACAAATATCACAAAAATCGGTTTGTGGTGACCTGTCGAACGGCATCTCAAAAGCTCAGGGTTCGAGGCTTTAGTGATGTTGAGATTGCCCCCTTTACTCAAGCACAAATCCAAGCCTTCGCTCAAAAATGGTTTGTGACATTCACCAAGACAAACGCTACTGATGGGCAAGCGCAGGGAGTTGAGTTTATTCAAAAGCTGGACGAACCCTCAAACTGGCAATTTCTCCGACTCGTCGTCACACCTTTGTTTTTGCATCTTGCTTGCTGGGTGTTTCATGGTCAGGGAAAATTTCCCACTAAGCGGACTGATTTTTATAAGCAAGGGCTAGATTTGCTTTTAGGTAAATGGGATGAAGCTAGAGGTGTTGAGCGGGATGAGATTTACCAAGGGTTTTTATTACCCCAAAAGCTGAAGTTATTAAGTCAGATTGCGGCAGCGACCTTTGAGAAGGGTCAGTACTTCTTTGACCAACGTGTTCTTGAGCAATACATTGGGGACTATATTCGTAATCTGACCGATGCTCCAATCGAGCCAGAGGAACTGCAACTAGAAAGCGAAGCGGCGCTGAAGGCGATGGAAGCGCAACATGGGCTACTAGCAGAACGGGCGCGGGGAGTGTTTTCCTTCTCCTCTCTGGCGTTTCAAGAATACTTCACAGCAAGAAATATCGTTGCCAGCCATAACTTACAAGCATTCGAGCAAGCTCTCTCTGGGCTGGTGAGTCACATTAACGATCCTCACTGGCACGAAATCTTTCTATTGACGGCTGGTATGCTCCGGAGTGCAGATTCGCTGATGCAATTAATGAAGCAACAGATTGATGCACTCGTCGGCTCTGACCCTTACTTACAAGAGTTTTTGACGTGGGCAAGCCAAAAATCAAAGGATACGCTGTCGCCACCTTTGGTGGCGACAGCTCGATCATTTTACCTTGCTCTTGCCCGGACTCCTCACCTGGCTTCTCACTTTACCCTAGCCAGCACCCTTGACCAGGGGATGTTTCTAGATGCGGCATTGGATGACTTATTGCTAGAGTGTGCTGTAGACCGCAGCCAGGATTTTGCCCACGCCTATGTTTGTGCAGAGGCGATCAACAATATTATGGTCATGGTTCTGGATGCTGGACTTTATAAGTCTCTCGAACAACTCAAAGATGAATTTCCCAATTCTCGTCAAAACCAAGAACGCTTTCAAGCATGGTGGCAGACAAACTATTCAGCTTGGGCACAACAGTTAAAGAAGACGATCGCTAATTATCGCAATATTCATCACCACTGGAACTTCAGCCCCCAACAACAGGAAGTATTGCAACGCTACTACGATGCCAATCAGCTGCTGCTTGATTGCTTAAATAGCAATTGTGAGGTGACGCCTGGAATTAGGACCGAAATTGAAGCTAGTTTATTATTGCCAACAAAGGAACTTGAGGAGAGGGAATGGCAATAATGTTGGCGTTGCTGAATTCAGGTATGAATCTGCATGTAGAGACGCGAAATTTCGCGTCTCTACAATTTGTATTTCGCGTCTCTACAATGTTGGCGTTGCTGAATTCAGGTATGAATCTGCATGTAGAGACGCGAAATTTCGCGTCTCGACAAATTGTATTTCGCGTCTGTACAAATTGTATTTCGCGTCTGTACAATTTGTATTTCGCGTCTGTACAATTTGTATTTCGCGTCTGTACAAATTGTATTTCGCGTCTGTACAAATTGTATTTCGCGTCTGTACAATTTGTATTTCGCGTCTGTACAAATTGTATTTCGCGTCTGTACAAATTGTATTTCGCGTCTCGACAATGTTGGCGTTGCTGAATTCAGGTATGAATCTGCATGTAGAGACGCGAAATTTCGCGTCTCTACAATTTGTATTTCGCGTCTCGAAAATTTGTTGATTGATTTCTCAAGTTAAGTTGTGTTGCACAAATGGTCTTTATTGCGTTTTGTGTCGTAATCAATCAACTCATTCAGGAAATCAAACTAGGGCTTGTCATGCTAGTTTATATAGCGGTTCTCAATCGCGTGCTATACAAACCCTAAGGCAAACATAGCAATGCCCCGTCAGGATGTATGTACACAATCCAGAATTGCCATAACCCAATACCGTTCAGTTAAGCCCGATGGTCTGAGGGTAGAGACGCGAAATTTCGCGTCTCTACAGGTCTAAAATCAGTACCAAAAACCTTAACACGCCCGCGTATTGTGCCATAACCAGGATTATTAATCCAATTCAATGGGGATTATATATATGATCGCTTTACCAAATAATCAATTCTTGGATTGGTTAATCCCTACTTGTAGGCAAAGAACTGCCTCCATCACACTTAAGCAATCGATGAAGGGCAGACATACTTGCCTTTGCTGTTCAGGTGTTTTACTTCGTCACATGCGATCGCAAGGAGTATACTGGCGTTGTAGCCACTGTCATGACGAAATGCCGATTTAGAAAGTAAAAAAGGCGTTGCTGAATTAAGGTCTCATAAGCTTGTAGTGAGGACTTTAGTCCTCACTTATATTATGAGATTAGGTAAGATAAGGACTTCAGTCCTTACTACAAGCATGTTTTATTATCGGTAATTCAACAGTTATGATATGACTTTTTAAGGCTTCTTAGGCACATTTGGTGCTTGGATTGTACAGGGTTTAATATTGCACTGTTGCTCGTAAAGCTTTTGCACATAGGTTTCTTGCCAACTCAAAGGAACTTCTAGTAATGCCAGCGATCCTGTAATTCCTTGTGCGATAAACATGAAAAAAGCGATAGAATTTAAAGCGATGTGAACTTTCCGCCAGCGATTTGTTTTATCCTTATAGATATCTGGCAAAATTGCGAGAGAGAAAATCATCAACAAAGCGACAGTAACACCGTAATAGTAGTGAGAAATATACCATTGGTTAGTTTGACGATAGACACCATCTTGACAACCAAGTATTACTAAAGCTATCCCACTAAGGGTAGCAAAAATCCCCCGCCACATCCGATCGCCTGCTTTATAAAGTAGAGCCAATGAAGCGATCGCTGCGACAAAAAACAAGGTAATCAAAACGACTTTGAATGGTGTTTGTGTCCAAACTTTTTTTTCTAAGATATTGCCATATATACCAAAAGCCAACCCTAGTAAAACAATCCCGACAACAGCTGCTGTCAAAGCGCGTCCTAACTTAACATGTTCTTGTCCCACAACTGGGGGAATTTTACTCTTACCATCTGTTGCAGTTTCCAAGCGTCGCTGACGAACTTGAAAAGCGCGGTTGACGACAATACCGATTAAAGGAAAAACGACAATTACAGCGATCGCTGGATGCAACAGCAAAATTACATCTCTTAATTCCATATCAGACCTCTAAAAGACTACAGTACTTTTCGGAAATCACCACTAAACATCTCCATAAATTAATTATGCGTTGCCCGAAACCCTTGTAGAGACGTAAAGAGTGGAACGTCTCTACGTATGACTCTGGAGATGTCTACTAAACAAAGCATCACACTTGGTAGTGAAACTGATCTCAAACCAAACCTTTCCTTCTTCTGAATTTATCTGGAAATATAGCGGTTCTCCCTTGGGTGCAGTACAATGCGTGATCTCACTTCCATTCCTCTCTCCTACAATGAGAGAGGCTTTGAGTCTTACTCCCCTTCCCTGGGAGGGAAGGGGTTGGGGGTTAGGTCTGTATTGGACAGAAGGTGCGATCGCGCGATAAAACTTAGCTTTTACTCAGCATTTTTTTTCTTAGAGTGTTCCAAAAAATAAATGATGCAAAACCCGTCATTGTGAATGGAGCGTTCGTGGTATCTCGTAGAGAAGCGTAATGAAGCAATCGCAAAGACTTTGAGATTGCTTCTCCTGTCGGAGACGCTTCCGGAACGCTACACTTCGTTTCGCTCGCAATTACAATTGGGCATTTTTTTACTTGGAGTACTCTTAAGTGTGCGTTCTGCTTCTCGCATCAGCCTTTCACAACTGCGATCGCACTTGTATCAGCTTTGCGACCAAATAACACTCTTGGTTTGAACAAAATTTTAAATAGCAACCATAAAGATTGTAACTCTCCGGGTGCCAATGAGCGCCGCCACTGACCAGGACGACAGAAGAGCATTTTTACTAAGGAACGATGCTGAGTCAAGTTTACATCTTCAAACATGACTCGAACTGTGGGAAATTCTTCTTGAATTTCGGTTTGCCTAACAATACCTTGCAAGGTTAATTTTGCCTCCATAATTTCCAAAGTTATGGGTAAGATTTCTCCTGGCTTGATTTCCGGCAAACCCGCTTGGGTTAAGGCAATTTCCGCTCCTATTTCCGAAATCTTTGTGGTTATCCCCCACAGTGAAGTATTTTCTTCAGCGTGATTTTTTATATCTAAGCGCACGGTGCGTCGCAAGTCAAACCAAGCGTAGGGGTCAGTTTTGGGAATATCCAGCAAGACCAACAAGGCAATAGCAAGGACAATTAAATTGTAAATGCTCCACAACCAACCTAAACCGAGTCCCTTAACTTCTTGGGCAGCTTCTAATGGCATTGTCTGCCAAGCACCTTTGAGGATAAACATCCCCAAGTTGCGCCATAAGCTGACTGCCGTGCCAACAAATAATACAATCAAAGGTAAGGCTAGTTTCCAGTTGAAAGAAAAGCGATCGCGTCCAGTTCCTTTTGGTGTCACCTTAAAACCGCGAGAAAACGGATTCAGCATGACTTGAATTACCGTCCATGCAATGGGAAATGCCAGTACAGCTGAGTAGATATTTGACAATAATGCCGAACTGCTGCGGTAATTTAGCCAGGAAAATACTGAGAATTGCACCACATAGTAGGGCAAAAAGTAATACAGCATTTCTGAGGGATTTGCTCTAATCGGGATCGCTCCGAAAAACGAATAAACTAAAGGTGCAATCAAAAAACCGACAAGGGAAATACTTGAAAACCAATGTAGCAATCCGCTGAAGTGCGCTAGTCGTTGCCAAGGTCGCAATCCGCGAATGGTGAGGGGATTCGCTTCAATGAAAAATGCTTGGAGTGTACCTTGTGCCCAACGCAGACGTTGAGTTGCTTGATCTGCCATGTTATCAGCTGCCAAACCTGCACTCAATTTTTCATCTAAGTAAACTAAGCGATAGCCTTGTGCCGAAAGTCGAATGCCGGTGAAGTAATCTTCGCTGAGAGAGTCGGTGACAAAACCACCAACTGTTTTTAATGCACTTCGTCGCACCACAAAAGAAGTACCAGCGCAAGTTACACTGCCTGCACTATCGCGAAGCGGTTGAATTTGGCGGTAAAATACTTCTTCTTCGGGTATGAGAACGTTCTCTAACCCAAGATTGCTGGCAATGGGATCGAAGTTGTAGAAGCTTTGCGGAGTCTGCACCAAGCCAATTTGTTCATCTTGAAAAAAGCCAACTGTGCGGGTGAGAAAATTTTCCGTAGGGACAAAATCAGCATCAAAAACGACAATTAAATCCCCATCAGTACGAGCGATCGCGTGATTCAAATTTCCGGCTTTGGCGTGACGATTATCAGAGCGCGTCATGTACTCACAACCCAACTCTAAAGCCAGCGCTTGCACTTCTGGACGTTTGGTATCATCTAACAAATAAACTTTTTTCTTTTGGTAGTCCAGAGCTTGACAACCGATGATTGTCCGCTGCAAAATAAAAAGTGGCTCATTGTAAGTTGGTACAAAGATATCTACACTGGGGGTGAAAGTGCCTTCAATTACAGCAACTGCTTTTTCGTCTGCTTCCCAAGGACGCTCTTTGTGCTTCAGCATCAAAAAAAGCTGAATCAAAGCACTAGTGAGCATCAGCATTTCTAAGAAAAACAAAGCCAAACTGAAGCTACCATTTAGAGGGTTGCTCAAATTGAGAGTGGAAAGCGATCGCCAAATAAGATATCGGATAGTCAACACCAGCAGAATTCCTGCCACTATAAATCGCGAGCGGGGGCGAGGTACTGGGGAAATTTTCATAATTACTAACGCGATCGCTAGTAAAATAATAGTGGGGGCAACTAGATATTTTCCTGCTACCATTGGTGCTTCCACCCACATTGGTGGCGAAGCTTGCAGCATGTCAATATGAGCAAAAATATGACTGATATCACCTTCCCCTGCAAACCATGCTGCTGCTATTGCACCAGATATAGCGATCGCACCAAGCATTACTAAAGATGCCCATTGGGGACGAACTACTGGTTTGGGGATTCTATCCAAACGTTGAGCACCAATTTTGGACGTTTTCATAATTTATTAATCTTGGCGATCAAGCCTGTTAAAAATTAGTGAATTGTTAGTTTAAATGTTACACCATTCCTGATAAAGGAGTTATGAGTTAGGATAACTGCCAACGGCTTTACCGCACCTACTTAATCCATTTTCTGGCTCTGGCACAAGTTGTAGGCATTAACAGTTTGTTATCTGAAGATATAACAAGTATTCTCGTTCACACACCCGTTGGGCATTGTAGGTAGTTGACCAAACTATTTATTTGACAAACCTCGTGGAAAAGACGTAGAGACGTAGCACTGCTACGTCTCTTGGGGTTCTGGACAACGCATAGTTGATTTTCACTCCTATATCTAATAGATACCAGCCCTGTATCTAATTGCTGGTTGTGTGTCGTGGAGCTGAATGTGACGGCTGGTATCTATTTTCTTGGCAAGTGCCTTACTTCACTTCAGCGGGTGGGAACTTAGCTATTTTACCTTTCTTCGCCGCGACAACTACATCGAACATTGTACATAAAGAGAACGTTACATTACTAGTTTTGCTATAAAGGCTAACTACCATACCTGCACCACCTGGTTGAATCCCTATTGGTGAAAGTTGTTTCGGAAAGTATTCCCGCATCATCTGGGCACTCTCAGGTTTACCCTTATTTGCAAGGATCATTGCAATTTTTTGGTCAACAGTCAAGCTTGCTGGATCATTCGGCTGTTGGGCTGATACTTGAGCTAGTGAAGGATTAATTACCTTTAAGGGAACATCGGAAAAAGAGAAAAAGCTAACTAGGGCAGCACTTGCAAGTATAGATGTAAGTTTCATTCGTTACTCCTCATTTTTTAGTTATCCTTCAACTAATTAAAGCATCTCAGTTACTACTGAAGTTCATCTGAGAAGCAAACCATGATTTTCATGAATTTCTGCTGACAATAAATTCAGTTAAAACTCAGCGTTTTCTCAGATAATCATGTTATGGAGTGATTATACTGCGTCGCGGGTACAAAAAACAAACCAACAATTAGGGTGTCATCCACTACCTTAACGCACCGTACTTTTATTTAGCTAACTGCAACAGCATAAGTTTCCAAAATAGCTACTAATTTCAACCCAAATTCTGCCTCAAAGACATCTTTTTTTAAATCCACACTCCAGAGTTCTAAAGCGCAATCTTCATCAGTATGAGATGGAAAAATATGCAGATGTAATTCCTGAGAATCTGGATTGTATTCACACTGGACTCGTGCGATCGCACCAATTTGCCTCCGATCGAGGGCAACTGCTAATCTCACAAAAGCACTCAACTTGCTGACTATTTGCCTGTCATCTTTGTGCAGTAGATTGGCGTAATTTTCATGCTTTTTCTTCGGCGGTGATTTACGATGATAACGTGCTAAATTAGCGATTATTTCTATCTCAGTTTCTGTATAACCGAGTAACTCACCATTGCGAATTAAATAGTAAGAGTGCTTGTGGTGAGCGCCATGGTTAACATAATGACCGCAATTGTGTAAAATTGCCGCTGCCCATAATAATTCTCTTTCTTCTGCACCCCAGTTGTGTAATTTACCTTGAGTTTGGTTAAATAATGACAGGGCAAATTTGGCAACGCGATCGCTATGTTCTAATTTTATGTTGTATTTTTTCGCTTGTTTGAGAACACTCCGTTCCCTCACCGAACCTTGGTAACGCAGTTTATCTTCAATCAAACCGTGGGTCAACATCCAGTCTACAATCACCCCTTCCCGCAGCGATCGCTCGCACACCGTCACCGATTCAGCACCCAAAAGAATCATCGCTTCCTGTAAGATTACGGCTCCCGCAAGTATCACTTCTGACCTTTTCTCCGGCATTCCCGGAATCTCTGCTCGTTCTGAGTAATTCAGTTTCCCCAAGCGATCGACCAACTCGCGCAAATCCTTTAAACTAAACTCGTACCGATTGAGTGTTGCCGGGACAGAACCTAAATTTTCCCGTGCGTGAATTAGCCCTAAAGTTTCAATTGTGCCAGCAGTTCCTACCAAACGGGGAGTTTCTCCCATCTGGATGTTCGCTTGCACTTCTTCTACAGAACGTTCAAGCGTACCCCGTGCGTAAGCTTCCAAGTACTGAAACTCAGTGTTGCTGATGGGGTCAGTGGTAATTAATTCACTGGTTAACCGCACTGCACCCACTTTAGTACTGGTGAGAACTCGCGCTTCGTGACTATCGCCTAAAATTATTTCTGTGGAACCGCCGCCAATATCGATGATAATATGAGGCTGGTTGTTAAATTCCATCCCCGACAATACACCCAAGTATATGCGCCGCGCTTCTTCTTGACCAGAAATCAAGTCAACGCTTAAACTCAACTCAGATTCTACCCTTTGCAAAAAATCTTTACCATTGGGAGCTTCACGCACAGCGCTAGTTGCTACCGCAATGATTGTTTCCGCATTGAGACTTTTCGCAACTTCTTGAAAGCGTCCCAACGCAGCGATCGCTTTTTCTATTATCTCTGGTTTAAGTTCTCCAGTTTTCAGATTGCGATCGCCCAATCTCACAGTTTCTTTTTCTCTAGCAATAATGCTAAAAGCTGGTAATGTTGGTTCAATCCGCACAATTACCATATGCAGAGAATTTGTCCCTAAATCAATGGCAGCAATAATCGGGTGTTGCTCAACTGTTTGAGTTGGAGTACTCTCCCAGCTAGCTGAAACTAAATTAAATCCCATATTTCGTATTTTCAATACTTTTGAGTTAGAATCCCTTTCTTGTGCTCAATAGATGCTCAAATACCCTAACGTGCAGTGTTTTGATGATTATTTTGAGCATGATTTTATACTATTGTTAATGCTCAATAGATGCTCATAGAGATACCTTATCTATTTTACTTCAAGTCAAGCGCAAAGTAATTTGAAAATACACAGAGGTGGGTTGGCTACCTGATAGGGGTATTATTGTACTATTATGGGATTGCGCTAGCCAGAATTTAGAGGATGTTTGAAAAGTATTGGGCGAATAGAATTCGCTACTACACAAACAAAGTCCACCTCCGTGGACTAATACAAACATCTTGGGTTTTTAACCTGCGTTCGCGTAGCGTTCCGCAAGGAAAGGCAGGTTTTGTCTGTATAGCCGCGACTTATAGTCGCTAGGGCTAGTAACTTTTCAAACAACCTCTTAGAGGCAACGACTGCGATACTTACCAGAATTAAACATTATCAAAAATAGAATTGATAAATTAATCAAAGTTAACAATCTTAAAGAGGCTTAATTATGAAAACCGAACACGAACGCGAACAATTAATTAAACATATTAACGAACTGCTAAATCAAGCGGGTGCGACAGTACCCTAGATGAGATTTACGCACTACTTCTAAAAATCGAAGAGGAAGAGGAAGAGGAGGATGTAAAAGCCTACGAAAAAGCTAAAAAAGACGCTGACATTGACGGCTCAGTTTCATGGGAAGAAGCTAAAAAAGAACTTAAAACGGAAAGAAAAAAGGAAGTAGCGTGAGTTATAAAGTTGAAATATTAAAAGGAGCATTAAAACAACTTAAAAAATTATCGCCTGAACTTCAAGAACGCATATAAGTAAAGATTGATGAGTTAGCCATAGAACCGCGTCCTCATCAAGTAAAAAAGTTAAAAAACACAGAAAACGCTTATCGTATGAGAGTAGGCAATTATCGCATTATATACGATACTTTAGATGATATTTTACTGGTAAATGTGGTGGAAATTGGACATCGCAGCAAGATTTATAAAGATGAAAGTTGACAAACAACAAAATCTTAGAGCTATCGTCTAACAGGGTTTAGCTGCATTTACCAGTTAGCGATACATATGAATCTTGTAGAGACGCGAAATTTCGCGTCTCTACAGGTCTGTATTTGTATTAAGGTTTTTGTGAAACGGCATAACACAATCTTTTGCGGAATTCAAGGTTGCTGTCTTATATTCCTAGTATGGAAACATCTAGAATATACATACTTATGAGACAGTGGTGTAAGTAAACCCCATTTTATTAAGCCGATGTCTACCCAGAGGCTCAAAGGAAGATTTTAACCCGGAATATTATTTAATAAAACCCTGACATGAAATGAGCGTTGAAATCCCAGTCAAAAAAATCTTAGTGTTGTCAGCGAATCCCAAAGGTACGAAACCACTGTGTTTGAGTGAGGAGATTCGTGAAATTAAGGAAGGGTTACAACTAGCGAAAAAACGCGACAGCTTTCAGATAGAGTCGGCAGAAGCAGTCCGTGATAGAGATATTCACCGCTCTATTCTCAATTACGAACCCCAGATTATTCATTTTTCTGGACATGGCGCAGGGGAAGAGGGTTTAATATTTGAAGATAATACCGGACAACAAAAGCTAGTGGATGCAGCAGCATTAGCTGGGTTGTTTGAATTGTTCGCTTCAGATGTAGAGTGTGTATTACTTAATGCTTGCTATTCCGAGATTCAAGCCAAAGCGATCGCCCAACATATTAATTATGTTATCGGCATGAGTCAAGAAATTGGCGATAAAGCCGCCATTAAATTTGCTGTTGGTTTTTACGATGCTCTGGGTGCCGGAAGAAGCGTTGAATTTGCATATAAACTTGGTTGTCAAGTCATCCGCATGGCAGGGATTCAAGAGCATTTGACACCTAAACTGTTGAGAAAAGAAGATTTGCATGGGGAAAGTATAAATACCACCCCTACACTCACTTCACCCCCACAAGATGCTCGCAAAGCAAGCGTTGTTTCTCCTTCACCCACACTAACACCAACTCCCCCTGTAACCAAACAGGAAGAAGCCGAAAGACTGCAACGAGAAAAACAAAAGGCTGATGACCTGCCCTCTGAAAAGGGAATAGACTACACCAAACTGCGTGACTTGCTAGCAGCAGGCAATTGGAAAGACGCAGATCAGGAAACTCTAGCTGTGATGCTGAAAGCCACTGGCAGAGAAACAGAAGGCTATTTAGATCCCGAATCCATCGTAAACTTTCCTTGCACAGACTTACGCACCATTGACCAATTGTGGGTAAAATATAGCAAAGGGCTTTTTGGCTTCAGTGTGCAAAAGCGCATTTACGAAAGCGTCGGATTTTACTACGAGAAGTTTGGCGATCGCGTCGGTTGGCGAAAGTTGCGTCTGTTTTTTAACAAAGAATGGCTCACCTACTCGGAACTCACCTTCTCCCTCAATGCCCCTCATGGACATCTCCCTGCGGGTGGCTTCGCTGGTGGTGGACGAGATTTGACGAAGACGTTACGGTGGCTAGATATATGCTTATCTTATTGTTTAATGGTGGAGTGAAATTTTCTCCTCTCTTATGGAGACTTGTAAACTTTAACATATAAGGCTTACAGGAAATTGTAAAGATTCACAAACAAGCAAGAGACGGCGATTTATCGCGTCTTTGTGATCTATAATTTTCATCAAAAAATCTTATCCGAACCGTATTGAAAGCTATTCTATAGATGTAAAGATGTATTAACTCATCTATCTTTAGTTATTTTTCCCATCTATGCTGACGACACCAGAAAGCAACACCGAACCAATGTGGCTTGTGATTATCCGACTACTGCGATGGCACAAACCAGAAGGACGGTTAATCTTGATGATACCTGCTCTTTGGGCTGTGTTTTTGGCAGCTTCAGGGAAACCACCTTTACCGCTAGTTGGTGTCATTGCTTTAGGAACGATCGCCACAAGTGCAGCTGGGTGTATTGTGAATGATTTGTGGGATCGCGACATCGACCCGCAGGTAGAAAGAACTCGCTTGCGTCCTCTTGCTTCTCGTGCCCTTTCGATAAAAGTTGGTATTGCGATCGCGATCGTTGCGATGTTTTGTGCAGCAGTTCTTGCCTTTTATCTTAACCCCCTTTCTTTTTGGTTGTGTGTGGCAGCAGTACCCGTAATCCTGCTTTATCCAGGTGCGAAAAGAGTGTTTCCTGTACCGCAGTTAGTACTTTCCATCGCGTGGGGTTTTGGGGTATTAATTAGCTGGAGTGCGGTGACACAAAACCTTTCACAAGCAACTTGGTTACTTTGGGGTGCCACAGTGATGTGGACATTAGGATTTGATACAGTTTACGCAATGAGCGATCGCGAAGACGATCGGCTAATAGGTGTTAATTCTAGCGCTTTATTTTTTGGCGATCGCGCACCTCTAGCCATTGGAATTTTCTTTGCTGCAACCATCTTTTTTCTCAGTTGGCTAGGTGTTTTAATGCATCTCAAGTATGCATTTTGGATTACCCTGGCAATTGCTGCTGTTGCCTGGGTTTGGCAATATCTTCAATTAATCAAAAAAGACCTTCCTAATCATGTTTACGCTCAAATGTTTAAACAAAATGTTTGGATTGGTTTTATCATCCTTGCTGGAATGATTGCCGGGTCTTTCTAATTAGAAAGTATAAATATTTATTTACTCATCATATCATGTCCAACAAATCACATATATTGTAGAGACGTTCCGGCGGAACGTCTCTACGACGATTGCAATGTTTTTATTAATGTTCATTAAGCTGACATGACATCAGATGCGAGTGACAAACGGGAGCATCTGTTTTTTATTTCCTGAAGCCGAAAATGCAAACATTTGTCTTATTTCTAGTTGCTGCATTAGGAGAAATCTCCGGTTGTTATGCTTTTTGGGCAACTTTTAAACTGGGAAAAAGCACCTTTTTGATTATTCCCGGTATCTTAGCTCTAATTATCTTCGCTTTTACCTTAACTAAGATAGATGCTTCAAACGCTGGTAGAGTATACGCTGCTTATGGTGGTATTTACATACTCTCATCTTTGATTTGGTTGTGGTTAGTTGAAGGTGTCAAACCAGACAAGTGGGATTTACTTGGTGTGACAATTTCCTTAATAGGAACGATTGTGATTTTATTTAGTCCGCATCGCTTGTAAAAAACGATTTGCCCCGACTTGTTAGAGAAGTCAAGGATTTGATATGTCATTAAACTCTGATAAAGAAATAAATATGTCTAACGCTAGATTCAAAATTTTATCGAATTAGATAATAGTTTGTATGACAGCAAAATTGAAATACACTCAATTAGATGAAGCTTTTTCTGACAGACAGACGCAACACTTCTACACATCTAGTTAAAATCGCCATGATATTTTTATTGTCCCTTGGCAGTCTTGGTATTGTCGTGGGCAGTTTTTTACTCTGGAAAGCCTCTAACAATACAGATTATACTGAGACAATAACTAATACTACACGATATGGAGAAATTCGTCAGAAAATTTGGTCTAATAAAGAACAAATAAAACACTTTCCCCAGGAAATTCCAGAGGATGCGACAAATCTACGGCTTGCTTATTTCCCAGGCTTTTCCCAAGGTGGCAGTTATTTTCAACTGAGAATGAAACAGTCTCCAGAAAAGATCAAAAAAGTACTTTTAAAGTACAGAGAAATTGCGAAGCACAAATATAAAGGAGGTAACACAAACGATCACGCGAATTTACCCAAGGGTGTACCGACAACTTTCTTTTATACCAGTGATGTCCAAGAATCCTTTCCTACCACTTATGAGATATTGGTATTGGATGCAGAAAACAAAGGAACTCCAGGCTTCAAATGGAATCATGGAGATAGTTATGGAGTAGCGATTGATAGTTCAGCCTCAGAAATTGTTTATTGGGCTGAAGCGTGGTAAGTTGGTTGTTGGTGAATAGTTGCTCCGGATTGATGCGATCGCGCTTGGGTTTTAGAGAGGAATCTGTTGGTAGTGGTGTTTGATTAAAGTCTCACGCAAAGCCGCAGAGTCGCAAAGGAAGAGAAATTTTTGAAATAGTGAAAGCCCTTTGGGAAGTTCACTGAAGGGCTATTTACCATAATTGAAGATTTTGTACGTTATTTCACGCTACGCGTACCTTTGCCACGATTGCACTTAAAACACAGCGTTTGCAAGTTGCTAATGTGGTTAGTGCCTCCTTGAGAAAACGGTTCTTTATGATCAACTTCTAGAGTGACTTCTGGGGGAGTTTTACCACAAGAAACACATTTATGATTGTCTCTCTGGTTACTACTTAGTTAAAAGTTTGATAAATCACAGAACCGATCTACCTCAGCTTAAGAAACAAAACCTACAACGCCATCATAAATTTCCACCAATAAAGAAAAAAGTCAAAATCCGCAAATCTACCAACTTATTTATAAAGAATTTAAACTCTCATCAGAAATCTTCACACAACTCAAGCACTCTCCTCTTCTTCCTCTGCGCTCTCTGCGACTCTGCGGTTCGTTTCCTCCAAAACCCGCAAAGCTAATGCTTGAACTCGTGCGATCGCTTCTTCCCTTGTCTGCCCATAAGCCAGCACACCAGGAAAACCAATTACCTCAGCTTATTGCGTCCATTTCTATGGTGAAGTTCATAACCTCTGAAGGTATTGTAATAAAAGCGATATCTCCATAACACAAAGAATTTATATGACTTCAGTTTATCCTCACAAAAAAGCCAAAGCTCTCAAACCCTCTAGCCGTCGTCCTGCGAAAGAACTTTGTAGCGAGTGCGGACTGTGCGATACATATTATATTCATTATGTCAAGGAAGCCTGCGCTTTTATCAATCAGCAAATAGGCGAACTTGAAGAACAAACCCACGATCGCTCTCGCAATCTCGACAACCCCGATGAACTTTATTTTGGTGTTCATCAACACATGATGGCAGCCCGCAAACAGCAGCCCATCGAAGGAGCACAATGGACGGGAATTGTTAGCAGCATCGCCATTGAAATGCTGAATCGCGGCATAGTTGAAGGCGTTGTCTGCGTGCAAAACACCAAAGAAGACCGCTTTAAACCGATGCCAATCATCGCCCGAACCCCAGAAGAAATACTAGCAGCGCGAGTAAATAAACCAACACTATCACCTAACCTTTCCGTGTTGGAAGAGATAGAAAAATCGGGGATGAAGCGGCTATTAGTAATTGGTGTAGGTTGCCAAATTCAAGCATTACGAGCCGTCGAAAAACAACTTGGGTTAGAAAAACTTTATGTTTTAGGAACACCATGTGTAGATAACGTAAACCGTGCCGGACTACAAAAATTCTTAGAAACCACCAGCCGATCGCCTGAAACAGTAGTACATTACGAATTCATGCAAGACTTCCGAGTTCACTTCAAACACGAAGATGGCTCAACAGAAACCGTCCCCTTCTTTGGCTTAAAAACCAACAAACTCAAAGATGTATTTGCTCCTTCTTGCATGAGTTGCTTTGATTACGTAAATTCCCTGGCAGATTTGGTAGTCGGTTATATGGGTGCCCCCTTCGGCTGGCAGTGGATTGTAGTCAGAAATGATACAGGCAAAGAAATGCTCGACTTAGTGAAAGACCAGCTACAAACCCAGCCTGTGATGTCGCAAGGAAATCGGAAAGAAGCCGTACAACAAAGCATTCCGGCTTACGACAAAGGCGTTACCCTGCCGATGTGGGCGGCAAAATTGATGGGCATCGTAATTGAAAAAATTGGTCCCAAAGGTTTGGAATATGCGCGTTTTTCGATTGATTCTCACTTTACTCGTAATTATTTATACGTCAAGCGGAATCATCCAGAGAAGTTAGATGCACATGTTCCGGAGTTTGCTAAACGGATTGTTGGGCAGTATAAATTGCCAGAATGATATCTCACGCAAAGGCGCAAAGGCGCAAAGAAACTCTTTCCTTTGCGTCTTGGTGTGAGATTGTTATAAACCGTTTACAACTCGCGAGATACCGTCTTTGATAAGGAAAGCTCCAAAGTTGATGAGCAAACCAAGGCGCTTATTTGCAACGCGAAGGTAGGTTAACAGTTGCTTCTTATGTACCGGATGAACTGCTTCAACAGACTTGAGTTCGACAATAACCTTATTTTCAACAATTAAGTCAGCCCGGAAGCCTACCTCCAGATGTACACCTTCATAAACGACGGGTATGGGTTGGTTCGCTTCTACCCCCAATCCTCTTTTACGTAACTCGTATTCCAAAACCGCCTGATATACCGATTCCAGCAACCCCGGTCCTAAAGTCGTGTGAATCTTGTATGCAGCATCAACAATTTCTTTCGCAACCTCATTCTCCGTCATCTTTCCTCCTTTGCGGCTTTGCGGCTTTGCGTGAGCTTTTCTTCAGCTTCTCCCACCGCATCAATCGCCGCTTCTAAAGCGATCGCCACATGCGTCCAATGAGTCCCCCCTTGACAATAAACCACATACGGCTCCCGCAAAGGACCATCGGCGGAAAACTCTGAAGTACTACCCTCAATAAATGTTCCTCCAGCCATCACTACCTGGCTCTCGTACCCAGGCATTTCATCGGGAACGGGGTCAAGGTAGGAACCGATGGGAGAATGCTGTTGGATGGCTTTACAGAAGGCAATCAGCTTTTTCGCAGAACCGAGTTTAATTGATTGAATCACATCGCGACGCGGCGCAAAAGGTGCGGGATTCACCGGATAACCGAGTTTATCAAAGACATAACCAGTCAGATGAGTTCCTTTCATCGCCTCACCTACCATTTGTGGAGCGAGAAATAAGCCTTGGAAGAGGATGCGATTTTGGTCGAATGTCGCACCACCATAACTACCAATTCCCGGTGCGGTAAGGCGACATGCGGCTGCTTCTACTAAGTCGGCGCGACCGGCAATGTATCCACCTGCGTTGACAATTGTACCACCAGGATTTTTAATTAATGACCCTGCCATCAAATCAGCACCGACTGCGGTGGGTTCGCACTTTTCGACAAATTCGCCGTAGCAGTTATCGACAAAACAAATGGTGTTGGGATTTTGCTGTTTGACTATGTGGATGATTTTTTCGATCTCAGCAATTGATAAACTTGGACGCCAGGAATAGCCACAAGAACGTTGAATTAATACTAAGCGAGTATTTTTTTCTACCCCCCGGCTTAAAGCTTGCCAATCGATGGTTCCTTCAGGGGTTAGATTCAATTGTCGATAATTTATGCCAAAATCAAGAAGTGAACCTTGATTTTCACCCCGTAAACCAATGACTTCTTCGAGAGTATCGTAGGGTGTCCCCACTACAGCAAGCATTTCATCTCCAGGACGGAGGACACCATATAAAGCACAAGCGATCGCATGGGTTCCGGATACAAACTGCACCCGCACTACCGACGCCTCAGCACCCATCACCAGAGCAAAAACTTTATCTAAAGTTTCTCGTCCTAAATCATCATGACCATAACCACTTACACCAGCAAAATGGTGTGCCCCTACACGGCGATCGCGAAATGCATCCAGCACTCGTTTCAGATTATGCTTGACCTGAGTGTCAATTCCAGAAAAAATCTGTAACAGTGCCTGTTCTGCTTCAAGCAGCACATCAAAGCTGTTCATATGTTCCTCTTTCAAAAAAAATACACATAATGCGGATCTCGCGGTATCTCGCGGTTCCTAACGTTCAAAAATTCCTACTCAGGTGATTACTGCATGACAATTGCTGCCTCAACTAAACCTCAAATTAACTGGGTAAACACCCTCTTTTTCCTGGCTCTGCATATCGGAGCTTTATTTGCACTGCTTCCTAGTAACTTTAGCTGGAAAGCTGTTGGTGTCGCTGTATTTCTATACTGGGTGACTGGTGGCTTAGGTATTACTCTCGGATTTCACCGTCTTGTGACTCACCGCAGTTTTCAAACTCCCAAATGGCTAGAATATCTTCTCGTGTTTTGCGGGACACTCGCTTGTCAAGGTGGACCCATCGAGTGGATCGGTACACACAGGATACACCATTTGCACTCTGACCAAAATGCCGATCCCCATGATTCCAACAAAGGCTTTTGGTGGAGTCACATGGGTTGGCTGATTTATCACTCTCCTGCTCATGCTGAAGCTCATCGCTTTACTAAAGACCTCAACGACGACCCAGTTTATCAGTTTTTCCAAAAATATTTTATTGTCATCCAATTTGCTTTGGGTGGACTGCTTTTGTGGCTTGGTGGTTGGTCGTTTGTCGTTTGGGGAGTTTTTGCTCGTATTGTCTGGGTTTATCACTGCACTTGGTTGGTAAACAGCGCTACGCACAAATTTGGCTACCGCACGCACGATTGTGGCGATCGCTCAACTAATTGCTGGTGGGTAGCTGTTTTAGTATTTGGTGAAGGTTGGCACAATAACCACCACGCTTATCAATACTCGGCTCGTCACGGGCTGGAATGGTGGGAAATCGATTTAACATGGATGACTATTCAATTGCTGCAAGCACTCGGTCTAGCCACGAATGTAAAGCTGGCACCAGGAAAGTAGCAAGTCAGTCAAGAGTCAAAAGTCAAGAGTTTATTGACTTTTGACTCATAATAAAAGAATTTTACCAATATTTATTCGCGTAAATCCCAAAAAAAGGTACAAACGCCATTTACAAAAAAAGTAGGTTGAAAGCCTCTCCCATGACGGCAGGGGATGAAAACCACGATGCAGGCTAAGATGCTGCCTTCCAGGCTTTTATTAATTCGGGTAGTGCCAGTCTTAGCCGTTCTTGCCAGTTAGGAACGGATTTTAATTCTTGGGCTAATTCTTCTTGCATCCGCAAACACACAGGGCTACTAGTTAATGGTTTTTCTCTACTAGTTTTGTATCTGTTTTTATGGTTTTTCTGAAAAGGCATAGTTGATTGGTGTATATTCATGTATACTTGTATGACTAGCACATTTAAGGAGGTGATTACAAGTTGTACGGATGCCAACAAAATCTAATTAACCCCGGTGACAATCTCAAAGCAATTCTTGAGTTTATTTGTTCCCAGTCCCACAAGTTGACTAATTGCGGTATCTACTACGCACGTCAACTATATTTCAAGACTGGCAAGTTAATCGGTAAGTATGACCTTGAGAAGGAATATAAAACTAATAAACATTATCAAGTTCTACATTCTCAGGCAGCACAACAAATACTCAGATCGGTTGCTGAATCATTTAAGTCTTTCAAAGAGCTAGACAAGAAATACAGTAAAAGTGAATTGCATTTTAAGCCAAGGTTGCCTAATTATCGTAAAGGTGCTGGATATGCACTTGTAACGTATCCGAAGCAAGCTTTAAGGTTAGTTGGGGATAGTATCAAGATTCCTCTTGGGACAACAGTAAAACGTTGGTTTCAACTCGATAGTTTCACTATTGGGATGCCTTCTAACTTGCAGTTTGAGAATATTAAGGAGTTGCGAATACTACCACGTAATCAATGCTTTTATGCCGAGTTTGTGTACGAAAAAGAATCAACTTGCGCGAACTACGTCAATCCAAACAACGCTTTAGCAATCGACCCTGGCATCAATAACTGGTTAAGCTGTGTAACGAACGTTGGGGCTAGTTTCATTATTGATGGTCGCAAGGTTAAAAGCCTTAATCAGTGGTACAACAAGCGCGTTGCTAACCTTAAGGAGGGTAAGCCACAAGGCTATTGGGACGACCAATTAGCCAACATCACCGAAAAACGTAACCGCCAGATGAGAGACGCGGTTAATAAAGCTGCAAAGCTAGTTGTTGACCATTGCATCAAACACCAGATTGGTACAGTTGTTTTTGGATGGAATCAGGGACAGCGACAATCTTGCAGTTTGGGCAAGACAACTCAATCTTTTGTGCAAATACCAACTGCCAAGCTCAAAGAACGAATTAAGCAACTGTGTGAAGAATATCGTATTAAGTTTATTGAAACCGAGGAATCCTACACCAGCAAGGCTAGTTTTCTAGATGGCGATTTTCTACCAACCTACGGCGAAAAACCCGAAAAGTGGAAGCCATCAGGAAAACGAGTTAAACGCGGGGTGTACCGAACAGGTAATGGGAAACTCATTAACGCTGATTTGAATGGCGCTGCGAATATACTTCGCAAAGTAGAGATACAACTAGGACTCAACCTAGTCAAGGTCTGTAGGCAAGTTTTGACTCTTGCTACCAGATTTCGCATCTGGGAAACCAAAACTAAAAAGCGCAGGGAAGTGGCTTTAGCCCTTACCGTAGCAACAGTTTAGAATCCCCGCGCTTTTAAGTCGGGGAGAGGTCAATGGTGCGCTATGCTCAGTTAGGTTGCTATAATCCAAAGCGCTAACGTTACGTTAGTAAATTTTGCATCAGTCTATAGAGACATGAAAACTCGCGTCTCTTAATCGGTAGTGAGGTTTGTTGTCTATCAGGTATTCATGACTACATCAACAATCAGCGGCAAACAAGAAGCTCGTGACTTTGGTAATTCTGACCTGAAGCTTAAAGATATTATCAAAACCCTGCCACGAGAATGTTTTGTGCAGGATCGTCGCAAAGCTTGGACAACAGCAATAATCAGTGTCTTGATGGTAAGCCTTGCCTACTTAAGCCTGATATATTCTCCTTGGTTTCTCTTACCCGTAGCGTGGCTTTTCACTGGAACCGCGTTAACGGGTTTTTTTGTGATCGGACATGATTGTGGTCATCGTTCATTTGCCAAACGTCGTTGGGTGAATGATGTGGTAGGGCATTTATTTATGATGCCGTTGATTTATCCGTTCCACAGTTGGCGGATAAAGCATAATTATCATCATGCTCATACCAATAAGCTAGACGAAGACAATGCTTGGCATCCCATCAGACCAGAAGTGTTTGAAGGTTGGGATCAAGTCAAGCAGTCTGCCTTTAAAGTATTCATCACTAAACGCTTGTGGTGGGTAGGTTCAGTTGGACATTGGGCAGTTGTACACTTTGATTGGCGGAAGTTCCAAACTAAAGATCGTTCTGGTGTTAAACTTTCTGTGGCTGTGGTAGCTATTTTTGCTGCGATCGCTTTCCCAACTCTGATAGCGACAAGCGGTATTTGGGGTTT
The DNA here is from genome assembly GCF_025753815.1 of Plectonema radiosum NIES-515. GTDB lineage: Bacteria > Cyanobacteriota > Cyanobacteriia > Cyanobacteriales > Nostocaceae > Hassallia > Hassallia radiosum_A. Next base: position 9,802 of record NZ_JAOWRF010000212.1, on the reverse strand, counting down.
TGTCAAATTTTGGCTAATACCCTGGCTGGTCTACCATTTCTGGATGAGCACTTTCACTATTGTTCACCATACCGCTTCAGATGTTCCTTTCTTGGAAGCTTCTAAGTGGAATGCTGGAATAGCGCAGTTATTTGGCTCAATTCACTGCGACTACCCACTCTGGGTAGAATTCCTTTGCCACGATATTAATGTTCACGTCCCCCATCACATTTCTACTGCTATTCCCTCTTATAATTTGCGGATGGCTTATCGCAGTATTCAAGAAAATTGGGGCACGTATTTACATAATGAATGTCGGTTTTCTTGGTCTTTAATGAAGCAAATTACAGACCAATGTCAACTTTACACAACCGATAGTGGCTATCAGTCTTTAAACGACTATTACGCAGGACGATAAAAAAGCTTGAAGTGCCAAGTATAAAGTGTGAAACTAAGTTTATATTTTCATGCTTTATTCTTTATGCTTTAAAATAAATTCTGGCAATCATCCATCTACGCAAAGTGTTAGAAATATAGCGGTTCTCAGTTGCATGAAGTACACTTATTGGCATCTCACTCCCATCCCCTCTGGAGAACTCACGGAGATGGGAGATAAAGCACAGCTTTATCGGGGTGAGCTAATCGCTATACTTCACTCAACAACAGAAGCCCTATATTGCCAGATAAATTCTTCCTGCAAACAAACAAAAATTGAAACATACCTCAAACAGTGCGTTACAGAGGTTAAATTTCATGCTTTCAAAAAATGTCCGGTTCATTTCCTACAACAGAATCAAGTGCAATTAGATACCATTAAATTAGATAATCCTCAGAACTCAGAATCATTAGAGGATACAACCAACCTGCCCTTCACCCTTGGTGATTTGAAAGCTGCAATACCTGCTGAATGTTTTCAGCCTAATGTTGGCAAATCACTATATTATTTTTTTCAAGACATCTTGATTATTGCTCTGCTTTATGCAGTAGCTCATTACCTCGACTCTTGGTATTTCTTTCCGATTTTCTGGGTAATGCAAGGAACGATGTTTTGGGCTTTGTTTGTAGTTGGACATGATTGCGGACACCAATCTTTTTCTAAAAAGAAATGGTTGAATGATTTAATTGGTCATCTTTCGCACACACCGATACTCGTTCCTTATCATGGTTGGAGAATTAGCCATAGAACTCACCACTTAAATACTGGCAGTCTCGAAAATGATGAAAGCTGGTATCCTGTGAGTCAATCGCACTACAACCAGATGGATTGGTTGCAAAAAATAGGTCGATATTATGTGTTTTTATTGGCTTATCCAGTGTATCTATTTAAGCGGAGTCCTAATAAAGAAGGCTCCCACTTTCACCCCAACAGCCCAATTTTTAAACCTTCAGAAAAATGGGATGTCATCACCAGTAGTATCTGGTTAATTTGCATGGTGAGTTTATTAGCTTTAGGAACTTACCAATGGGGTTGGATGTGGTTGTTAAAATACTATGCTGTACCCTATCTTGTGTTTATCATGTGGCTTGACTTGGTGACATTTTTACACCATACTGAAGCAGATGTTCCCTGGTATCGTGGGGAGAATTGGACTTTTTTGAAAGGTGCTATTTCTACCGTCGATCGCGATTATGGTTTTATTAACCATATCCATCATGATATCGGTACTCATGTAGCTCACCACATTTTCTTGAATATGCCTCACTACAATTTGAAAAAAGCTACTGAGGCTATTAAACCAATTTTGGGTGACTACTACCGCAAAACTGAAGAGCCAATTTGGGTTTCATTATGGCAATCATCTATTAGTTGTCATTTTGTCCCGGATACTGGAGATAAGGTTTACTACACTTCTGATAAGAAATTAGCGAAAAGCTAATTCGATGCACGGATTTTGAACCGCAGATAAACGCCGATATTTGTCTGTTTTATCTGCGTATATTATAAAGTAGGGTGCGTTACACTTCGTTAACGCACTTTACTTTTAACTTTTATTATCTACATTTACATCTAATATCATGTCCGTTTAATTAACAGTAACAAAAACGTCGCAACCGTCCTAGAGACGTTCCATCGGAAGGTCTCTACATTATGTGTAATTTTTCGGACATGATATAACGTATATGAAATTAATTCTCAACCAATCTTCACTCTCGAAAGTTAAGTCAGAATATCAAAAACTGCTTAACGACTTGCAAAAAAAAGTAGAAAATCACTTTGGTGTTGACCTGTGTACTTATTATCTTTTGGGTAGTGTTGGACGTGGGGAAGACCGTCCAGGAATTTCAGATATGGATACAGTAGTTATTCTCCGACGTGATATTACTGATGACGATGAAGTATGGGAAAAAGAAATCAAAAACGAATTTGAACCACAATATCCTAAACTTGAGCGTCTTGACCTAAGTTGTATGGAAGAAAAAGAATTTGATGACCCAAAAGCAGAACGATTGAGATTTATTTTCAAAACCGATAGTGTATTGATTTGCGGTGAAGATATTACAGCCAAATTTTCATCATATCCACCGGGATTGGAATTAGCAAAACTTTTGAATGGTAACTACCACGAAGCATTAGAGGAGTTACAAAAAGATATTATAGAACCAGATGAAGATGACCGAAATAATCCTAAATATGTGATGGAATACGTGCGGTGGATATCAAAAAAAGTGTTGCGTTTGTGTTTGGGTATTGTCATGGTAGATGAGCCATTCTACACCAGAAATATCCAGGAAATGACGCAAAAGTTTTCGGAATATTATCCGTATTATCACCCGCAAGCAGAAACAGCTTTACGTCAATATGTGGAACCAACTAATAATGTAGGCGAAGCACTTGATTTTATTAACGAAATGAGGGCAACTATATATAAGCTTGCGGATGAACAGTTAGGATAAAAGCCAATTATACATATTGTAGAAAGTAGAAAGCCCGTCAACGGAAGTGAAAACTTTTTTGCCAAACTCAAGCAGTATCGAGCGATGCCTACGGCGGGCTACGCCTACGCAACTCGCGATCGATAAACGGGCGACCAACTTTCTCGGTGCAATTTATCTAGCTGCTTCTGTCATTTGGCTCAATTGATGACACGCCCTAATGCCTACGAACTGGTAAAGTCAAATATATGTGGAGGCGTTGCTATGACCCAAACCTTATCTAAACTTGTAACCTATGAAGAATTTATCGAGTGGCTCCCCGACGGTAAGCGCTACGAGCTACATGATGGAGTGATTGTTGAAATGTCGCAGCCAACGGGGAAGCACGAGAAGGTCACAAGTTTTTTAACGTTAGAGCTAGCTGTGCAAGTTAGAAGTATGCTCGTTCCCTATTTACTTCCCAAAACTGCATTAGTTAAACCTCCTCAAAGAGATTCGGGGTACTTCCCAGATATTCTGCTGGTAAATTCTGATAATCTCCACAATGAACCGCTATGGGAAAAAGAGTCAACTGTTACTCAAGGAGCGTCAATCCCTTTATTAATTGAAGTTGTCTCAACAAACTGGCGCGATGACTACCACAAAAAATTTGCCGATTATGAAGAGATGGGCATTCCCGAATATTGGATAGCTGACTATGCGGCGTTGGGCGGACGTGATTTTCTCGGCAATCCCAAACAACCTGCTCTTTTTGTATGCGAACTTGTGGATGAGGAATATGTAAGAACATTGTTTCGGGGCAACACACCAGTCGTTTCTCCAACCTTTCCTCAACTGAACCTTACCGCACAGCAAATTTTTGATGCGGCTTTGTGAATTTACTTTTAACTTAGTTAGGATAAAAGCCAATTATACATATTAGACATCTCCAGAAAAGACGTAAAGACGTAGCAGTGCTACGTCTCTACAAGGGTTTCGGGCAACGCATAGTTCATTTTTGGAGATGTCTATTGTAGAGACGTTCCGGCGGAACGTCTTTACGAGGGTTGAGGCGTTTTTATTAGTTTTAAAACCGCCCATTGCCTTGCACAATATGTTTAACAGTCGTCAAAGTTTCTAAACTAATTAAACCGCGTCGATGACCTTTTTGATTAGACATTCCTAAAAATACTGAGTCTCCCCGCGAGGGGTTGCGAGAAAAGCGGGGAGAAGCGTTAATGTAGGTTGAAGCGCTGTTAACTCCTAAGGCAAATTGGCGACTTTCCTGATATGATTCGGTGACAATGCAATCAGCGTGACCGCTACTGTATTGATTAATCCAGGCGATCGCTACTTCTAAACTATCCACCAATTTAAATGCCACTGTCTTAGTTAAATAAGCACTTCCCCATTCAGTATCTTTAACTAGCTGCAATTGCGGAAAGGCTTCTACTAGTTCCGCATCTGCTTTAATTTCAAAGCCTTTTTCTTTCAAGCTATTCCACAAAACTGCTAAAGATGACGGTAAAGCTTGGCGATGAATTAATACCTTTTCTATGGCGTTTACGGGGTCTGGTTCGCTTTGATAGCTGTCTAAAATAACTCCACGCACCATTTCCAAACTACCATTCAGCGACCAGTAAAGGTAACAGTTGCCCATTCCCGATTTTAACACAGGAACGGTTGACTGTCGCACTACTTGTTGTACTAAGCTAGAACGTCCGTAGGGAATCACTAAATTTAGGTATTGGTCTTGGCTGACTAAATCCCGAATTGAAGCCCCATGTTCTGCGCTGACTAATTCTAAACAGCCTGATGGTAAACCAACTTCGGCGATCGCACTTTGCAAGGCGTTAGCGATCGCCGCGTTAGAATGACTAGCTTCAGCCCCCCCTTTGAGAATGATACTATTGCCTGTTTTGATGCATAAACCCGCTGCGATCGCTCCTAAATCGGGAAATGCCTCATAAATAAATGCAATCACTCCCAAAGGCATTAACTGCGAGTAAGTTTGCGAATCTTCTAGTTGATAGTCAGCGTTTCTCACACGTCGCAGCGGATCTGGTAATTCCCCCAACCTTTGCAAAATCTCCACTGTCGCTTCTAAGCGTTTCGGAGTTAGCTTCAGCCAGTCCAAAATCAACTCAGGCACCGCCATTTCCCGACTTGCTTCTAGATCCAAGGTATTTGCCTCTAGAATGTCATCAAACGAGCTTAAAAGCGCCTCTGCCATCGCCAACACAGCACGACTGCGCTCGGCTCCCCTGGTGGTGCCTAATTTCAGGGAAGCTAGATAAGCGCGAAGGGCGCTTTTCATGGGTTCGGGGCGATCGTCAAAAACTTCAACTGTCACCATTGTTAACGTCTGTAGGTTAGCCAGACCATCAGTGCGGGTAAGATAGCCAAAAGCACCGCCACCATTGCCCAAGCAATAATGCTGGAACCATTTGCTAATTTTAGTGCTAATGGTAGCCATATAATCACTAGCACGAAAATGATACTTAGCGCTATGGGCAGATAACTTTCTCCAAACCGAGGATGCACAACATGCCAACTAGAACCTGTCCAGCGCCAAGCTCGCTTGTAGGGATAGGTGGTGGAAAGTTGCTCTAGCACAATACCATTATCTTGCACTACAAAGATTTGCTGACAGCGATCGCAACCAAAGGCATCTGTTAACGTAATCGGAATTAAGCGTCCCCGACGACGACAGGGACACGGATATTCATTGTTAAAGTCTATTTTTTCGCCTTTTTGGGATTGCACAACCGGCTTAATAACTTGAGCGTGTTTATCAAAATATACGAGAATAATTTTCCCTATGACAAATGCCAGAGGGGGTAGCTATTCTTGTAACAACTTTTTATATCAATAGCGTAGGTAGAGAAAACCTGCCACAATTTATCTTAATTGATTTGCCTATTCATGAATCGGACGTTTGACCGGAGGATATCACAGCAGCAATGTTTAAGAAATTCTTTCATTTGTGGCTTTCAAAGTAATTTAGTTGCCTTTTTCCGACATTTTTTTATTGTATAGGAATATCTGGTGCTGTAATGCGATCGCCAAAACTTTGTTCAGGCAACTCAATTGTGGTAGGTGTGAGCAATATTTTGCACTCTTTAACAATTTAATTTCACTTTCCTCATCTTTAATTAAGTCTAGTACACCCTACACAAAACATGTTATCTATGCTAAATTTTTACTCTTCAGCAAAATCGATCTGCTAAACGGTCTAACCCAGATACCCAAGAAACCTCTTTGAAAATCAATTATGCGTTGCCCGAACCCCAACAGACGTAGCACAGAATAGACATCTCCGAAAATTAAATATGCGTTATCCAAACCCCAAGAGACGCGAAATACGAAGTCTCTACATTGTTTTCCAACAGATGTCTAATCGTCTCTACATTTTTTTCCAACAGATACCCAAGCTAAAGTTATCTCGCTCAGTGCAGATATAAATAACACCGCAGACATCAAAAATTTGCCATCATATCATGGAAGCGCAAATCACACATACTAGACATCGAAAGTGAAAAAGGGCGTTGCTGAATGTTAATATGAAATGCCTCATTTTTTGTAGAGACGTTTCGCACTTTACGTCTCTACAATATGTGTGATTTCCCAAACATGATATAAAATGTCATCCCAATTTTGTCTTGAAAACTTCACACACATTCTGCAACAATATCTCGCGCACCGAATCTAAATTATTTGGTGTTGTTCTTGAGAAAATCGTAGCCTTTTTTTATAAGTATATTCCCAATAATTTCCGGGTGTTCGGTATAACCTGTATTCGGTAGCCCGATAATAACACCGTGCCCTGGTGGTCGATTCGGGTCAGGGAAAAAGCGTGACCATGCCTCAAATACGCGCATCTGCTTGAGATTCCATTCGACATCAGTGTTAAAATTATCTATTGTGCGCTCCATGCCGACTGAAGATTCTTGATTGAAGTCTTGGCGATCGCTTAAAGGAACTGCAAACAGTGGCTGTGCATCCACAACTTCTGGTTGAGAACCCAGATTATAAGACTTATCCCAAGCGTCTTTGACTGACAAAACTTATTTGTTTAGGGTGACTTCAAACTTAGTCAGATTATCACCAATTTCTTCAACATTCCAATCTAAACCAAATGCTTCGGTGATGATTTCTTGGACTCTCTGCTTTTGTCCTGGCATTACCATTTCCAGAAAAAACCCTTCAAACTTAGGACTTAAGTCCTAAGGATTGTTCAGGCGATCGCTAATATACATAAAGTTCACCTCTACTTGTGTAAATGTTGCAATTATTAATTATTTTTAAAGATTAACAATCAAATCAAAGTTTATTGGTAATATTTCTAAGTTACATTTTACTTAATTAGGATAAAGATGAAAATTAGCGCACGTAATGCTATCAAAGGTACTGTGAAAAAAATTGAACCAGGCTCTATTAACACTGAAGTAGTATTAGAAATAGCACCTGGAGTAGAAATAACAGCAATAATTACAAAACATTCAGCAGAGACGCTCTTGCTTGCAGAAGGCAAAGAAGCTTATGTAGTAATTAAATCAACCGATGTAATGATAGCTGTTGAATAAATATCAAGGGACTTGCAAGTCCCTTGATAGCGGTATAGCAGTTATCACTTCGATGAAAGACAAAGCTCTATTTTTCTGCCAATATTTAAATTATTAATTATTAAAAACTCAAAGAAATTAATGGTTCTTCAGTCCTTAGCGATCGCAATATCGCTGGACTTAATCAGCGCATATGCTTCTGTTCCCTCATATAGTTCTAAATCATCTACTGATACTGTAGTAATAACCGATGTTAACTCAAGTTCGTGAATTACTTTTATCGTCACTTGACTGTTAACTTCTCCGCGAATAACTTCTTTCACCACACCTTTAAGAATATTCCGAGAGCTAACTTTTAAAGGTTTCTTTTGAGTACTAATTTCTATGTGTGCAGTATCAGCATTGTTCTTCTGTCTTTGCTTGGTTGGTAGTTGTCCTGCCGGTGGAGAGGAAAGCGTATTTAAACTCCGCACTAGTTCCCGCAAAATCTCCGTCTTAGTGCGCTGAGACTGCTGACAGAAGTTTTCGAGAATTTTCCGTTCCTCGTCAGATGTTTGAAAAGTGATCCATCCTTGTTCTTTTCTTGGCATAGGTCTACCAATTTTATTGGTAATTTTGAAATTGTGCTGGTAAGATACCACATTGAAATGGTAACATCTAAGCAACCGTCGTAGAGACCTTCCACATGCTTCGTCTTGACAATATGTGTGATAAGCCTGTCATGAGATAATTTGAAAAATACCTGAAATCATACATATCATGTCCGGGATATTACATATGATGTATAAATGTAGCACATGCAACGTCTCTACAAGGATTTCGGATTTTTTTATTAATGTCAATTAAACGGACATAATTAATGTCATTTAATCAACCGTCGTAGAGACGTTCCACATGCTTCGTCTTTACAACATGTGTGATTTGCAGGACGTGAGATAATTTGAAAAATACCTGAAATCAGATATACAATTTTGTATAATTAATCTCATTTAATCAACCGTCGTAGAGACGTTCCACATGCTTCGTCTTTACTATTTTTTTACCTGTCTTTCTAGAAACCACGCAAACGCGGCTAATCCTAATAATAATGGTGTCAACCAATCACCCCAACGTACATAAAAAGTCTGCGTTTTTCGGCGATAAATTGTTTCCCCATGAGTTTCGTAGGTATTATGTCCAGATATCCACAAAGTTCTGCCGTGAGGATCAACAAAAGCTGAATATCCCGTATTAGTTGCCCGCACTCCCCATCTATCAGTTTCAATTGCCCGCATGATATCTTGGGCATGGTGTTGAGCAGGCATGGCAGCGCTGTAATGGGCATCGTTAGAAGGACTAAGTATAAATTGTCCACCTGCGGCAGCTTGACGGCGGAATTGCTCAGAAAAAGCAGATTCGTAACAAATACCGACAATAACACGACCAAAAGGTGTGTTAAACACTTGATTTGGTGAGCCGGAAACTTGGTGTTCATCCAAAGGTGATAACCGCTGAATAATACCGCCTAAAATTTCCTCAAAGGGAACATATTCGCCAATAGGAACTAACTTTGCTTTATCGTAACGGCTGAAAATTTCTCCGTTACCAGTAAAGGTAAATAAACTATTTGTATAACTGCGTCCTCGTTCTCCAAAAGCCCCAATCCAAGCAACTACGCCTTTTTTTCGTATTGCTGAGATAAGGGAAGTTTCCTTTAAGTCACGCTGGAAAAAAGGTAAGGCTCCTTCTGGAGTTAAAACTGCATTTATACCTTGATTTGCTAATGTTAAATATCCAGTGGTGTAACCTTCGATCGCTCGACGAAAACCTTCTGGGTAAAGTTTGATTTCGTTGGGGACATTCCCCTGAATAATTCCTACTTTTAAGGCGGTTTCTGGTGGTTGCGCGAGGGGACGGCTGTATAAACTAAAGCCGATGAGGTGCAAAATAAGACAAAAGGCAAAAGGCAAAAAGTAAAAGCTTACATTTTTAGTTTTTCCTTGTATCCACGCTTCTGCAACCAAACCATTCACGGCGACAATGGAGAAAGTCACCGCACTTGAGCCTGAGAGTTGACCTAAATGTAAAATTACCAGATTATACGGACTTTGAGTGTAAGAAAGAGAACTCCACCACAAAGCGCCATTACTCCAAAGTGCTTCTAACCCACACCAAAGGGCTGTACCAATGAGAACACGAGTAAAACTAGGGAGTAGGGAGTAGGGAGTGGGGAGTGGGGAGTTTTGTGTTTTTGTGGTAATTACTTTCATGGCGATCGCCCAAATAGCGACTAATGCGGCGCCCCACAAAGTAATAAATGTCCAACAAAATAGGGCTATTCCCAAACTCGCTAACCAAGGAACCCCCATCCAAGTCATCGGATGAATTCCAGTAATCCAGTATAGGGCAAGACCGTGATAACCTAT
>NZ_JAOWRF010000328.1 GCF_025753815.1 Plectonema radiosum NIES-515 | reverse complement strand
CTTTGAAGGTGCTGACTACAGCTTGGACTGTGGAATATAGAACATCCTAATTATTATCAGCGATCGCGCGGTCTTTCAGCCAAGGGAGGGTGTCGGGGTCATCTTTGAAGTTGCTGGCTAAAGCTTGGACTGCTGCACATCGCACATCCTCATTATTATCAGCGATCGCGCGGTCTTTGAGCCAAGGGAGGGTGTCGGGGTCATCTTTGAAGTTGCTGACTAAAGCTTCGACTGCTGCACGTCGCACATCCTCATCATTATCAGCGATCGCGCGGTCTTTGAGCTCCTTAACTAATTTATCAGCCGTTGACGCAATTACCGAACGGTTTCTCACCTCTACAAGACATTTCACCGCTAAAAACAAATTGATGAAATCTTCCTCTTCACCATCTAGCTTTATTAAATACTCAATAATCTCACCTGCAAATTTAGGCTCAATCATCCCGACAATTAGCTGTAACACTTCATGCCAAGTTTCATCTTGCCAGTGTTTGCCAAAAACTTCACTCTTCAATCCCTCAATAGTCAGCGATCGCGTCTTCTCAAACTGCCAGACAAACTCCCAAGCACAGAAATATTCTAAAAACGTCCGATGCACAAAGGCATAATAATCTGCACCGAGGAAACACAACATAAAGTTGCGAGTCCGTAGTTGATTAATCATCACCTTGGCAGCTTCTCTCGGTTTATCAAACTCTATAGTCTTCAGATAATCCGTTAAAATCTTCTCTAAATCACTTGCACTAATCAAGTTGCCTGCCAAACCTTTCTCACTGGTTTGCATATCATAAGCAACCTGACGCAGCATCCCTTGCTTATCTTTATAATCAATCGTTTTCGGATCTAATCTTTTATCTTCGATTAAAGCGCGTTCCACATCCCATTGATGCAATAATACCCGCGATGCTTGATTATAAAGTTCTGCTCTATCTCGCGGCAATTCTTGATTCCGATTAAGTATTGCCATCATCGTCAGCAGCAGAGGATTACCCGCTAATTCGGCAATAGATTCTGAAGTTGCAATTCCTCTTTCTAGTCGTTCCCGTTTTCTCAGTTTATCCGCTTCATCTTTAAAGGTTAAATCATGCCAACACTTAATAAAATCTTGAATTTGTTCAGCTTCTAAATCTTGTAATATGAAATGCCGAAACTCAGCATCTCGCAATCGTTGCGCTTTGTAGCCAATCACGCGAGAAGTTACAATCACCTGCACATTCGGATACTCATTTGTGAAGCGATGAATATCGGTAATTACATCTTCTCGCTTACCGGGGTCGAAGACTTCATCTAAACCATCAAACATCACCAAGGCTCTACCAGCTAAAAGCTGTTCGTGCAGTTGATGTTGATTCAAATGAGAAATTGCACCGCTACATTTATGGAAAAATTCCAGAAAATTATGACACTCCTTATCCTCTCGTCGTCGCATATAAGTGCGTAACTCAATTAGCAAAGGTATCCGCAGTGAGATAACATTATCCAGGGGTGAATTTGCCCAATTCAAAGCGAGAAATTGCAACAATGTAGACTTACCCGAACCCGGATCGCCCAAAATGACGATATATTTATAAGTCCGTTTCTCATTGACAATATCTAATACCGAACGTATGGCTTGTTCAAAATAAACTCGTTTATGTCGTTCTAATTCTTCCTCTTCAACTTCTGCCTCTAGTTGGTTGCTTTCTCGCAGTCGTCTTAAATGTTCTTTAGGCAGTTCGTGAACTTGTGGTAATACTTGATTAGCTTCTTTGACATTTTGAGCGATAAAGATTTTCCATAACTTAAGTTCGTTATATGCGTAACCAGTAGTATCCAAATTATCTAACTTCAGATTCCCATAGCGTTCGCGAATTGCTTCTTGATACTTTTCCAAATCAAACTGAGGAATAATCCCCGCTGTTTCTTTTGTGTGGTTTACGATTTCTTGCAAATTATGGGAATTAAGAATCTCTCGCAGTTCATCAACTTCGAGAATAATCTCTTTAACTTTTTGTAAATACTTTTTGCCTATTGTTTTCCAGTTAAAATCATCTGAGCGATTAAGCTGATGACGCCAAATTTGTTGTAATTTATTTGTGTCTATAGCTTGACAGTCATGCTTAAAGGCACTGCCTAAAATTTGTTTGACTTCTGGATTGTCAATGAAATGCTTTATCGATTGCGTATAGTTTTTGATATAATCTTTTGAAAATCCACCATATTCTAAATCTTCCTGCATCAGTTGCACAAATTCTGCTAGTGCCATAACTTCAGCTTTCTGAAGCGGTTCTCGTTTGAAGGGTGCGGTTACGGCATTATTGAAGATACTTTTGAAAAAATCTTTAGCGTAGTCTTTGACTAAATCTTTTACAAAGTCTTTGCTGATAATAGTCTCGACGAGAAATCCAAATGCTTTTGTAGCTATCTTTGCAGTTATCCAGACAGTGAGCGATTCAACTATCATGCTGGTGTCTCCTTAGATTTGGACTACGAGTATACACACCAGCTTAATGAATGTTTCCGAATTTATGGATAGAAATATTATGCCCTCAGGCACCGAAGCCTGGGGCTATACGAACAAAGCCCACCTGCGTGGGCTAAAAGGCTTATTTTTCCGTAGTCCGCGCAGGTGGACTTTGTTTATGTAGCCGCGATTTTAATCGTCGGGTTTCTATGAATCGCTATGAAATGGTTTTTCTTACCCACTACCGCGAACGATAAGCAATGCGGAGACTTTGCACTAAGATGAGGAGGGATGCGATCGCCATTAATCCACCCCAAAACCAGTAAGGTAATAATAAACGCTGTTGTATTTGCGCTGTATCTGAAAGTCCTAAGGGACCAGCACTATAGCTAAATAAATAATCAAGTTGATGATAAGTACTTACACAAGCTTGGACACCGAGAAATTGAATTGTAAATCCTTGTAACCAATGGGGAGCTTTAAATCCGATCGCTAAAATAATTAAACCTAGTAGGGGAATTGCGATTAATCCAAAAAGCGATCGCACCCAAATTAAGGTTGAAAGCAGTAAAAAACCACCTAAAATTTTTAAACTGAGGGTTGCGGTTTTGAAACTACGGGAAGCCAAAATTAAAGCAGATCCAGCGATCGGTGGTCCCATTGGTCCTGCTGCTGCTACTAGTGCTGGTCCAATCGGTCCCAAAGCCAAGGATATGGTATTAGTTGCGACACCTGAACCATCGCCAAAAATCTCTAATTTCCGAAATTGTCCTCCTAAAAGCAGTGCCATCAAGCCGTGACTCATTTCGTGAAACCAAGTTGCCAGGATCGTAAATGGGTATAAAATATAATCGCCTGCGGGAAATTGCCACAAGACAATGGTGGCGATCGCTGCTGCAATTAGCCAGTTAAGCCCCATACGGTCAAACGGGGCTTCATTTTTGAGCACGGGTTCAAAATCTTTCCAACGTTCGCTCATGGGTCACTTTCCTTTCTGTTATTACCTAACTGCAAAAGTGTACTTTCATCCATGCTAACTGTCTGTTGGAGGTGTTTTCTATTTCTTGATGAAAGAGTTGCTCTTAGTCAGCGTTTTAACGCGCTTGGTGGGCAATAGACATAGGAGTAGAAATAATCATGGGTTGTCCGAAACCCTTGTAGAGACGTAGCACTGCTACGTCTCTACGTCTTTTTTCAACCAGGAGTCCTAAAAGATGGGGATTTTACGCGACTAAAGTGTCCAGTATTAATAAGCGAGGTTAAGATATTTGAAACAGGAATGTTACCATGTCTCCTTTACCCAGGCTAATGCGATCGCCTGGTCGCAAGCGGTGTCGATTTCCTGGTAACAATGGCAAATTATTAATATAAGTGCCATTAGAACTGCCTACATCTTCGATATAGTGGGCGTCTCCCTCGATGCGAATATCTGCATGAATCCGTGATACAATTTCCGAACCTGTAAATCCTGATACGTCTATATCGGGGGGAATGCGGTCATTTTGCTTGCCGATATGAATCACAGAAAGACTTTGGGGTAATTCAATTTCTCTATCGCTTTGGACGTGAATTAACCGCGCTGTTACCTGCTGTAATTGGGTTCTGGCGACAGTTACTGCGGGTGCTGCCACAGGTTCTGGGGTGGGTGCCATCGCTTCCTCCATCGGTGCTGTTACGGGTTCTGGTGGTGGAGATGCGATCGTTGTCGATGGTGCTGTTGGGATGCTGGTTTCTGGGGGTGTTGCCACCACTGTTGGTGGTAAAGGTGAGGGAGCAGCTTGGGAGTTGGTAGTTCCGCCGTTTTCCAAGGGGTCTGGTTGTAAAAGTTCTAACAGAGGGTCAGGGGTGGCTGACGGCTGTACTTCCAAGGGAATTTCCGGCGCGACGGTTGGGGCAACTGCTGCGGCTGCGGTAGCGTGCAGGTTATAACCGCACTGACCGCAGAAAGCGGCATCTGCTTGTACGGTTGCTCCACAGCTGGGACAGTTACTAGTCGCTGGTAACGGAGTGTAACAAGCTTCACATTGGACAGCACCGTCAGGATTGGGGTGATTGCAGTTAGGGCAGACGATCATCGATTTAAGCCTTTGTTCAAGATCATCGTAAAATAATGCTGGCAAGCAGAGAAAAATCCGCTCTCAAGGAATAGGAATAAAGCGATCGCTTTTGATTTTACCAATTACTTACTGAAGGATGAAGTGTCAGCAGAATCGTATAAAACAACACGAATGTTATTTTATCAATAATTCAGTTTTTCCGGAGCCAGAATGAGCGAATGAATTCGGTGCGATGCGAATCAATGGGTTTAAGACACCCGCCGACGATACAGGCGGTCTACATCATGCCAGTATAAAACTTCACTTGTATTGCATTCTGAAGGACTGAATTCTGTTTCATTCTTCATCGTTGTTTAAGTTCGCTACCTGCTGCCGCATCCAGTAGCCACCAAAGTTCTCCTTGGGGTTGAATTAAGCGAGATGGATAAGTAAAATCCGAGGCATTGGGTGCGAAAACTTGAGCTAAAGCTGGACGTTTATTAGCGCCGGCGACGACAAACATAACGCAACGAGCAGCATTGATGAATGGGTATGTGAAGGTTATGCGCTGACTTGTGTCTTTGTTGCCCACAGTAATTAAGCGATCGCTTACTTTTAACGCTTCTGTATGCGGAAACAAAGATGCGGTATGTGCATCATCACCCATCCCTAGCAATATTACATCCAAAGAAGGAAATTCTCCAGGCGTTGCCTGAAAAAATTCTTGTAGATGCTTTTCATACTTAGCTGCTGACACCGCTGGATCGCCATCGAGAGTCGGTGTAGGGTGAATATTCGTTGCTGGGATATCAACGCGATCTAGCCACGCACGACGTGCCATCAGTTCGTTGCTATCGGGGTGATCTGATGGGACATAACGTTCATCTCCCCAAAAGACATGAATTTTATCCCAAGGGAGTTTTTGATTAGCGATCGCTTCGTACAACGGCTTCGGTGTGCTACCCCCAGATAAAGCGATCGTAAACCGTCCCCGAAGGAGAATAGCAGTTTCCAGCTTAGATAAAATCAATTCAAGCGATCGCGCTATTAGCGCTGCCTGATCCGATAAAACTTCAATTTTTTTGCTCATGACTTCATCCTCACGTTGCCGGCTTATGTGCAATACAATAGCGAAATTTTGACAATCCTCCTTTTTACCTTTTGAAACTCTTAACATCATGACGGCACATTGGGCACGCTCGCATTGGGCACGCTCGCATTGGGAATAGAAAAAAATTGTCCCCCTGC
>NZ_JAOWRF010000020.1 GCF_025753815.1 Plectonema radiosum NIES-515 | reverse complement strand
CGCTTCAAAAAATTCCCAAACAGCGAAGCTAAGACAACAATGCAGTTAATTGGAAATGCTATCACCAGTAATAAGAGCGTAGCAAGGTTTTGAAAAGCCGCCATAATAGGTGTTCTGAGGTTTTGGAATTGCGCCATAAACACTAGGAGGGGGGTGGGAGGGGGAGGGGTAGGATAAGGAAAAAGTCTTCTCCTTATCCCCCTTTACCGAAAGAATGGGTTTGAGCTACGTCCTACAAGGACGGCTTTAAGAGTGCTAGAATTAAATCGGCACTGCGTTCAATCCGCCTAGATAGCCACTTCTTGGGTACTCCCCGACTACAATGCTCAGCTACGTGCGACATAGTGTAGGAAAGAGGAAAGAAATTGATTAAATCATTCCAAACGCGGTCGGATAGTCCGTGTAAGCTTGTGGAGGGTAAAGTCATTAGATTCCCTGTGAAGCAAGAATCTCCGTACCTTTAAGGTGGGAGAGTGTCAAAGACGTCGGATAATGGTTAACCCATCTCGCAAGGGGAGTAGCACTTGCTCAACACGGGGATCGTCGGCAACAATGCGGTTGAATTGTGCGATCGCTTCTGCATTTGGAGTTCGCTCTTGGGGAGGTAAATAAACCAGTCCCTGAAGCAGGGTATTATCCACACAGATGATTCCGTGAGGTGCTAGCAAGTTACGGTCTAGCAGAGTTTGGAAGTACTCCACATATTCCTTCTTGTCAGCATCAATGAATACCAAATCGAAGGATTCCTCAGCAGCAGCCAGCTTGTCAAGTGTTTCCAACGCTGACCCTACTTCCACCTGAATTTTTCCTTTGTGAGGAGATTGCTCAAATAAACTTTGTGCCAGGTTAGCTGTGTAAGAATCGACCTCGCAAGCGACTAAACGTCCATGTTCTGGCAAAGCTTCTGCCATTGCCAGTGCTGAGTACCCTGTAAACATACCGATATCCAACACTTTTTGAGCACGGCTCATGTAGACAAACATTTTCAGTGTTTGTCCTTCGATGTGTCCTGAGAGCATTTCCTGCTCTAGGGGACGCACTGTGGTTCCGTCACTGAACTGTTTGCTCCAAGCTTCCTCTTGAGTTTTTTTGGCAAGGGCAGCAAGGGCTTTTGACTCTTGAGTGGTGCATTCAGAAAGATAAGGGTCTATTCCAGCCGCGAGATGCCACGCTTGCTTCACATTCCATGCGATGGATTCCGACACATTCCCATCTGCCTCTATCATCTCAATGGCAGTTGCGAGATGCTCAACCAAAATTCCGAGTGGTGTTACCGGACGAGCCTTTTGTTGATGTAAGACACTAGACATTGATGGCACTTCCAACTAAAGTAGGCTGATTAATTTTCACGTACTCGTCTATCCCAGCACCACCACGTGGGTAATTGGCACAGATGCGTTTGTGGTCTGCGATCGCCGAGTCGAGTTCTTCACGAGTCATATCGTTGACAAAGAAGCAAGTGCCGATCGGACAAGGCATTGCTGCCCTCTGTAAACCGTCTCTAGTCAAACTGATAGACTCAGTTGCATCCCACATTAGTTCAGAGTCCAACAGGGGATTGTCAAGAGCAAGACCCAAACGGCTCATCATTAATAGGATACGTTCGTGATCTTTGGTTGTGATGTATCCTCGTTTTTGAGCGATCGTTGCGGAGAATGCCATGTCAATATTCACAGCATGACCGTGGAACAATGGTGTCTGTGGAGCTAGTTCCAGGGTAGGACTCCAAGTGTGACCGTAGGCAATGACGCGATCGAGGTCTATTTCATGCAAGTTAGGAGTTTCTAACTCCAACATGGTTTTGATTGCCTCGTAGTTGACTTTATGGGCAATCTCTTCGAGTTTCGCTGTACCATTCACATGTCCAAAGTGAGTGGAAAGCAGTTCTTCCCCATATTCGTATAGCAGTTCAAAGACTTGAGAGTTAGCAACGACAGCAATTTTCACCAACTCTGCCATCCCATTACGAACTTGAGCGGTTGGCAAGGTTTTCAGAAAAGAGAAATCGAGGATAACTTTCAAAGGTGCATGATATGCTCCCAAGCGATTTTTCAACTTGTGATGATTAACTGCGACCTTAATCGCTACACCTGCGTCAATTAAACCAATCAACGTAGTCGGAACGCGAATATAATTACTCTTGCGACGGTAAGCAGCGCAAGCAAACCCAGCTACATCAGTAATTAAACCACCACCAACGACTAAAACTGGTTCCTTACGAACTAAACCAAAATCTGAAAAAGCGTCAACAATTTTTTCAAAGCTTGCAAGGGTTTTAGCTGGCTCTGTAATAATGATGGGAAATACTGTGAGTTCAATGTCATAGTGTCTAAAATATGACTTGATTTGATTCCCATAAAGTTCATAGACATTAGCATCAATTACAGTCAGACAGCGACCAAATTTTGCATAGCTATCTGCAATTTCTCTGTTTTTAATGTCAAATGCACCGTTCACATAGACAAGACTAAAATCGATTTTTTCGTAACCTTGGACGTGAAATGCAGCTTCCGTAGCTTCAAACGATGCTTGAACTTTATTCATGTCTGTTGACCTTTTTTCCAACTAAAAAATTGTGATATTTCGGTAATAATTCCGATTTACCCGAATGCACGTCAGCAAAATAATGATGCTCTTTATCGTTTGAGATTAAATGCATCACAAAATTAGCTTTTTATTAAAAGCTAACACTTATCGCTGACTGGCAATGTTATTAAACAACACCATTCATTTGAGTAAATTCTGTAGCTGGGTTAACCTTTAATTTGGCATAACCTCAAATTAGTCAACTAATCCAACTACCAATATATTCGCATAAAACTTGCCTGTTTTTTCCGGGATTATTGACTTTAAATTTGGGAAATTCATCTTCATTCAGATTTATTCCACTATGTTTAACTCTGGTGGCTTTCCAAATGTACGATTCCGCAAAACTTCTAGCCGAGAGAACTGCCCGTATCGTTGATCTCCAAGCTTAAATTTGAGATTAGAACCCTGATTAATCGTTAGTTCACTGTTTTTTAACATTAGGATCAAACCTTATATCACTAAACTCGCTAGATTATATTTGATTCCGAATGACAGTGGAGCTTTTAGGAAGTTTATCTGAAATTTTATAACTCCACTATGTTTGTCTATAGCAACTTTCCGACCGTTAGACTTTGCAAAACTCCTATCTTAGTAAACTACTCATATTCTCTATTCTTGTCTATCTCTAGGCTGACATTTTAAATTCCAGGCATAATTAACCCTCAAATTGCTGTTTTTTAGCATTAGTCTCAAATCAGAAAATGGCTAAAAACGGAGATGACTTACTACACTTGGTTCCGAACATCAGTAAAAATTATCTTGCCTAAAGTAAATTTCATGCTCAGTATTCAACATCCTTCAGTGACTCTTGAAAATTCAGAATTTAGATATATTTGAGTTTTTATTAACAAAACTTTAACATCATTAAGGAACCGTTGTGTATTAAAAATTTCTAAGTTTGCTTAAATAGGCTTTCTAGTTCTAATTTAAGCTAGTTTAGCTTAAAGCAGCAAATAATTTACTGGTTAGTAACTTAAAATACAATACAAATCATAACATTATAAGTATACAAATCATAACACATCCAACTGGATTTAAGTCAATCGACCATGCGAAGTGTCAGCAATTTTCATTATGAGAATGATTACTAAAATTAGATGGAACTAGACAAAATTTTCGGATGTATGGTTTTTGTATCTCCTTAGTCTTAAGCGTAGAGGTAAGGTTGAATCAGCCAAGCATCTTTGACGAAATTGTGCTTTATTTCCGGTCAATCCTTGAGGACTTTCCAGATAAGCTGATTGAATTTGGTATTATGAGAGCTTGACAAATAGAACAAGATAGGCGTAAGAACCCGTAGGAAAACTGCACTTGACAGATAAGTAAGATAACAGCCAATACGGTTCGGTTAACGGATGTAGAGACGTTGCACAAGATAAGTCTCTACAAGGGTTTTGGGTTCACAAATATTCTTAACCGAACCGTATTGAGATAACAGCAACGCTATAGTTGAAAGTCTCAAGGAATAGGCTTTATGTTTCAGGGCTTTGATACCAAATCTGCCGATGCTATTGCAAATTTTCCTCGTCAGTAAAAGCCATTAAAAATGACATAAATCAAGTCTATTCAACAAAGTTTAGTCGAGTATTTCTCTGACATCAAAGACCCAAGAGTGTTGTCGAGAGAACAAATGGAATTGCTTAATTGGTGTCGGGGCTTAAGCAAGGACTACGAAAGATTAGGAGAAACGTCTGAGACTTTTATCTACATCGCTATGATTGGTATTATGGTCAGACGGCTCGTATAATTTTTAACTAGTTTCGACTTTTAGAATATCTTCTAAAGGACTTCCGAAAGAGGATGTAGAGCTACAATTCTCGGATATTTGACCGCTTTAATCGCTGAGTAATTGGTTACTTCATCAAGAGCGATCGCTTGTGTTCTTTTAAGAGTACAAGTTGGCTGGATAAATAGATAATCCCACGGATTAAAGCCGTGGGAGCGTCAATTACAGAGAGCAGAATTAATCGATATTCTGCAACAAGCATATCAATTAGCGTTGAAAAAAGCGGCGCTTGAAGCTTTTTAAGGACGTTATCAATTATAGCTTCAGCGCTGAAATTGATTCAGCAATAACCTATCAGATCATCCCCAGTCCATTCCAAAGTATCAGCAATCTTTTCGCCATCGTGGTAAGCTGCAAGCAAAACTTCGCAGGTTTTACCCCAAGCGATCGCTCCATCCGCATCAAGAGCGATCGCTCCAAAATCCCGCTTGTGGTTTTTTGCTTCGGTAAATGAACGCTGCATCGCATCTTTGAGAGACATCCCATCTGTAACCCGAATCACAATCTTTGGTGCCAAACACTCATCAATGATATCTTCACCAATACCCGTACAACTTACGGCAGCTTTCACTGTAGCATAATTACCCGCAGGCATCGCAGAATCACTGACGCGCCCAATCCGCTCAAAGCCTTTACCACCTGTGGAAGTGCCAACAGCAAGTCTGCCATGAGTATCTAATACTACCACGCCTATGGTGCCACGTCGGGCGTTGGTAGTTTCCAGCAATTCCGGTTCTGCCACCACCCCAGCCATCGTTCTTTTAAAATTATCTTGGCGTTCTTGCATCCACTCTTGCAACCGCAACTCAGTTAAAGCGTTGTAACTGGGAATTTGCATTTCCCGCGCTAGTTCAGCAGAGCCGTAATCTGACAGCACTCGGTCGGGTGAATTTTGTAAAAATTGCGCCAATTCAATCGGATTTTGCACCCGTGAAACATTAATCACACCACTAAAGCTTTGCGTTGTCCCATCCATCAAAGAAGCACTCATGCGGATTTGACCATCAGATTGCAGCACCGAACCAGTACCAGAATTAAAGCAGGGGTCATCTTCCAACATTTGACAACCCCGCACCACCGCTTCCGAAGCTCTTGCACCAGAAAGTAAAAGAGAATAAACTTCCTCTACTACTTTATAGAGCGATCGCCGCACTATCTCTACTCCCCCTTTACCGTGGAGAGAACTCCCAGCTCCTCCATGAATAATTAATTTAGGTTGCATATGTAACTTCATTTATACCTTTGCGCTATTTGCGTCTAATACGTAAGTTGCCTTTAACCAGGGAGATGGGGAGAGTGGGGGATGGGGGGATGGGGAGAGTTCTTGGGATGGGGAGAGTGGGAGAAAGAATTTGTTCCTTTATCTCCTTGTCCCCCTTGTCCCCCTTGTCCCCCTGTCCCCCTTGTCCCCTTGTC
>NZ_JAOWRF010000309.1 GCF_025753815.1 Plectonema radiosum NIES-515 | reverse complement strand
GGGGGATAGGGACAGGGGGGGAAGAACAATTTAAAATTACTCCCACACCACGCTTCCTCCACACCACGCTTCTCCCACTCCCCCACTCCCAAAATGAACACCGCTAATTCCAACGAATTCGAGCAGCACTTTTCCGGGATGCTTTCAGATTATGTGACAGCGATCGCCTGGTCGCCTGATAACATAACTTTAGCTGCAACCTCAGCTGCTGGGGAAGTCGCACTTTGGCAAGATGGCGATTTAGCAACTTTGCAAGCTGGTAACGGTGAATCACTAAACTGTGTAGCCTTTTCCGCAGATGGGCAATTCTGTGCCGTTGGGGGACAGGACGGACGGGTGAAAATTTGGCGGCAAAGTGAATTAATTACTACTTTGGAAAATGCTCCTGCTTGGGTTGACAAGCTGGCTTGGAGTCATACTAGCAATCAGTTAGCTTTTAGTTTGGGGCGTTACGTACAAGTGTGGAATGCCGACTTAGGGGAAACAGTTGTCACGCTAAATTTTGAAAATTCTTCAGTATTAGCTATTGATTGGCGAAGTGATGGACAATACTTAGCCGTTAGCGGTTATCACGGTGTAAAAGTATGGAATTCTCAAGATTGGAATGAAGAACCATATTTCCTGGAAATGCCTACTGTCAGTGTAGCTATGGCTTGGTCGCCCGATGGTAAATTTCTGGCTTCTGGTAACATGGATCGCAGCGTCACCGTGTTAGAATGGGATAATCCCGACCCTTGGGTAATGCGTGGTTTTCCTGGTAAAATTCGCCATTTGGCATGGTCAGAAGCTACCACCAAAGTAGGTGCGCCGATTTTGGCTTCTTCCAGCGTTGAAGGGATTGTCGCGTGGGAAAAGCTAGAAGATGAAGCTTTGGGATGGGAAGCGACAGTGTTAACAAATCATGTGGATGTAATTCAGGCGATCGCCTTTGCACCCAACAGCTTTATTCTCGCTTCTGCTGCTAGTGATGGCTGGCTATGTTTGTGGAATCAAGCCAAGCAAGTATCGCAAGTTCTCACAGGTGCATCAGCAGGCTTTTCCTGTCTAGCTTGGCATCCCCAAGGCAAATTACTTGCTGCTGGTGGTGAAAATGGAGAATTATTCCTATGGTCAAATGGACATCTGGTGGAAAACAATGTAGAGACGTAGCACTGCTACGTCTCTACAAGGGTTTGGGGCAACGCATAGTTCAATTCGGTCGATGTCTAATGGTTATTCTTCTTAATAAATGGAGATTTTATTTTTTGGAAGTCCCTCAAGGCAATGGAATTCCTGCTGAACGAATTGCAAGTTTAACAACACTTTTCACTACATCACTTACTGTTGCGTCTCCTAACGATTGTCCCCACTTCGCTAATTTTTCTTTCATCGTTGAATCATTCTTAGCCTGAGTAGCTATGTTTTCGGCTACTTGCGTTTGAGCAACATCAACCGTTACACCACGTTTTTGCAACTGTTCAATCAGGTCTTGAATTTGAGATGCTGCTTTAGTCAAATCCTGACTCATATTGATGTAATCTCGTTCTACATAACTCCCATTATTTTCAATGTACCTGCTGTTATTACCATGAATATTAATTTCGCGTTTCTCGTTCATATTCTCTCCAATTGTGTTAATTAGTCTCAGGATAAACTCAAACAAAGGTTGATTCTCAAATTCTCCTGACCGAGAATTTGACGGACTCTCTTGCTTAACTTGTTGATATACCTGTTCAAACTCCTGTTCTACAACACCTTCAAAGGTATATTGGGGAACTCTGATTGTAACTAAAACATTATCATCTATCCTCCTGAACTCTCGAAAATCCTCAGGTGTGATATCTGGATTATTTTTTATCAAATGCTCAAACGCAGCAGTCAAAGCTTGTCTATTCTGCTCATGACGAATAAACAATTGAACGGTATTACGTTCTCCAATAAAAATTTTCTCGAAATCTCCAGGTTTGAAAATGTTTGGAGGGTGGGGTAAACGCTTTTGTATACCACTATTAGGGTCAGGATGCTCATTCAAAAATATAAATTCGCATTTTACATTGCTGAGGATTGTTGTTTGATCGATATTCCAATCCTCTATAATAGCTCCGGTTAAACAAGCTTTCGTTAAGTTTGCGCCATTTAGTTTAGTTTGCTTTAAATTTGCTTTTTCCAGATTCACGCTTTGCAGATTAGCTTTATTGAGATTTGTTCCAACAAAACTCGCAGATGATAAATTTGTTCGCTCTAATAAATTTGATGCCTTTGATAAATTTGGTGTCTCCAAATTAATGCCTTCGAGATTTAGATTATTAAAATTTTGACCTTTTCCATCTAGTCTTACAACCAATTCCCTAACTTGAGGAAGCTTGAGATAATTATTTCCAACACGAGCGCGTTCTAAAGACTTTCCTCTATACCAGAGAGTTCCTGTAATTATGGCATTTTGTAAATTTCCACCTTTGAGATTTGCGGAGGTGAAAACAGCGTTAGTTAGATCAGCTTGATTAAAGGTAGTACCTCCGGTAGTAGCAAGCAAAAGGTACATCTTCCAAAGCCAATTAAATTGAGGATTTTCATTAATTGCTGATCGAGAAAACCAGCAACCAAAAATCGCTCCAACTATAGATGTAAGAACCATTGAAATCCATGTGCCATTAGTGCCATTTGGGTTATTTATTGATTTCCTGCCCAAATTTTGAATAATATTCCCTAATGGTTTAGGAAGCAAGTCTTCAACACCTGCAAATATTGTTGCAGCATTTGTTGTAATTATTAAAATTAAAAACAATAAGATTCCCGTCATAATAAAACTACTAAAATCTTCTTCTTCACTTGTCTTTGCTATCACAAATGCAACAACAAACACGATAATGATTGCAATAATTCCCAACCAACGAGAGGTAGACACAAATTGACGAAAGAAGTTTAGCAAAAACGTGCGTAAAGTTACAATAATAACAATTGAAGTAATTCCTATAAAGATTGAATCCAAAAAGGATGGTTTTTTGCTAGAGGTTCTAAAAAAATATATTAAAAATGTAATACTTATAGTTGCTGTAAACCCTGAAATTAAACACAAAAATATATGTATACCGTATAAAATAAATGACCAAAAACGAGTTAAACCTGCTTGCGCTCCAGTAAAGTCAGCATGATTAAGGAAAGCATCGGTGAAGTTTGTTCCTTGAATCTCGGCTTTACTGAAATCCACGCTGGGGAGTGAATTTGTATCATCGACTGAGACTTTAAGAAATTTGGTAGCTCGAAGCTTTGCTTGGTGAAAGTTTGCCCCTTGTATCTTTGCATTGCTAAAATCTGCCTTATCAAGCTTTGCTGTGGTAAAGTTTGCTCCTCGAACATTTGCACCGCTAAAATTTGCCTTATAAAGCGTTGCTCCAGCAAAATTTGCTTCTCGAAGGTCTGCATCGCTAAAGTCACGTCCTCTTAAATCCTGTCCTGCAAAATGTTGCCTTCGTAAGTCTTGACCAGAATAAGACTGAGCCATAGGAAGTAAGTGTGTAAGTGTGGATGATAACTTCAAGCTGTATAACTTAATAAACCGCAATCAGCCGTAAACCCAAATTATGCGGTAATTTTAACGTATAATTACGGTTTGCTTATGGCACTAACAGGTGCTTGACCGTGGAAATACGGTGTTATGTTCCCGGAAACAAAAGGCAGGCATAATAAATTACAAACATTTAAGAAAAGTAAAGCTTTATTCTTGAAAGCTACGGTGCTCAAGTAATGAAAACAGCATGAGCTTTAGAAGCTTTAGCGGTCATGAAGCAATTAGGAGCGCGATCGCATGACCGCAAGTGCTACGCATTTACGAAATATCTGTTTGAGTTTTTACCTTTGAGTTGATGGTAAACAATTTATTGGGATATGCTGTATCTGCAACACCCTCTGTAATCTATAAATTTATGAAGATAGCAAAATTGATTTTGCTTGCCTTTCCTGTAGTTGTAGCATCAATATTGATGCTTGCCTTACCTGCGGCAGCGTCAATTGTGAATGCACCTGCTACGGAACAGGTTACTTTGGTATCTACACAACCAATTGCCGAATCGATGACACTAAACTTGACTCAAGAATCTAATCCTATCAAAGATCAACTTGGTTGTAGTTGCCCTAGTTGCGTTCAAGCTAATTCTCAGCTCCTGCAAGGTAAGCTACCATTTGTAGGCATTTAAAAAGTTATAAGTTATGCAGTAGACAACCTATTTGAAAATGAATGTAGAGACGTAGCACAGAATAGTCTCTTGGGGTTCAGATAACGCATCATTAATTTCTGGAGATGTCTAGTAGGGGTACAGCGGGACGTTGTGCCCCTATTTATTTTGCTTGAGTGTGAATGGCACTGCTACAATTTCCAACAGATGCCCGACTTGGTTTGTTAAATCAACTTGTATGAGTAATACGCGCCATATCACCACATTCGCAACATTAGCTGCGTTATTTGAGTCAATTTGCGATTTTTGCGCCACACTAGCTTTATTCAGCATAATTGCTGTTTGAAAAAACGGGAATTATGCTTTACACGCCTTCATTATCTTATTCTCACCCTCACCGAAGCTAAGATTTTGCGAGTGCGTTAACGCTTCAGTATTTGACAACCAAGTCTTCAAAATGCTGGTATTTCACTTCACCAAGATGATAAAGATTATCGTTATTGTAGCGCCGAGAGGAGTTAGTGATGTCAAAAAAAACACCATCAAGTAATTCCCTGCGACTTGCCTTTCTTGCTCTAGCGATTGGATTCGCTGGCTGTAATCAAAATAGAAACACCGCTTTCACGCAAACCAGTAGTAGAAATAATAACTTACCTCAAGTAGTAGCGACTACAAGCGTACTGTGTGATTTGACTAGACAAGTGGCGGGAAACTCAGTTAATCTGACTTGCTTGATTCCCCCAGAAGCAGATCCGCACGTTTATCAACCAAAGCCGGAAGACCGGGAAACGATGCAGACGGCTTCCCTAATTTTATACAACGGTTACAATCTGGAACCGAGTTTGATTAGATTGATTAAAGCTAGTAAAAACCGTACACCGAAAATTGCAGTAGGTCAAGTTGCGGTTCCCAAACCACAGCAGGTTGAGCAAAATAGCAAGATAAACGATCCTCATGTTTGGCATAATATCAAGAATGCGATCGCAATGGTGGATGTCATCAGCCGCAACCTAGAAAAAGTCTCACCAAAAAACGCAGCCCTTTATAGTAGTAATGCCCGACAAATCAAAAGTGAGCTAACTCAGCTCGATAATTGGGTTAAGTCAACCATTACAACTATTCCCCCCAATCAACGCCAATTATTTACAACTCATAATGCAATGGGTTATTACGCTTCTTCTTACGGACTTTCACTCAAAGGCACGCTAGAAGACATCAGCACCGAAGGAAAACCAACAGATGCGCGTCTTAAAGGCTTAGTAAATAATATCAAGCAAGCGAGAGTGCCGACAATTTTTGCCGAAACGACAATCAACCCGAATTTAATTGAGTCTGTAGCAAGACAAGCGAGAGTCAAAGTTTCCCAAAGGGAACTTTTTACCGATGGTTTAGGTGAACCAGGAAGCGAGGGAGAAACCTACCAGAAAATGATCGCGGCAAATACCCGCACAATTGTCGAAGGATTGGGAGGTACTTACTTGATATTTGTACCGAAAAGTAGGTAATGGGGAGTGGGGAGTAGGGAGTGGGGAGTGGGGAATGGGGTATGGGGAGTAGGGAGGGGGGAGTGGGGAGTGGGGAGTGGGGAATAAATATAATTACCAATTTTCAATTTTCAATTACCCAATTATAAATTACCCAATTCCCAATTTTCCATTTTCAACGCTTCG
>NZ_JAOWRF010000163.1 GCF_025753815.1 Plectonema radiosum NIES-515 | reverse complement strand
CCCCACTCCAAAGCAGACATTATTAGCGATCGCTGGAGTTTGGAACCGATTTAAAGGAAGGGTAGGTGAACAGGTGACTGTGTTGGAGGAAGCTGCTGTTGCATCTAGTGACAATGCTTTGAATCAAGAACTCCGCAAACAAGCATTTCAAGAAGCTCATAGTTTAGCAGGATCGTTAGGTACTTTTGGCTTTCCTCTAGGTTCAAAGTTGGCAAGAAAAATTGAGTATCTACTGAAAACGGATAAAGTTTTGATTAAAGCCCAAACGACGCAGTTTCAAAGTTGGGTAGAGCTTTTGCGTCAGGAAATTGAGCGAAATCAGGATGAGACTGTTTCGTGTTCACTTCCAGAAGATGAATACCCAATACTCTTGGTGGTGGATCGCGATCGCTTGCTTGCAGAGCAACTTGCAATTGATGCAAACTCAAATTTCAAAGTTGCGATCGCGATCGATATTGAAACCGCTATCCAGAAATTGTACGAAGAACATCCCAGCGTAGTACTATTAGATCCCAGCGTTTCCCCAGTTGATGAAGACAGCTTGCGCTTACTTTCCCTGTTGAAAGACCGCAAACCCCCAGTCCCAGTGATCGTATTTACAGAACTTAGCGATTTTAGCCATCGATTGCAAGTTGCTCGTCACGGTGGACACACCTTTTTACAAAAACCCTTACCCGTTGCACAGATATTACAAGCGGTGAAACAAGTATTGGAACATGCACCTGATGCAGAAGCTCATGTTTTAGCTGTAGACGACGATCCAAAAATAGGTCCGCTGTTACAAGTATTGCTGACTCCTTGGGGAATCAAGGTCACAACCCTCAACGATCCGCAACGCTTTTGGGAAACTCTGGAATCTATAAAGCCAGATTTTCTGATTTTGGATGTGGAAATGCCGGATATCAACGGTATGGAAATTTGCCAGGTAGTACGCAACGATCCACGCTGGGGTGAATTGCCGATATTATTTTTGACAGTTCATAACGATGCTAATATTATTAATCGGGTGTTTACAGTCGGTGCAGATGACTTTGTAACCAAGCCAATCATCGGACCAGAACTTGTCACTCGCATTATCAATCGTCTGGAAAGGATTAAATTACGGCAGCGTCTTGCCCAAACCCACCAACCTGATGCTGCTAGCAAGAATGACATAACTAGGATTCCACTTCAATTAGAACTGAATGAGGGTCAACGCACACAAGAAGCATTGCGAAACTCTCAAACTCAATTTGCAGGAATTGTAGAAATTGCCGATGATGCAATTATTTCGATTGATAGCAACCAACGCATAACCTTGTTTAACCAAGGAGCAGAAAAAATTTTCGGCTACACAGCAGCACAACTGTTAAGACAGCCTTTGGACTGACTATCTGCTCAAATGGGTATACCGATCGCGATCGCGCTCACCCTTCAACCCCCTATAATTCAATAGACATCTGTTGGAAAACAATTATTGTGACGATTCTGTGCTACGTCTTTACAAGGGTTTGGGGCAACGCATAGTTCATTTCCAACAGATGTCTAATACAGTTGGTGTTAATAAATTAGTGGTCTAAAAATGGCATATATGTAGAGACGTAGCTAGCTTACGTCTCTACAAGGATCTGGAGCTTAACACCAACGGTATTGCCCTATAATTAGCAGCACAAATCGCTAATGCTTTCGGCTGGAATCTATGAAATGCGGAAGCAGTCCGGCTTCAGGCAGGAGTTAGAAGTTATTCTGCTTGTGCCAAAGTCGTCCCAATACGGTTCGGTTAAGAATATTTGTGAACCCAAAACCCTTGTAGAGACTAGCAAGTGCAACGTCTCTACATACGTTAACACCAACCGTATTGCAAGTCGTCCTCCCCATCCCCCCATCCCCCTCAATCCATCACCAACACTCCCTGCAAAATATTCAACAAGTCCTTAGCGCTGAAGGGTTTCAGTAAAAATCCTTGAATGCCAGCACCTCTTGCTTGCGCTAATGACTCAGCAGATACTAATCCACTCATGGCAATAATTTGCACTTGCGGATTCATTCTTTGCAAAGTGCGGATGGCAGTTGCTCCAGCCATTGAGGGCATCATAATATCCATTAGCACTACCCTAATTTCTTGTTTGTACTGATTGTAGAGAGCAAGTGCTTCAATGCCATCTTCTGCGGTTAATACCCTGTAATTGTGGATTTCTAGTGTGGTTTTGGTAATTTGGGTGATAGCTGCTTCGTCATCAACAACCAAAATCAATTGTCCCTCTCCTGTTAACAGTTCCATCTCATCCACTGGTTGGATTATAGTTCTGTCGCTGCTTGTCAGGTATACTTGAAACTGGCTGCCAAGCCCTACCTCACTGGATACATCCAAAAAACCACCGTGGCTGTTAATAATACCGATCGCGATTGACAAGCCCAGTCCAGTACCTTTGCCTATATCCTTGGTAGTGAAAAAGGGGTCAAAAATGCGATCTATGATTTTTGGGGAAATGCCAACTCCTGTATCGGTAATGGTAATTAAAACGTAAGAGCTAACTTTTGCCTTTTTATTCATTTTGGCGCATAGAGCATCAATACACAGGTTGACAGCAGAAATACTTAAATCCCCCCCATTGGGCATGGCATCACGAGCATTCAGGCAAAGATTTATGAAGACCTGATGTAGTTGACTAGCATCCCCAACTACAGTGAGCAAATCTGGTGCTATGTCGATGTTGAGATTGATAGATTTGGGAAATGTCCCTTTGATTATCTGCGCGATATCTTCTAGTAGGTACGATGGTTGCATAGTACTCCGCTTGCCTTCAGAACCACGCGCAAAGGATAAAATTTGCTGGACTAAATCAGCCCCATGTTTAGCACTGCTTTCGAGTAAATCGAGCATCTCAAGCGATCGCTCGTCGAGATTCTTCAGTTTCATCGGCAGCAGTTGTGCTACTGTCATAATTGGCGTAAATATATTGTTCAAGTCGTGAGAAATGCCACTAGCGAGAGTGCCTAAGCTTTCCAAGCGTTGAGCGCGGAGAACTTGTAATTCTAGTTGTTTCTTCTCCGTAATGTCAGTATCAACGCTGAGGATAGACTTAGGTAAATCTGCGTTATCACGCATCAATGTCCAGCGGGTGGCAACGATCAGTTCTTTACCTTTTCTAGTATATCTACGTAATTCCCCTTGCCACGAGCCAGACTCAACAACGGTTTTCAGTGCGGCTTCTATTTCTAACGAATCTTGAGAAAAAATTTCCTCATATCCCGTAACATCTTCAGTTTGCCAACCGTATAAATTCTCTGCACCTTTGTTCCAAAATAAAATTTGGTTTTGCAAATCTCGCACGATAATTGCATCTGTGGTAATATCTATCAAGGCAGCTTGTTCGCGGATTTTTTGTTGTGTCTGCTGACGTTCGGTAATATCTCTTAACAACCAACGCAGGCTAACTGGTTTACCATCACCCTCCACTTTGCTCGCAGTTACTTCTGCCGGAAAGTCGATTTTTCCATCTTGGTGAAATATCTGAGTTTGATGTGAGCAAATTTTTGTTTCTTGCTGCAACTCTGTCAGAAGTTCACGAAATTTTGGTCTATGTGCTGGATGCACGAAAACCAAAAGTGGTTTGCGAATGAAATAAGATTGACGCACATTCAATAACTGCGCTGCGGCATGATTTGCTTCTTGAATTGTGCCATTAGTGTCAGTGACGAAGTAAGCATCCGGGGCAAAGTCAAATAAATCTTGATAACGCTGCCGTTCGGCTTCTACAAGATGCCTGGTAGCTACCAACTCGTCATTTTGTTGTTGTAGTTCCTCTCCCAACACTTGTAGTTCTTCTAGAGAAATGGAAATTTCGGCGATCGCTTCCGTAAAAAGCTCTCTCTGAGAAATATCTTTATAGTGCTTTTTTGTGTATTCGGCACGCTGCAACAGATTATTTAATCTTTCATGCGCTTGTTTGATCGCTTGTTCTAAATTTTTCCCTATCGTCATTTATAATATTTTCCACTCATCTTAGCTCTGTTGCCGTTGCCGTTCTTCAATTTCTTTAGCAGAAACCATACTGTTGACTTTTTCTACATCTGCCATCACTAATATAGCTCCTTCTATATGAACACCAAATAGAGGAGTACAAGCCACATAACATTTTATTTGTTTGCCCCGACGATTCATCGCATCTATAATCAATTCTTGAAACTGTCTGCGTCCCGATATCGAATTGCGAATCATCATTCGCAATTGCTCGACAGGCAAACCGATGTCTAAACTAAATAAAGAGTTGCCCAACACTTCATCACTCCGCAAACCCCACATATCCTCTAACATGTAATTCCAAATTAAGATGTTGAAGCTGTTGTCAATCACCACTACTCCCGTTTGCATACTTCTGAGAATGGAAATTAAGAAAACATTTGTGCGGTTGAGTTCTGTTGTTCGCTGACTCAGTTCGTGATTAATTGTTTGTAATTCCTCATTTGTCGATTGGAGTTCTTCATTCATTGTCTCCAATTCTTCGTTAGTGGATTGGAGTTCTTCGTTGGTGGTTTCTAATTCTTCGTTAGTAGATTGGAGTTCTTCGTTAGTGGTTTCTAATTCTTCGTTAGTGGATTGGAGTTCTTCATTTGCGGTTTCTAAATCTTGTCGAGAGTGTTGCAATTCGTCTTGTAGTTGAATGTAATGAGTAATATCATGAAAAGCAATGCTCACACCCAATGCTTTATTCCCATTGTCGAGCAAAGGTACAACCCGTACATCTAGATATTGTATTTCTGTGGGTAAATTGCGCTCTACATTTGTCAGCGTAATCGAGTGACGTTCGGTGTAAGCTTGCTCAATAAGCGATCGCAATTCTATCGGTCGGTAAGAAACTTCCAAATCTTGGAAAGGACGAGTTAAATCTTTGGGTGACAGACCAAACATAGTCCGAGCCTGTTCATTAATTAACACCACATTGCCATTGATATCAATGACTATTTGAGCAACTGGTGCACTATCAAAAGCAAGCTCTCGCATCCGGATGTGGCGCGAAAATTGATTGTTTGCTTCTTGGTCGCCGACTTGCGCCAAAACCAAAAGGCGATCGCGTATATTTGCAGAAGACACCTTCGTAAATATCCTATGCTTTAAATTTAAAGGAGTGAATAAATTAGAGTGAGTTAATAGCATTTCTGCTTTACCCAAAAATAGATAGCCTGTATCATTTAAGGCAAAATGAAAGCGACCTAAAACCCGCGTCTGCGTCTCAGCATTGAAGTACATCATTGTATTGCGACACACCAGTAAATCTATGCGAGAAATTGGCGCATCTTGCAGCAAATCATGACGACCAAAAATCACCGATCGCCGCAAATCGTGACGGAAGACATAGCGGTTTCCCGTTGGCTCAAAATATTTGGTAATTAGTTCAGGTGGAAGCCCTTGGATATCTTTGGCAGAATAGAGAGCTTGACGAGATTGACTCAGCGCTTCTTCATCCAGATCCGTGGCGTAAATTTTTACCCGCTGACGAAATTGCTCGGTTCCCAAGCTTTCAGCCATCAGCATTGCTAAAGTATAAGCCTCCTCACCAGAAGCACAGCCAGCACTCCACACCCGGATCTGTTCAGAATCTGCTTTACCTTTAATTAGATTGGGCAGCACTTGCTCTTGCAGAAATTCCCAGACTGAGGCATCCCGAAAAAAGGCGGTAACGTTGATCAGAATAGTGTTAAACAGAAAATTGAATTCCTCTGGATATACTTCCAGATAATCCGTGTAATCGCTAAAGCCTTCTAGTCCCAATAACTGCATCCGCTTTTGCACCCGACGTATCAAAGTCGAGCGCTTATAACCTGTAAAATCAAAGCCCCGGCTTTGTCTGAGGTAAATAAGTAAAGATTCAAAAGCGGGGTTTCTTTCTGCGGAAGTCATAATCTAGG
>NZ_JAOWRF010000379.1 GCF_025753815.1 Plectonema radiosum NIES-515 | reverse complement strand
GAGAGGGGGGGATGGGGAGAGGGGGGGAAAGAAGAATTATTCTCCTTGTCCTCCACACCACGCTTCCTCCACTCCCCCCCTCCCCCCCACCACGCTTCCTCTACTCCTGCGGCTTCGGTCGTATTATTGGCTTAGGAGCCGGTGCTTTGGGTACGGGATTTGGCACTGGCGAGGACTCGCCTTTCTTGATTGGGCGGGGGGTTTCGCCGCTACTGCGTCTGGGCGGATATGGTTTTCTGCCGCCAGCGCCACCGCCACCGCCACCACCACCACGGAAACCGCCACCGCCACCACGGAAACCGCCTTTTTCAGGTGGTCTGCGTTTTTTGGGCAAATCAGCGATCGCCGTAGCGTTTTCGATCATCAATAAATCAGCTTCTCGCTTTGCTTGGAAGTCCCAAAACTTACCGACAGCTTTTGTCCCAAGTACACCCGTAAGTTTCAACTTGAAATACTTGGGTTTGTCATCTGTCTTGCGGGGGGCTTGTTTAATCTTGACCACCAAGCTTTTAGCGTCAAAAGACTGGTAAACTACTTCACCACGAACCGAAAAACCACCATCTGTAATTTCTGATGAAGGTGTAAGATCGCTCGTAGTTTCTGCCGATTCTGATGAAGGTTCATGACTAGAAACTAATTCTTCTGACTTGGAGTCTTGATTTTCATCTTCTGAGTAATGTTTCGCCAGGTTTTCTGGCTCCCAAACCCCGACAATTTGTAGGTGCAGTGCATCATTTTCTTGCCTTGTACGCGGATATACTACCCACAAATGTTCTTTTTCTAAATCTAAATGATTCTTAACTAAACTCATTATCCGACCTAAAAGGACGGCATTGAGTTCTACACCATCTCTAGTCAACAACATTCCTTGAGTGAATTGTTCATCACTAGCAACGTAGCGACCTCGGACTAAGCCGATCGCTCGATATTGCATTGGTTCGCTGGGAGGGGGAATCGGTTGCTGCCGATTCCCTAATGCGTCTGAGACAGTCTCGCTGGGGTCAACGGAAGAATTCTCAGGCTTAGAGACGTGGGCTGGTTTTTCAGTTTCAACTTGATTTGCGGCTTCTATACGAGTTGGATCTTGATTAGAAGCAGATTTGGACGGTTCAGACGACGGCATCAGGTCGGAATTCATATAAACTCCTTGCTTAGGAGACACATCCCATTGTGGGATTTTACTAAGGCAGCTGAAAAGAGCGTTTGTGCGGCGCTTAAAAGTATATTTCTTTCAAGTTAGCCACGCATATGGCGCTCTGTGTGATACTCTAAACGCTAAACTTCTCATTTAGATACTAAATGTGTAATTTAACGCTTTTACACTAGTTTCGACAGCTTAACATAGCTACAATTTCAGAGGATTTCCCCGAAAATCATCACCTACTTTAGCAGTGTAAATTGCTAATTGTTATAAATTTCACAGCTAAATACCCGTATTCCGTAAAATTTTAAAATTTTTAACTTTCGCATTTGTGTTACTGATAATGTCATTATTCAGAAGAAGGACGGTTTTGTGTCTCAAAAAGGCAATCGTTGGATGGTTCAAGTAGTGCTGTTTGTGGCAGTGCTTGCTTTTGTCGGGGTTTCTGTGGTTCCCTTAATTACGGCATTTAATGATACGCAACGCCAAACTCAGAACACCACCACCGGCAAAGTTGCGCCTTCGCCTGCTTCTGATCCAAAATCAAAGGTGGAAGACGAAGTACGGGGTTATGAATTAGTTTTGCAACGCGAACCAGAAAATCAAGCCGCGCTTAAGGGGCTATTACAAGCTAGGTTACAGCTGCTGAGTCAAAAAGGAAAAGGTGAAATTCAGCCAGCTGACATTCAAGCGGTAATCGAACCCTTAGAAAAATTAGTCAAGCTAAATCCAGAACAAACGAAATACGCGGTGCTACTAGCGCAAGCAAAACAGCAAATAGGCGATAAAGAAGGAGCAGCTCAAGCTTATCGTTCTGTTTTGGCAACGAAACCGGGGGATATTGAAGCTTTACAAGGAATGGTGGCTCTTTTATTATCTCAAAAACGCCCCGAAGCGGCGATCGGTTTGCTGCAAGATACCCTCACTACCTCAACTCAGGTAAATAAAATTCAACCGGGAAGTGTGGATGCGATCGCTGTGCAAGTACTTTTGGGCAACGTCTACGCTTCCCAAAAACGCTACACTCAAGCTTTCTCTATTTACGATCAAGCAATTAAAAGCGATGCTAAAGATTTTCGCCCGGTTTTGGCAAAGGCGTTGCTCATCAAAGAACAAGGCAAAATTGAAGAGGCAAAACCTTTATTTGACAAAGCTGCCACTTTAGCACCTGCTCAATACAAAGACCAAATTAACCAACAAGCAACAGCCTCACCCACCAGTCCGACGGCTTCTCCTAAGCCGTGAGGAAGCGTGGTGTGGGGGAGTGGGGGAGTGGGGGAGTGGGGGAGTGGGGGAGTGGGGGGACAACTAACCACGCTCCTCCTAACTCCTAACTCCTAACTCCTAACTCCCAACTCCCCACTCCCAACTCCCAACTCCTAACTCCCAACTCCCAACTCCTAACTCCCAACTCCCCACTCCCAACTCCTAACTCCTAACTCCTAACTCCCTTCCATCGCTGCTATTACACCAAACACGATAAATAAGCATCCACCAATTAGGGTAAGTTGACGATCGCTAATTCTTCCAGCGATGAGTCGTCCACAACTGACGGCAATGACT
Organism: Plectonema radiosum NIES-515; assembly: GCF_025753815.1. Classification (GTDB taxonomy): domain Bacteria; phylum Cyanobacteriota; class Cyanobacteriia; order Cyanobacteriales; family Nostocaceae; genus Hassallia; species Hassallia radiosum_A. The sequence continues at coordinate 3,188 of NZ_JAOWRF010000379.1, read as the reverse complement.
GCACAAATAGAATGTCCTAATATAGCACCGACGGTTACACCAAAAGGGTTGTTGCTAGCAGCTAGAGCAATGGTGGCAAATTGTGTGCGATCGCCCCACTCTGCCATAAATGTTAATACAAAGGTTTCTACTATAATTGACAGTGGTGTTTTTTTCTTCGGCAGTTGCTTTTCTGCCTGTTCTACTGCTTCTTTTGCCTCCTCTACTACTTCTGCATCACAACTCGAAGCCGGCATTCGATTTGCGTCATATAGCAGCTTGATACCAAAGCCGATAAATAAAACAATTTCTGCGTAATGAATATAAAGCTTTGGCAAGAAAGATATCGCTTGCCCTGCTACGACAGAAATTATTGTCATTGCAGCTAAAGCCGCGATCGCACCGATTAATACTAGCTGTCGTGAGTGACGCATCGCTAAAATAACGGCAATAAAAAAGGTTTTATCTCCTAACTCGGAAACTGTAATTAATAATAAAGCTGCGGTAAAACCTGTTAACACTCTTCTCTTGCTCCTAAGGATTTTTTTCCTGTGTGAAGCTAAATGAGAGTTGCGAAACTTCACTAAGCTTCACACTTTTTTGTGTGAACTCAGTGAAGGTCTCGCTTTCAAATATCTAAATACTTGCCATCCAAACCAGGCTCATCGCCAGTATGTTGATTCAGATGCGCTGGCTTTGTTTGAAGTCTTTTTGCCAGCAGCTACTCCCCTTCTAGGCGAATATAATTATACTTCTTTACCAGCTAAAAGTCAACAAAGGAAAAATGAATAAGTGTATAACGGTTGAGTTGGGCTGGGTGGTGCTTACTGAGGTAAAAACTCATCATTTGTGACTTCTGCTATCTGCTTGTAGTTTGTGCCGAAACCTTTATCGCCACAATTGTTAAATATTAACTTGACTAATTTAATTTTTTATGAATTAGTTTTACCCCCATAACCTAACTTTCACTTTCATCAGCGCTCCTAAAGATCGAAAAATTTGTTGCCAATCGTAATCATAGCAAGTATGATTTATATACATACTCGATATGACTATGAGTTAACTGATATTGGTTCGTGTCGATTTATTTGCACACCAATGCAGTGATGTAGGGCAATCTGAGTAACTTAACCCTCGAACTTTTTTACCCATGACTGAACCGCAAAAATTGACAACTGCTGACGGTATCCCTGTTGCCGATAACCAGAATTCACTCACAGCTGGACAGCGTGGACCTGTATTAATGCAGGATTTCCACCTGATGGAAAAGCTGGCTCATTTTAACAGAGAACGTATTCCTGAGAGAGTTGTCCATGCTAAAGGGGCAGCAGCTTTCGGTACTTTTACTGTTACTAATGATATAATTGGCTACAGCAAAGCGAAACTTTTTTCGGAGATTGGTAAGAAAACGGAAGTTTTGCTTCGGTTTTCTACAGTTGGGGGAGAAAAAGGTTCAGCAGATGCCGAGCGTGACCCTAGAGGCTTTGCCATCAAGTTTTATACTGAAGAGGGAAACTGGGATATTACAGGTAATAATACCCCTATTTTCTTTATCCGCGACCCGCTGAAGTTTCCTGATTTTATCCATACCCAAAAGCGCAATCCTCAAACGAATTGCAAAGACCACAATGCAAAGTGGGATTTCTGGTCACTCAGTCCGGAATCGCTGCACCAGGTAACGATTTTGTTTTCAGATCGGGGAATTCCGAAAACCTTTCGACACATGGACGGGTTTGGTAGTCACACCTTTAGTTTAATTAATGAGTCAGGCGATCGCGTATGGTGTAAGTTTCATTTTAAGACTTTGCAAGGACATCAAACCTTGACGGAGGAAGAATCGACCAAACTTAAAGGAGAAAATCCCGATCATGCGACTCACGATTTATTTGAAGCGATCGCCCAAAAAGATTATCCCAAATGGCGCATGTGTATTCAAGTGATGACAGAGGAGCAAGCGTCAAAGCATCCAGACAATCCCTTTGACTTAACGAAAGTTTGGAAACAAGGAGAATATCCTTTAATTGAAGTCGGAATTTTAGAGCTAAATCGTAACCCTGAGAATTATTTTGCCGAAGTCGAGCAAGCTGCTTTTAGTCCTAGTGCAGTGGTTCCTGGGGTTAGTTTTTCTCCAGACAAAATGCTTCAAGCTCGGATTATGTCTTACCCAGACGCTCAACGGTATCGCTTGGGTGGTAACTATCAGCAACTACCCGTCAACCAACCTAAATGCCCGGTGATGCATTACCAGCGAGATGGCTTTATGGCATTGGGAAACAACGGTGGTAGCGCTCCTAACTATGAACCGAATAGTGCTGAGGGTACACCCAAAGAATGCCCAGCTGATGCTGAACCACCTCTACATCTGGGTGATGTCAGCGTTGATCGTTACGATCATCGTCAAGGAAACGACGATTACACCCAAGCAGGTAATCTCTATCGATTACTGACTCTTGATCAGCAAGAGCGTCTGGTTAGTAACATCGTTGGCAGTCTCAGTCAAGCAAGGCAAGACATCCAGATGCGTCAACTTTGCCATTTTTTCCGCGCAGATGTTTCCTATGGTCGTCGTATAGCTGAGAAATTAGGCATTTCGATTGATCCTGCAATGTTTCCCGCTGCTGCTCAAGCTGTAGGTATGTAGCACAGTAGAGACGTTCCGAACCGAACGTCTCTACTATTGTGTAAATATTTTAGTATTTCGGCATTGGGTTAAGCGTTACCCAACCTATGGGCGATCGCGCGATCGCACCGTTGTAATCTAGACAATAGACATCTCCATAAATTAACTATGCCTTGCCCCAAACCCTTGATTATACCTAGCACAGAATCGTCTGTGAGGATGTTTTCCAACAGATGTCTAATAGACAACCTATTTGAAAATTAAATATGCGTTGTCCACAACCCTTGATTAGACGATTCTGTGCTACGTCTGTGAGGATGTTTTCCACGACGTTTGTCTATAGGATCTTTCATAAGAAATATGCGGGAAGTTGGGAAACCGCGTCTCTGAGCGAGCGCGGAGGAACGACGACTCGTGCGAATTTATTCGCCTACCGCCTTTAAGCCTTAGAATATCCTTGTAAAATACATAGCTTTCGCTATATACTGTAAATATGTAGAAAGCAGTGTTGATGTACTTGACTCAGAAAAACCAAATACGCGATCTTAGCAAGACCGAGTTCTTGGCTCTGAGAGAGTTGTGTCGATTG
>NZ_JAOWRF010000183.1 GCF_025753815.1 Plectonema radiosum NIES-515 | reverse complement strand
GGAGCAGAGTTAGAGTTAGGAGTTAGAGTTAGGAGTTGAAGAATATTCTTAATTCAAAACTCAAAGCCCAAAACTTTTTATTCCTAACTCCGCTCCTCCGCTCCTCCGCTCCTCCGCTCCTCCGCTCCTCCGCTCCTCCGCTCCTCCGCTCCTCCTAACTTTTTGAAGTTTGGGAAGTAAAGCCTCAATTGCTTTGCCTCGATGACTAATTGACCGTTTCAAGTCTGGTGTCATCTCGGCAAAGGTTAATTTCTTTTCTGGAACATAAAAAATTGGATCGTAGCCGAAACCAGCATTACCACGGGGGGATTCGAGAATTTCGCCACGACAAACGCCTTCAGATTGTAGCGCGATCGCTCCATCCGGACGAGCGATCGCTATTGCACACACAAATTGTGCTTGTCGATTCGGTTCGTCCTTCAATTCTCTCAACACCCTCGCAATCCGTTCCGAGTCAGTTTTGCCATAACGTGCAGAATACACTCCTGGTGCGCCATTAAGGGCATCAATAAGCATGCCAGAGTCATCAGCGATCGCCCAATTTCCTGTCGAATTAGCCACCTGAGAGGCTTTTAAACAAGCGTTTGCAGCAAAGGTGTCCCCTGTCTCCTCAACTTCCAATTCCTCAGGTTTTAAGGTCAATTCCCAACCTAAATCAGTCAAGTAAGCTTGCATTTCCCGCAACTTACCTGCATTTCCGGTGGCAACCACAAGTCTTGTCATCGTCGTTTTTTTACAAGTGAATTGGTGGGGGTACTGGATTCGATAACGGTGTCAAAGGACGCGGTTCGTGAGTTCTTGCTACTAACCGCAGGTGAATTACAGTAGCTTTTGAATAATCATAATCAAGATCAGGCACATAGATGAATTGCTGCTTACTCTCACCAGATAATCCCGTACCACCAGCACTACAGGAACGTGTTGTGCCTTCTGACACCAAACCTCTTGTTACAGTAGATGAAGACCGTGTTTCAACTTGATGTTCTGGAGTAAAGGTAACTTTGACTAAGCCGATATTTGCATCCTGTTGGCTGATACCAACTTTAGTAGCCTCAGCACTTCCCAACTTATAAAACGTGAATCGTCCAGTATCATGAGCGGGGCGTTCCAGCACAATTGAATCATACTCTTCAAGTCGCCACGTTCCCACATGCTTGCCATCAATTTCGACCTTGGCACCACAACGTATAGCACGCTTATTAGCCAAAACTACGTTGTACTGGGTGTTATGTTCTAGCTGTAGATAACCTCCGGGTAATTCAGTTCCCGGTGAAATACTGAGGCTGAAGTTGTTTAACTCCATAATAATCACTCACACGATGGATGTTTGCTTTAGGATTCTCTATTAGCAAACCAAACTAACAATTGGTAGTAGTCTGTCAAGAACTAATTGACGGGTTGTAGAGACGCGAAATTTCGCGTCTCTACAGGGTTTTAGATGTATACATAACCCCTCAAAATAAAATTGACAGACCAGTAGTAGCATAGACAAATATATCTATGTTACTACACTTTAGTTAAACAGAATTCGCCCAATCTTTCGCCCAAGCGAGAGTTTGATGCACTTGTTCGAGTGTCGGTGCTTCGCAGTATAAGCGTAAAACTGGTTCAGTTCCGCTAAAACGAATCATCAACCAACTATTATCAGCTAGACGGAACTTGTAGCCGTCAATTGTTTGACAATCAATGACTGCAAGTCCGGCAATTTCTGTTAAAGGTTCTTTTTCCAATTGTTGCAAAAGACGCGATCGCACGTCCATACTCCCTAGAGGTAAATCAATGCGATCGTATGCCCAATCAAAATCAGCTTGCTCTTGCAAATAACGGTAATAATCGCCTAAATCCAGCTTTGATTCCACAATTGCTTCTAGTACGTACAATGCTGATAGCAGTGCATCGCGTTCGGGGATGTGGTTCCCATAACCAATTCCCCCTGATTCTTCACCACCTATTAATACTTGGGATACTAACATGCGATCGGCGATGTATTTATAACCAACGGCTGTTTCAAATACTGATAACTTATGCAGTGCAGCGACGCGGGGAATTAAGTCAGAACCACTAACAGTTTTGACGATTTCACCTTGAAAATCGCGCCTTAAGGTTAAGTGGTCGATTAATATTGGGATTAATACTTGTGAACTGAGGAAGTTACCTTCACCATCGACACTGGCGATGCGATCGCAATCTCCATCAAATACTAATCCTACTGCTAAACCACCTTGATTGCTTTCGCGGTGCGTCTTCATCACTTCAAATAGACGCTTCATGTATTTGGGTAAAGGTTCTGGGGCACCACCACCAAAAAGCGGATCGCGATCGCTATTTATTTCTTTTACTTGATCCCCTAACAACATCGCTAGTCCACCAGATGCGGCTCCATGCATCACATCGGCAAATACTGTCAGTTTACCTGAGTTTATCGCCTCTCGAATCTTGGCAATATCAACTTTGCCTTCTAGCTCTTGACAATAACTGCCCCAAGGGTTGAACATTTCGATTTTGCCTGGAGTTGCTGGGGGTGGCACTCCATCAGACAAAAGCGCTTCTATCTCATGGGTTACTTCTGGGGGCACCGATCCCCCAAAAGCTCCCTTGACTTTTAAGCCCAAATATTTTCCCGGATTATGACTTGCTGTAATTACCAGGGCACCCAACGCATTGAGTTGTTTTGCTGCCCAGCTAAAAGCCGGAGTTGGGGCAAAGGTTTCGCTCAATAATACATCAAATCCGATCTTCGTGACACTATCAGCAACAGCACGGGCGAAATCTTCTGCCATAAATCGGCGATCGTAACCGACAATAATTGTCCGGCTATTCACCGTGGAATTATAAGTGTCAAATAATACTTTGGCTGCGATTGGCGCGACCAATGCGAGGCGTTCAAAGGTGAATTCATCACCAATCACGCCCCGCCAGCCGTCCGTACCAAACTTGATTGAGCTAGCTAGAACTGGCATTGAGGTATCCTAACTTTCCAACGTGAATTCTAGCATTTATACAGGCTTTTATGTAAAAAAACAATTAAGTATAGATAAACTTACTGTTAACCCTAGTCAATTACGACATAAAAGCTAGCGAATGTGTTCCTAAAAGTGCGATCGCTTGGTGTGTTTGACTTATAAAAAACGCTATTTTTGTCATAAAAATGACCAACGAAAGATTATCTTCACTAATCAAGCATTTATCTGCGTTGGTACTACTAGCAGTTAGAACGCTAGGCTATAAAAATATGCAGTGCGATCGCAAAACTATAAGATTTATCTAAAAAAATTAACAATCCTTAATAGTAATTACTATTAAGGATGTTTATTGAGAGCATTTTCTGTTCAACACCCCGATGACTCTTTAAAAATCATCAAGATACTGACTCAGACGGCTGATTACAGGGTCAACATCTTGAGGAAAAGTCGTAGCAACAGTATAGGTAGTATGATTTACCACCTCTTGTGGTGCTGATGTTGCTAAATTTTGAGGCTGAATGATTGGTCGTTCATGCACCATGATTGCCAGTTGTGCAACTTGTTGACTAAGTTGCAAAAGCTGGCGTTCCATAAGCTCCAAACGATTAGACTCCTTAGCAAAAAAACGTTCCTCAAGGTCAGCCATTTGACGTTGTAGTTCAGCGATTTGTTGTTCTTCAAATGCTGGTGTTGTCGCTTTTTCTGGCGTACTTGGTGATGGTCGTACAGATTCCGGTACACATAAAGATTGCCATAAGGCTTCTTTACAGAGGTCGCTGAAAGTCTTCTCCGGGTTTTTTTCCAAATGGCTTTCTACAAGGGCCAACAAGCTCTCGTCAGCGACCCCTGGATTGAATGTGACCGATTTTACTACTTTTTTTGGCCATTGGAGCATCAGTTTTAAGCCCTAGAAGCGCGATTGGAAATCTGTGCTTCCCCATAAATATACTGCCCCAAAGCGTTAGCTTGGCGAGAGGGAGCAGCTAGGTGGGCATTAATCTTCGCATCTTTGAGCAGCCGTTGGATATCCTCCCAGAAGAACTCACCACCACCGCCAGTGAGAATCACATCAGTAACCCGTTCTGGCAGCCATGCTAGCACGCGATCGCATATCTGACGAGAAAACTGCTCTGTGAGGTTGGGGAGAAAATCATCGAGATTCGTAGGCTTGCTGGCACCTTTAGGACGATAAAAGCGATCGCCTTTAGGCTTATTCACAGCCGAAATTAACGCTAGAGACTGACTATCTGCCCCTTCAATCTCTTTCGCGACTATTTCATAAAACTGGCTCATGGCAAAGTCTTCGCTCTTAGAAGCACCGCGAGCGAAGCGGAAGTTATCTACCATTAAACAATCGATAGTTTGATGTCCGATATCGACGATCGCAACCGAAACTTTGGTAAAATCTGGAACTCCGGGTCCTTTTTTCGGTTGAGCTTCACACCATAAAAGGCTGCCATAGCCTTCTGGCATTACCCAAACCTTGCTGACAGTTAAGTTCACAGTTTCTCCCCGGAAGTTCATCACATGGGAACCACCTACCTGACTGATCAGTTGTGCTTTTTCTCTTTCAAATTGCTCTAAAGAAAGGAAAGGCAGACCGAGAATAACTGAGATTTCATCTTTGAGCTTGAAGTAGCCGGCACAAGCCAAAACTTTTACCAGTGCATCTTCAACCTTAGATTGACCTACTCCTAAATTTGCTCCAAAATCTGCTGCTAGTTGACCAACAGCATAGCCATTATTTTGATACTCCAGCCACAGATCCATTAAGGGGTCAGTAGCGCGTGCCTCAAAAGCGCCTCCACGCACCTGTTCCATACTCATATGCTTGACGTTAGCGGGCACGAACATTACATTGTTCGGTTCGCGGTTTACACAAGTCTTGGTAGAAGTTCTACCTAAATCAACACTGAGAATCGCTTTCCCTGTAACCATACCCATACCAGGCTTGGGAACATTATTAGCGGCATTAGCAGCATTTAGCGGGGTAGATGCCGACACTCTATTCATGGGGATAGCAGCGGCATTCATTGGAGTAGCGGCATTCGGTTGGTCTGTCATGAAAGCTCCTAGTCTTTACTTAGCTTTAAAAGTTATCATGCTCATATACACATTCAATGCGTCAAGCAGAAACTTTTGGTTGCGTTTGGTGTAGCCAGAAATACGCCAAGAATTAGTTAAAGCGTTAAAAAATTAGCATTATTTACGATAGTGTAGGCGAATTTTTGGCACTCTTCACGCTTGCTATTACACAATTAGCGCTCTTATTGTCATTTTCTCCTGTTTTTTCCCTTGCGCTTGACTACCCAAAAAATAAATGCCAGAGCAAAACACCCAAGCAAGATTTTAGATACAGGCGCAAGGTACTTATCCACAAGTTCGTACTGACTACCCAACACGTATCCAGAGTATGTTAGCAAACCTACCCAAGCAGCGCTACCCAAAGTTGTGTAGAATAGGAAAGGCAACAACGGCATATTGCTAATTCCGGCAGGCACAGAAATTAATGTGCGGACTCCCGGCACAAGACGACCAATCAACACTGCTTTGCTACCTTGGCGATCAAACCAGCCTTTTGCCTTAGTGATATCTTTGCTGGATACAGTTATCCACTTGCCATATTTGTCAGCCCAACCTTTCAAACGCTCTTCACCCAAAAATTTGCCTGGGTAGTACCAAACTAATGCACCCAATACAGAACCACATAGCCCCGCAAAAAATACGCCAACAACATTGAGTTTTGCTCCTGGTAGATTCGCGCTATATCCTGCCAGTGGCATGATTAGTTCTGAAGGGATAGGGGGAAAGAGATTTTCCACAAACATTAGCGCCGCTATTCCCAAGTAACCTAGGGATTCAATCGTATTTTTGATCCAATCTCCCATAAAGTCGATTCCTCAAAGTACTACAGCAGTTTAATTGCTCAATTAAACTTAATATTTATTAAT
>NZ_JAOWRF010000122.1 GCF_025753815.1 Plectonema radiosum NIES-515 | reverse complement strand
CACTCCCCCCAAGTGGCTAATCGGCTTTTCTGACATCACTGCGCTATTGTGGAGTTTGGAAAAAGTTGGAATTTCTGGGGTTCATGCACCTGTACTGACAACTTTATCATCAGAACCAGATTGGTCAGTTCAGCGTTTGTTCGATTGGGTGGAAGGTCGTTCTATTGCCCCTTTAAAAGGTTGTGGTTGGGGTGGAGGTATAGCTAAGGGAATTTTACTACCAGCTAATTTGACGGTAGCGACTCATCTATTAAATACGCCATTTTTACCAAATTTAGATAATGTGATTTTGGCATTTGAAGATGTGACAGAAGCACCTTACCGCATTGATAGAATGTTGACACAATGGCGGATGAGTGGAGCTTTATCAAAAGTTAGTGGAATTGCATTGGGTAGCTTTACGAAATGTGAAGCACCGGCTGATGTTCCTAGCTTGAGTGTAGAGGAAGTTTTGCGCGATCGCTTGGGCGATTTGGGTATTCCCGTTGTCTCCAATTTACCATTCGGTCACGAAGCACCCAATGCAGCTTTACCAGTCGGTGTTATGGCAACTTTGGATGCAGAGCATGGTATTTTGAGTATAGGAGCATCGGTTCATTAACTTGCTGGTTCTAATGAATTTCTGACCAAAATAGTGGATTTTCTAAATATGGGTTCATTCCTGGAAATGGTGAAACAACCCTCGTATTGTCGGTTTCCGGAGATAGGGGACTGTCGAATTCGGAGAATGAAGCCATTACAGCACCTCAAAAAAAATTACACCCTACCGACAATAATGGGTGCTAGGGTACTAACTAATTATATCCAAACCAGTTTGTGCAACTACACTTTTTATGCACAAAAGACATCTGGTAGAAAAGACGTTCCAGACGTAGCACATGCAACGTCTAATTAAGGGTTTCGGGCAACGCATAACAAGCATAGTGGTCGATGTACAAAGCATTCTAGTCCCGCAACTTTTATTTGCTTCATCCGCAGAACTAAAACGCAGTTCTAAACCGGATTACCTAGGTGCTGTAGTGCTTTCGATTGTTCGCAGCGTGGAATCGAGTGATTGCACCCTGGAATCGAGTATGAGTACCAATTCCTGAATTTGACATGCTTGAGGGTCATTTTGAGCACACCAATTTGCCAACGTGCTTTCAATTTGATTTAATTTGTCACAATCGTCTAATCTTTTGTCCCTGTGGCAACTGTAAACAAGTGTTGAAGCTTGGCTATAAGCTTGTTCGTAAGTACGAGAATTCCTTCTTGGATTACCTTGCTGTCTAGGTCTAGTAGAGGCATTTTCTGTAGACGTATTTTTTAGCGAGAAAGTATGGGAAATTGTCAGTTTCCATCCACTGCTAGTACGTTTCCAGATATCTTGATATGTACTTTCTAAAGAAAAAGGCTTATTAACTTGAGGATTTTTTGGGTCTGTTGCAATTCCGCTAATATATCCAACACCGACTACTGTCGCAGTCTGCCCATTAATTTGAATCTGTTTAATTTCATCGCGAGCCTTGATTTTACCTATATTCCAAAAAAGCTTTTGTATTCCCTGACTTTGTTGCTGTAAATTTGTGATCTTTCCGTCAAGTCCAATACCACTATACTCCGGGGCATAGTAAGAATATAATTGGTTAAGGTCTTTACGCTCGAAGGCTGCATCTATAGCTTGGTATGCTCTAATAATTGCTTGTTTATCGGCTTGGTTGCTAACTTGATTATTTTGAGCGATCGCCTTTTTAGGAAAAGCAGATTTATCCATAGTTTGTGCTTGTATTGGAACAGCCCAAGCAATCGCACTAACACTGACGCACAAAGCACACAGAAGTGAAGATAACTTTTGCATTGGGTAATACCTTTCATCTTTTTTATACATTTAAGTATATAGTGTACTTTTTTTGGGATTATCAGTAAACCAAAAGGTTTTTCCCAAAAGGCGATCGCCTTTTTGGGAAAAAAAGCTATCAACTTAACCCCACTTCCGGTAGCAACGACCTGTAATCAAGTAAGGGTGAAAAACCTCTAAGAAGTTACTTTGAAGTGTCTCAAAGAAGGTGTCTACTACTTTAATGTCATCTATGTGAAAGGGAAACTCTTCATTAAAACCTTTAAAGAAATACCAGTTTAGGATAATATTGCCTTTAGGTGTCAAAGCTTGATGGAACTGTAGTAACTGCTGGGTGGGATCTGGTAAATGCTCTAAAACGTCAAAGCACATAATTGTATCAAAAGTCTCTTTTGGGGACACCTCATGGCAACAAAAGATTTTTTTACTCAACCCCATCTGCTCGGCACGATACCGAACAAAATCAAAATTAATGGGATTAATATCGCAATAGATCACTTGCTCAACTTGAGGGCAAAGGGCAGTGGCAATTGCATGAGTCCCAATACCACCCCCAAAATCTAACACTCGACCTTGGGCATGATCTGCAATCAACCGCAGCGTATTCCCAATATAGTCACGACTTCCTAGATGCCATGCTCCCAGTTCAAATAAGTAAAACTCTCCTACCTTCTCACTATAAAAAGCAGTTGCTTTTTCCCAATCAAAATCTTTGTGGCTTAACTCTGCCAGCTGTTGTTGACCTGTTTCTAACTTCTTTTCTAGTGTTTCTGAATCTAAAAGCAGAAATTCCTGTAGATGCTGCTTTAAATTAAAAGCATCTTGCCAATAGCTACTTAATGAAGGTGTAGGAGAAAGTGAAACCATAACTTTTTCTACAAAAATTCAACCACAATTTTTATCTTTTTTCTGCTAGATTATACCACGAACAATGTCCTCTTTTAGACATCCTTTTGCAAGAATCTAATATTTTATTAAATAGTGAAAAAATTATCTTTAGTCCCGACTTCAATATTATGTATAAACTTTATGCGATGAAGACCACAGCAGCAAGATAGCAAGCTGCACTCAAATTTTTAGAGAATGTTTTGAGTGCAGAATTCACTTACAGAATAAAGTATCGGGATAGTTTTTTCTCAGTTAACCTCAAAGCTGTTATGCACAGGTGAAGTTAGCATTCAATATCTCCCAAACCTAAGCGATCCAAAATAAAAGCGTAATCAAAAGCTAATTCTTTCAAGCTTTCATAACGTCCAGATGCACCACCATGTCCAGCACTCATGTTAGTTTTAAGTAAGAGAATATTGTTATCTGTCTTCAATTCTCTTAGCTTTGCTGTCCATTTGGCTGGTTCCCAGTATTTGACGCGAGAATCATTTAAACCGGCGGTAATTAGCATATCTGGGTAATCTTTCGCCTCAACGTTATCATAGGGCGAGTAAGATTTCATGTAGTCGTAATAAACTTTGTCGTTGGGATTACCCCATTCTTCCCATTCCATCGCCGAAAGGGGCAAGGAAGTATCTAAAATAGTAGTGACGACATCTACAAATGGGACATCAGCAACTACTACCTTGAAAAGTTCCGGACGCATATTAATTACTGCACCCATCAATAAACCACCTGCGCTACCCCCGGAAATAACTAAGCGATCGCTCTGAGTCCATTTATCGGCAATCAAATATTCTGCACATGCGATAAAATCTGTAAAGGTATTTTTTTTCTGCAAAAATTTACCATCTTCATACCATTTTCGTCCCATTTCTTCACCACCACGAATATGAGCGATCGCATACACTATTCCCCGATCTAACAGCGTTAATCGAGTTGATGAAAACATCACCGGGTAAGAATAACCGTAAGAACCATATCCGGTAAGAAACAAGGGATTTTTACCATCTTTGTTGGTTCCTTGTTTGTAAACAATAGATATGGGGATTTGTGTTCCATCTTTGGCTGTAACCATCAGCCACTCACTTTTATAGTGGCTTTTATCATAGCCTCCGAGGACTTCCGTTTCTTTTTTCAACTCTCGGTTATCTGTTTCCATGTCGTAGTCGAACACAGATAACGGTGTGATTAAAGAGGTGTAATTGAAACGCAGAATATGCGTGTTAAATTCTGGGTTATTTGCTTCATAAAAGGTATATGTAGGCTCTGGAAAAGTAATATTACTTTCCTTCCCTGTAGATAAGTTTTGCACTCTGGCAGTTTGCAATCCTGCCTTTCTTTCATAAATTACCAAATGATTGGTAAACAAACTTATTCCTGATAGCATCACATCTTCCCGATGAGGAATTACAGTTTGCCAATTTTCTTGATTCGGCTTTGCTACCGGGGTTTTCACCAATTTAAAGTTGGTTGCTTCATCGTTTGTGACGATGTAAAAATAATCGCTGTGATGTTCAACATCGTATTCCATCCCTGTAGTGCGTGGATGAATAATCTGAAAATCACCAGTAGGATTATTCGCATCTAAATAATGAATTTCTGTGGTGATGCTACTTGACAACATCATTAAGATGTATGCTTCACTACGGGTTTTGCCTACATCTAAATTGTAAATTTCATCTGGTTCGTGGTAAATTAAAACATCTTCAGTTGTCGGTGTTTGTAAAGTATGGCGAAATAGTTGATAAGGACGATTTGCCGCGTTGATTTTCGTGTAAAATACCGTTTGATTATCGTTTACCCAAGTTACAGATAAATAAGTTTCCGGTATAGTTTCTGAATACAACTGAAATGTGTTCAAATCCAGAAAGAAAAGCGTGTATTGTTCAGAACCGCTAGTATCAGTTGAATAAGCTAATATTTGATGATTAGGGCTGATTTCAAATACACCTAAGCTGAAAAAATCATGTCCTTCTGCTAGTTCGTTTTGGTCTAGAAGTACTTCTTCTATTGCGTCGAGACTACCTTTTTTGCGACAGTGAATTGGGTAAGATTTTCCTTCTTCGGTGCGAGAATAATAGTAATAATCATCTTTGCGGAATGGCACTGATAAGTCAGTTTCTTGAATTCGCGCCAACATCTCATTATAAAGCTTTGTTTGCAAAGCTTCAGTATGTTGCATCATTCTTTGTGTGTAAGCGTTTTCGGCTTCCAGATAAGCGATCGCTTTATCGTTGTCGATATCCCGCAGCCAAAAGTAATCGTCAATTCGGCGATCGTTGTGTAACTCTAAAACTTGCGGTTTTTTCTCAGCAATTGGTGGGTTTACAATATCTTGTAACTGGTTATCTTTATTCATATTTTTTCACCTCAATCTTAATGTCCAGCAATTATACTCCTAGTTATGATAATGAACTAGAAAGATCCTTAGTGTGACGCGATTTTTTCAGTCTACACAACCCAATGGCTGGTACAACTCCCAGAATCACCGCAGTAAGTCCTTGTCCACTCAAATACAATATCTGAGTTCGGTTTGCTTCGGGAATAAAATCTTGCACTTTCGTTAGCAACCAAATCGAGATACTGATCAAGAAAAATGAAACTGAGGGTAAAAAAGTCCACCACCAAGCACCTTTTGTGTAACGTCGTAACACCATAAATTGGCAAAACCCCAGCCAAATCCCAGAAAAAATATATAAAAAAGTTGACAAAATGCCCAAAATCACAGTTTGATTAGGAGATAAAGTTAAATTTGATGATGCAGCGATCGCACTAACATAACTAATCCATGCTGTAGAAACGCTATTGGCAATCAGCCAACCGAAACTGGTAGCCAGCAGCCACAACCAACCGGATACATATTGTCGCATGACGATCGCTTGATCTGCACCAAAAATTAAGGCAAAAATTAAATTACTACTGAAGCTTTTACCCGCATAGTACCACGTCAGATATTGCTGGAAAATGCTTGGTGGTATGCTTTCGGTAATAATTTTTTCTAAAGCGATGCTGGCAATTCCACCTACCATCCATCCTAAAAGCGTCAAAATCGAAAATTGGATAAAAAAGCTTTGACGGTGCGATCGCCCGATCAAAAGCATTTGCCGCTGAGAATCGAAGGTAAAATCAGAATTATCGGTTTGCATATCTGGGGAATGGGGAGTGGGGAATGGGGAGTGGGGAATGGGGAAAG
>NZ_JAOWRF010000224.1 GCF_025753815.1 Plectonema radiosum NIES-515 | reverse complement strand
TTTTTTCAAGCGGAAAACGGCATACGTGCTACCCTGGCTACTCGTGGGTTCGGGTATATGTAAAAGAAGCAGGGGGAGGGGGAGGGGGGGAGGGGGGAACATTCTCCTTGTCCTCTTGTCCCCCGTGTCCTCCTTGTCCCTTTGTCCCGTTGTCCCCCTTGTCCCCCTTGTCCCCGTTGTCCCCCTTGTCCTCTACGTGATACCCGCCGGCTAATAAAGCGCGATATAAAGGTAGTTCAAACAGTTGACGCATGACGCTTCTTGAGCGTTGCAAATCTTCTACTGTTTCAAATAGGGGAACTACTTGGATGCTGCCGATCGCTGTACCTGGATCAAAAAGTCTTGCTTCTTTGGCTAAAAGTAATACTTCGAGTACGTCGCTAACTTCGCGGCACATGCTAATAATGTAAGTTTGGCAGATATTGACACCAAACTCTTGTTGGAGCGATCGCACTACGCGGAAAGTTTCAATTACATCGTTTGTTTTTTCTGAGAATGGTAATTCTGCGGGAATTAATGGACGACGGGTTTGTAATTCCCCTACTAACCAAGCTATTCTTTGAGCTTCTGATAGCTCGTGGTAAGATAGCGGTAATAATTGCAGGTATTCGAGAATCTCATTTAGCGCATCAGCATGGCGGGATGATTCTTGTCGGATATCTAATTGGGTTAAGTCAAAGCCAAAAATTTCCACTTGACAAATTAGATTCTCTAGTTCGCGACAGCTTAAACCTGTTTCTGTCAGGTTGTGTTGAATCAATCGCAACTCTGCTAAAAATTCGGCTCCCGAACGGTACATTGGGGCATCTTCATTTTGAGGCGTTTCCCGTTTATATAAAGCTACATTGCGATCGCGTGTATTTTCCAGCCTTTTATGTACATAAGAAAGCTTCAGCCGATACGGTTCTTGCCGATAACGCAGCGCTAGCGCGTCATATATTTCGCTTAAGTGGGATTGATCCAATTCTAGAGATTCCAGCAAGTCTGGTAAAACATCACTCCAGTGCATCGACACACTCAATAATTCAATCAGCTGCTTCACAGACTGAATATATTTTTCTAGCACCATTTTGCGCTGATAGCAAGCTGTTTGCCAGGTGGTTTCCGGTGTGACTGATGGGTTTCCATCTCTATCTGAACCTACCCAAGAACCGAACCTGCAAAAGTTTTTGCTAGGGGGTTCTAACCAGGGAAAAGTGCTAGCTAGAGCGTATTTGAAGCGTTTATAAAGTTGGGGAATGCCATCAAATAATACTTCTTGGAAGTAATGCAGCGTGTACTCTACTTCATCAAGTACACTTGGTTTGAATTGATGCAGTTCGTCAGTACGCCACCACAAGCGAATTTCTTCTAACAATTGTTCGCGTAAATCTGCTGCTTCCCAAGGATATCCTCCAGATGTGTTGCCCACGCGGTTTTCTACTGCATCCAGTTGTTGCAATAGTTTCACTACCTGTCGTTGTTTATCGCGAATCGTATGACGAACAATTTCTGTGGGGTGCGCTGTAAAGACTAAACGCACATCCAATTGAGAAATCAAGCGTTGAATTTGCTGTGGTGGTACATTCAGTTTGAATAATAAAGGAAATAACGCCGCAAAAGTTCCTTTTTGCTTGTCGTTGGCAGATGCACACCAGCTTTTTGCTAGCATATCCGCTCCCAATCCGCTGTTTACTGGTGTATCATTTTCTCCGTGGTTGGATGAAGAAGTGATGTTTGCTAGATTTTCTTGTTCTACCGAATCGGTTTCTACTTCATAGCGAGTTAATTGCTGCCGTTGTTCGTAGTCTTGTTCGATAATATTGATCAACTGGAAATATAAAGCGAAGGCACGAGCTGCGCGGATGGCTTCGTTAATATTGAGTTGTTCAATTAAATTGAAGACTTCTGCGGCTTGATCGTTTCTGGCTTGTCCTTCTGGGGAACACAGATCCCGTAGCTGTCGCAATAAATCTACCATCTTTTGACCGCATTCTTGCCGCAGAACCGACTCCCACAATTCTTCGACTACTTGGAGACGATGGCGCAAAAATAATTCAGAAGCGGGGTAGATATTTTCAGCCTGAGCCAAAGAGTATAAAAGGGAACTCATATCTTATATTTTAGTAGAGCCGATTACTGTTGACAATTATTGCTTTGTAAAGTTAGCGCGCCATAATTAATCCGATGGTCTGTATATGCCAGAAGGGTTTCTGAAGAAAACCCTTCCCTCAAATCTCCGATTCGAGACAAGAAAGCGGAGCTTTGTTGGGGCATAGGAAGCGATCGCGCGATCGCACTAACTTCAAGAAAGATAAATTTCAAACTATAATCTTTAACTTCGGCTTAATTCGTCTTCATTTGGGAAGCTGAGGATGGGTAAGCGATCGCCACGAAAAATTTCTTCACTAGCTTGTCCCATCGCAACTAGTGCAGATTGACTTGCTTTTTGTGCTAAAAGCAACAGTAGTATAGACGCTGTACCTGTTTGCATAAGCAAAGACTGGGGAATACTAATTAAACCCAGATTTAATCCAGAGTTGGATGAGTGTTCCATAAAAGGCATCGCTAAGAGGTGATTATTGAAATAATAATTGAAGCAAACGTAAAATTCATTCAAACCGTCGCTGGCAATTTCACTAAACTCTCATTGTTTATTATGCAAGCTTATAGGGTAACAAAAGTGTTAAAAAAAACTTCAGTTGGATAATAAATCTATGGTTCTAGTTTACAAGGCATTGGCGATTAGGGTACTTGAAGAGGGGAAAAGGGGAGGCAGTGCGTTGCGGGGGTTCCCCCCCGTTGTAGCACCTGCCGTGAAAGGGGAAAGGGGAAAGGGGAAATATTTTCTTTTCTCTTCGACTGATTTTAAATGACTCCATCTCCTTTTCCCCTTTTTTCCTTTACCCTTTTCCCCTCTTAAAAATGCCCAATGCCCAATGCCCAATGCCCCATTCCCCAACAACTAGCTTTTTGTAAAGTCTACTGAGCATGAAAAAAGCATCACTAGAGCGTCAGAAATCCTTAGTGCAATGGGTAAGCCAAGCAACAGGTATCAACACTTTCGGGGTGAAAGTCCAGTTGCGAGGAAACGACTTACACATTCTCTGTGAAGGTCGAGATTGTCCTCAACGTTGGCAAACTCTGTCGGACTTGCTGCAAGCGTTACAGCAGACCGACTTAGAGATGTTGACAAAAAACCAGGAACCTGCAATATACCAAGTATTTGTTTATGGTCGCACAAAAGGAGAGAAGCGACCGGAATGGTGTCATCGAGTTTATTTAAATCAACTCGACAGACATTTAGAACAGGTAAATCAAGCCCTGATAAAAGATGCGGAAAAATCCAGGATCAAACCTGGTGGGGCAATGATTGTCTCTAATGAAAGTTTGGCACGCCAAGGAGACCCAGATGCGATCGCTCGTTATCTGAGCGAAACCTTGAGTACTTTGGGTGTGTCAGTTGAAGTCAAGGTTAAGAACCAAAAGCCAGAAGAAAAGGGTTCTTTAGAAGAAAGTCGTCTGTGGATATTTTGTCAGTCGAGTTACAGTCCCGATCCATCTTTAATTGCGGAACCAGTAGCTCAGAAACTACGGGATTTAAAATTAGTCGGCTATAAAGATGCTGTTATCGCTTCGCAAGTTATTGGCGAAATCAAGCCGGAGTGGTTGCTGCGGATAGATTTAACGCCTCCTGAGGTAATGTTGAAAGAGTGGGCACGTTGGGGAGATTTACAAGCGATCGCTCTTGTTCTCGGTGCAGCTTTGTCGGAATTAAAAGTTACGGTGCAAGCTTCTTTGAAAGAATCGACGCTACATGTATTTTGCACCTCAACTGCCGATGAGGCAACAATCCCAGATAAAACAGCCTGCTGGAACGCAATTGTACCTCAGTTAGAAGCGATCGCCCCCCAAGGAATTCTCGCTGCCACTATCTACGGGCAAAAAACCACCGAACAGCAACCAGATTGGATTGATTGGCTCAATTTACCAGCTTGTGAGCATCCTGCGCTTTTTGCATCAGCTATGGAATTGGCTAGTTCTGGGGATGAACCGGCGATTCATTTTTTAATCGAGCGTTTACTTAATCCGGACTTAAATTTACGCTTGAAAACAGGTGGGATTCGCGTACTTTTGTTAAGAAAAGGTGACTTGCTACACATTATGTGTGATGCACCTATTTGTCCCGGAAGAAAAAAAGTTGCCCCCAAAGTTATTCAGTGCGTCCGCCAGTTAAAAATACCTAATATAATCGGAGTCAGGGTGTATGGTCGGCGTGGTGGCAATAAAGAACCTTTTTGGAATTATGGCGTTGATTTTGAGCAACGCCAACTTTTAGTACCAGAAGCTACCCCAGAATTTGCAGCAACTTCTGCCTACGTTAACGAGCTTTTATCTTCTGAGAGTAGTGAGCCAATTTTGCGTCCCGATTTAACAACCGAGGAAGTTCAGACTTTTGTCAGCCAAGTGGCTCGAGATTGGGGTGCAACCGCGAGAAAAAGTCTCTTGGCAACACAGCTATTCATCGAAAAAGATTCAACCGAGCGAAACGCTGATTACCAAGGTTTAAAAACCGCTTTGGTTTGGGGAACGTTGGGATTATTGCTGACCTTGCAAACCGATTGGGTATTAGGTCAAATTGTTGCTCTGACTACGCAGAGACCAAAAGTTGCTCCCATCGCGCAAAAATCATCTTCTGTAAATGATGATGAAAATAAAGCTAAGAGAACTGTCTTTTTTGCCGATACTTCTGGGAAAAAAGCTGAAAACCGAAGTTCTGTATTTAACGCTTCTGGATTTACAAAAGATGATAGTACGCCACCAAGAGGAAAGGCAACTGCAACGGCGATTTTATTAGCAGCGCGATCGCAAATGCCGAGTTTCAATGCCAGACAGCTAGATGAGCAACTGGCATTGTATAAACAGCGTCTAGCTAAAACTGGTATTCCGCCAAAAGTTTTAATTATTGGTTCCTCCCGCGCTTTGAGGGGAATAGATCCGGCAGCACTTGACAAAGCTTTGGCAAGTCAGGGTTATCCCGATATTAATGTCTTTAACTTTGGTATAAATGGAGCCACTGCTCAAGTTGTAGATTTTATCATTCGCCGAGTTTTAGAGCCATCAGAATTACCGAAACTAATTATTTGGGCAGATGGTTCCCGTGCATTTAACAGCGGTCGAGATGATGTAACCTTTCAAGCGATCGCTGCATCAGCGGGTTATCAAGAAGCAATTCAAAAAGTCCTAGCTAAGAGTAGTACGAATCATGTTCAATCAGCAACCAAAGAACAACAAAAAACAAAAGCGGAAAATGAAAATGTCAATGTCAATAGTTATCAAGCTGTTAATAAATCTTTAAATCAAGCTTTAGCTAATATTTCACCTACATATCAACAGCGCGATAAATTCAAAGCTCTCTTGAACAAACAATTCAAATCTTTGCCGATAATTACTAGTTCTCAACCCTCTACATCAGATTCACAAACAACTGATAACCCTGAAGAAGATTCTTCGCAAGCAGTTGACTTTGATGGATTTTTACCTTTATCTATCCGCTTCAATCCTAGCAATTACTATCAAAAACATCCCAAAGTTTCCGGAAGTTACGACAACGATTACAAATCATTTCAAGTAGCAGGTGAACAAGATGCCGCCTTCCAAGCGGTGCTAGAGTTTACCCAAGCTGAAAAAATTTCCCTAGTATTTGTAAACATGCCCTTGACCGCAGATTATCTAGACCCAGTACGCGCAAAATACGAGCAAGAATTTCAACAGTATATGACGAGTCAGGTAGCAAATTCTAGCTTGATTTATCGAGATTTAACCAAACTATTTCCCCGAACCAGTAAAAACTTTTCTGACCCTAGCCATCTTAACCGCTTCGGAGCATACGAAGTCTCGAAAAAGCTGGCAAACGATCCGATGATTCCTTGGACGACGAAGTAGAGACAGGGGAGTGGGGAAGTGGGGGAGTGGGGGAGTGGGGGAGTGGGGGAGTGGGGGAGTGGG
>NZ_JAOWRF010000096.1 GCF_025753815.1 Plectonema radiosum NIES-515 | reverse complement strand
GTAAAAGCCAGTTATATCACAATACGGTTCAGTTAAGGATTTTTGGTACTGATTTTTGACCTGTAGAGACGCGAAATTTCGCGTCTCTACACTCGGATTTTAGGCTTAACTGAACCGTATTGAGTTATATCATGTCTGTTTAATTAACACTGTCTGGCTTTAGAAAGCGCAATTCCGCGTTTAATAGCAATGTTTAAATAAATTGAAAACCCACAAGTTGGTCAAGAATGGCAAAAAGCGATCGCAGTTCTTTGTCTACCTCTAGTTGTGGCAGATCGTGAAGCAGAAAAATCGAAGAACCTAGTCTCATAATTATCTCCTAATAAACCCTCAAAGGAGAAACTATGTCACACAATCAAACCAATACAATTGCCGCAGCATCGACACTCTACTCTATATTTCCAGAAGCGATATCTTCGAGTTTATTAGCATCAAGTATCGTGATTTTGCCACCTCGACTGTAGGCAAGTGTTGGTTTGATACTTTTAATTAAACGCACGCATTCTTCATAAGTAATCCCGATAGTTCGTGCCATTTGATAATAAGATAACTTGAATTTTAAACTCTCACCCTCTGAACTTGATTCAGTGCCATATTCAGCGGCAAAATATTGAATTAATCTCGCTAAACGCACAATAGCTCTTTCGGAAACTAATCCGTGAACTATTTCATGCATTTGCTGAATCCGAGCATTAAAAACCATCAGTATCCGTAGGGCAATTTCGGGATTTTGCTGTATAACGTTAAGTAAAGCATTTCGCTCTACAGTTACAATTTCGCAATCAGATTCAACAGTCACAGTTGCGGGAGAAATGCCATTTCCTAACAATCCAGGGGCAGCAAACATTTCCCCGGCAAAAAGCGTGCGAAGAATCGTTTCTTTTCCGGTGTTTGCTGTTTTAGTGACTTGAATTGAGCCAGTCACAACAGTATATAATTTTGCTTGTAGGCGATCGCCTTCATGGAGGATAATCTCTCCTTTGCTGTAACGCTGCACGTTGGTGTGAGGTTGCAGATTTATTCGATCTTGCTTTTCTAAACCAGCAAAAATTATAATTTGCGAGAGTTGTTCTATTGTTGCCTGCATAGCGATCGCATTATGTCGCAAATGCTGGTGGATGCGATACCTGCGGTAAGACGGCTTCCAGTTGGGCTGCAAGGCTGATCAGAGTAGCTTCAGCCGCAGGTTTGCCGATTAACTGAACACTCATAGGTAAACCGTTATCATCAAAACCAACGGGAATAGCGATCGCTGGTTGTCCTGTAGCATTCGTGGGTGGACAAGGTGCAATCCAGTGTATAATTTTTTGGAATGTCTCTTCCGGACTCAAATTTGCCCATTCTCCAACGCGGATGGGTGAATGCAGATAAACTGGCAATACCAACACATCCACAGTGTCAAAAAACGCTAAAATTTGCCGCGACACCATTTGAAGAAGAAAAACTGCTTGCAGATATTCACCAGCCGAACCGGTTCGTGCTAATAAAAAGCGATTCACGGGTTGCAAAACTTCAGCCGGAATTCCCGATGCTGCCACGCTAGATTGCCACACAACTTGAAATGGTTCAATTAAAGCGCTGAAATCCGGGCATTGTTCTTCAACTGTATGACCGAGTTCTTCTAATAACTTAACTGTTTGCATCACAGCTTGCTGACACACTGCGTCAGCTTTTCCTAACGGAGCGATGCTAGTGGCAAAGGCAATTCGCAAAGCCCCGATTTTTTCTTTACTTGCAGTGAGAAATGATGGTTTGGGATCGGGCAACCAGTAAGGATCGCCGGTGACATAGCCAGACATGACATCTAAAAGAGCGGCTGCATCAGCGACTGTACGGGCTATGGGACCATTGGTAGCAATTCCACTGAGGCGATCGCCTGCTGGTGCATGAGACACCCTTCCACGGCTTGGCTTGATGCCCACCAAACCACAACAAGCCGCAGGACCGCGAATGGAACCACCACCATCAGAACCTTGAGCGATCGCAGACAATCCCGCTGCCAGTGCTGCTGCTGCCCCCCCACTGGAACCACCGGGAGTGTATTCCAAATTCCACGGATTTCTCGTTGGGGGAAAACCCGTAGGCTCTGTGTAAGGAAATGAACCTAATTCCGAAGTTGCCGTTTTCCCTAAAATAACAAACCCAGCCTCACGTATCCGCGTCACTATCCCATCATCATACTCAGCAATTTTATTCAACAACGCCGGATTCCCGTAGGTACAACAAACACCAGCTACTGGGTTCAGGTCTTTAATCGAAATTGGCACCCCAAAAAATGGTGGTAGGGATGAAGCTTCCCTGGGACTTCCAGACAACATTTCTGTTTTGGCTTTGGCATCAGATCGCGCACTCTCTGCCATTACCGTAAAATAACTTCCTAATTGCGGATCTAACCGCTGAATTCGTTCTAGATATAATTCCACCAACTCCAACGGTGACACTTGACGTTGACGAATTAATTCTGCTTGCTGCAATGCTGGGGTAAAAGCTAAGTCAATTTGATTCATGGGATAGAACCGAGGTAGTTTTATCTATTCGTACCATTTTCTCGGCAATTTTCACTTGTAACTTGTTATTTTCGCATAATTCCTGGGAACTTTAAATCTATAGCTAAGATTTGCAACTTCAAGATTCTTTAAGAATCAGCTAGCAAACTTTGACTGTTAATGTGGCTATAACCTCGCTTAGTAGCTGAAACTTTTAGTTTTTTACATCAACTTTAGGTAAACTCCACGCATCAAATTTATGGCGGACTTAAAAGAACTTATTAATGAACTTCCCAATCTTGCTGATAGTCTTAAACTAAGTGTTGGCGATGCTAATGACATCAGCCAGCAAGTCGCACACATTAGTAATGTTCAAGATAAATTAAAACAAATTCAAGAGGAGATTGAAGAAGAATTAGGTTGGGAAAAATTTAAGAATCAAGCAATGGGTGTGTTACCTTTTTTAGGCACAGTGGCAAGCGTTTTTATTCCTGGCGGTTTTTTAGTAGATGTTGCAATTGGAGCAGGTGCAGGATTTATTGCCGAAAAATTTGACAATTCAGAAACAGAATTAACCTTAAATGATTTACAACTAAAAATTGAAGACTGGGTTAACTGGGGTGAGTGGCTCAAGGAAACAGCAGAATATATTTTAAGCGATTCTGAAGTTATTAATAAAATAAATTCTCAGATAAAAAAATCCAGCTTACCTACTCAATTCCAAATAGTTGATGAAAGCTTAATGATTAACTTAGCCTTTGGTGAGCCTAAAATTATACAGCAGCAAATTCGGCAAATCATCCAGGCTCAGAAGGATTTATTGCAAGTACAGCAGAGATTGAATGATGTTATAAATTATATTGAAAATGGTCAAGATATATTAAAAATATTAGTAGGTATATCGGCTTTTTTTGGTAAATCTGGTTTCGCTTTAGAATGGTTTGACGATGAACATGGATTAATTATATCTAGCAATGGTCAATTTAAAGCCTTAGCAGATGTTATCGATGAGTGTGCCTTTTTAAAAGAAAAAACTACTGCTTTAATCGTACATGGTAATACTTTTAGAGGACAAGCAGAACAAGCGCTGAAAAATCTGGAAAACCAAAAGAAGAAAGTAGAAGCACCAAAAACTCAAACGATAATAGTACCGCAGACGTTAGAACAAAGATCAAAAAAATCAGCTAATATAAAACAGTCTATTTTGGTCATCGCTTCAAGTTTAGCAATCTTGGGTTTTGGTGGTTGGATGTGTCGGGACAAATTTCCACAACTTCAGCTTCAAAGCCTCAGTTTTAACCAGGAAGGAAATGTTGTAACAAATCTTCAATCTGCTCAAAAACTTGGCATGGAAGCAGCTGTTATGGTTCAAAATCCACCACATCCAATAGTAGTTTGGCAGCAAGCACTCTTAAAATGGCAGCAAGCGATAAACTTGTTAGAAAGTGTTTCTGAAGGGACATCAGTTTCTGCTCAAGCTCATAAGCAACTCGCTAACTATCGTGTTAACCATCATGCTATCAGCCAAAGACTTATGACTGAAAGTAAAGCAGCCGCAAACTTGGAATCTGCCCAAAAACTTGCAATGGAAGCTGCTGTTATGGTTCAAAATCCACCTCATCCAACAGAAGTTTGGCAGCAAGCATTCTTCAAATGGCAGCAGGCAATCAATCTATTAGAAGCTATTCCAGAAGGTACATTTGCCTCTGAAAAGGCTAAAGAAAAGCTTTCTGTTTATAAAACTAATTATGCTGCGATCGCTACAAGACTCAAATATTAAAAGGCAGATTATCAGCTATTTCAACTCTCCCCAAACTAAGTTCTGTTTTTTCTATTGTTTGAATACCGCAGACATTTTAAACAATTATTATAAAATACAAAAAAAGGGATAATGATTATGACCGCTACTAAAAACCGTTTGTGGACAGTGGAGGAATATCATCGGATGATAGATGCTGGGATTCTTACTCCCAATGACAAAGTTGAGCTTTTAGAAGGTCGCATCATCCAAATGAGTCCACAAAAACCACCCCATGCAGCTACAATTCAACGCAGCGATCGCTATCTGCAAAATCTATTCAGAGATAAAGCTGATATTCGTATACAACTACCCATCACTCTACCTACCTCAGAACCCGAACCAGATATCGCTGTTGTTCGCATTGATGCTGGTGCTTATAGCGACCATCACCCCAGTGCTGAAGATATCTTTTTGCTAATTGAAGTTGCTTATACTACAGTAACTTTTGACAGACAAGAAAAAGCTCCTATCTATGCTAAAGCTAATATACTTGAGTACTGGATTTTAGATATTGAAAAACGCCAAGTTTATATATACCGCAATCCAACTACATCAGGTTATAAAACGGAAATCATTCTTCAATTAAATGCAGCTTTAGCACCTTTAGCTTTTCCCGAAATTGAAATACCTTTTTCTGAATTATTTCTTTCTTAAGTAGTGAGGACTTCAGTCCTCATCTTATGACAGTAATAAAAACATCCGAACCTTAGTAGAGACGTTCCATTGGAACGTCTCTACAATCAGACGCAACGTCTCTACAATATGTATGATTTACTGGACATGAAATAAGGACGCGCATTCCTGACTACATTAAACTAGAGAACGGTCAGTTAAAATCTCATAGCCAGTATCCGTCACTAATACGGTATGCTCAAACTGAGCCGACAAAGAATTATCCACCGTGACAGCAGTCCAGCGATCGGATAAAGTCCGCGTCACCCTAGAACCTGCATTCAAAATTGGCTCAATAGCCAGCGTCATTCCTGCACGCAGCTTGACATTTGGCATTTCCCGTGTGCGGAAGTTGAAAACTGAAGGTTCTTCGTGCAAGTTGCGACCAACACCGTGTCCGGTGAAATCCTCAACTACACTAAAGCCATTACCTTTCACATGGTCTTCAATTGCTCCAGCAATATCTATGAGGTAATTTCCCGCTTTAACTTGTTCAATGCCTTTGAAAAGCGATTCTTCAGCGATGCGAATCAGTTTAGCAGCTTCTGGGGTTACATTACCCACGGCAATGGTAATGCAGGAGTCACCATGAAAACCTTGATAAAAAGCACCTGTATCTACTTTTAAAACATCCCCCAAACGGATGACTTTTTTGGGACTGGGGATACCATGTACAACTTCATTATTAATGCTGGAGCAGATAGAACCAGGAAAACCGTGATATCCTTTAAAGCTTGGTGTTGCACCCATTTCTCGGATGCGTTTTTCCGCATGAGCATCTAAGTCAGCAGTAGTCATTCCTGGCTGTACTAACTGAGAAATTTCTTTCAATACGGTAGCGACAATTTTTGCAGATTGTCGCATAATTTCAATTTCACGCAGCGATTTAATTTCAATTCCTCGGCGTTGTCGTTTGGAAACATTAGGCTGAGTTGATTGAGAAAGCAGGTTAGTGAAAATGTTCATAGGATATTAATAATTATTTAGGCTTTGGCGCTTAAGAGTCAATGATTTTTTTAGATTAGTTGAGAAACAATATCTATATTTAAGTTAGCTTATTTGGTAGTTAGTGGGAATTGGGCATTGGGCACGCTCGCATTGGGCATTGGGCAATTTCAGGAGGGGGAAAGGGCAAAGGGTAAAGAAGAAAGGGTAAGAAAGAAGAAATATTTGTCCCCTTGTCCCCCTTGTCCCCCTTGTCCCCCCTTTCCCCCTTTGCCCCC
>NZ_JAOWRF010000287.1 GCF_025753815.1 Plectonema radiosum NIES-515 | reverse complement strand
CCCGAACTCAGAGGTGAAACGCTGCTGCGGCGACGATAGTCTAGGGGTAGCCCTACGCCAAAATAGCTCTATGCCAGGTTTTATATTCTAATCAAACAAACAAGCCCCTCTGAATTTAATCACAGGGCTTGTTTGTTTTTTCCATATTCCTGTAGCTTTACAAAGAAGGAAGAAGTTAGGACTGAAGTTGGAAGAAGCAACAAGTATCATTAACAACTTACTTTGTGAGTGTAGAGCTTCAGTAAAGATAAATAATTATACTCAAGATGGCTTGCACTTCCGGTATAAAACGCGACGGTTCGACGGACAGAAGCTTCTGAGGCAGGCAACGTCGCGTCCTTGTTACAATCCCACGTTTAAAAACGTGGGTACAACTTCAGTTTTTCTTCTTCCTTCTTACGCGCGTCAATGCGGTTTTACTAGTCTAAAAAATATACAGTAGAATTACCAGAAAAATATAATTAAAGATAATTTATATCTGGATCAAAGACGAAAACAGCTCTCGCTTTTGCATCTAAGGCTGGAACTATTGCTGTATTCTCTCTAAAAACTTTTTGGAAATGGTATATATCGGGATTTGTTGGGCATTATCACAAAAAATTTTATTTTCCCAGAATGGTAAGGCTTGCTCTTACTGTTGTTATTCTTGCTCCAACATTGGGCGTTTTTGTTTCTTATATATTTAAACCTGATTTGTCATCTGAATCTTCACCTATCTCTTCTTCATATCTTCTATTTATTCATCTGTTCGTGAGAAAGATGAGGTTAAGGCTTCGTCTTTTTCCGTCTCTTCATCCAGTGTCCCATCTCATAGTTCAACTACTTATGTTGATTCTCCTGATGATGCCAAGCCAAAAAACAAATTCTATTAAAGGTAATATCCCAGTCTTTAAGAACTGGATTAAATTCCAGAGCCTCTCTTCAAGCTGCTGAAGATTGGGATATACTTCCAGAACAAGACACTGTGTTTGGCTATCATGTCAAACTTCAAGGAGGTAAACTGATGGAGTTGGAAACGCCTACGTTTAAGGCAGATTGGGATAGCCGAGGCGGGTTAGCAGAATTTAAAAATCATGTTTTAAAAGTGCTTAAATTCGGTAAAAAGTAGGAAGAGATACTAATTACACAGGAAGCGATCGCTAGAGCTTGAATTGAACCCCTAACCTACTACCACACTCAATTCACCCCGTCGAATTCACGTTATTTTAGAGGCGTTATCTGTAGCTGAATTTAAGAGAATTGGTATAAGTCTTACTCTTTATCGTGCAGAGAAAAGTGCGAAATAAAAAATCACCCCCCTCTTTAATTGTTAAAGAGGGGGGTAAGAGTGTGAGGTGTTATTCACTCTAGTAGGCGTCTTGCATCTCGTAGAAATCAGGTGAGATGTAATCTTTACGCAAGGGAAAACCTACCCAATCTTCTGGCATCAACAAGCGTTTGAGATTCGGATGTCCTTCATAGATAATACCGAATAAATCGTAAGATTCACGCTCTTGCCAGTCTGCGGTCTTCCAAATCCAGTAGACTGAAGGCACTCTGGGATTTTCTCGTGGTAGGAACACCTTGACTCGCACTTCTTCAGGGCGATCGCTATTATCAGCGACTTTAATCAAGTGATACATACTGGCCAACTCTTGTCCGGGTCCGGTATCAATACCACATTGACACTGAAGATAATTAAACCCGTAAGCATATAGCGCAGTAGAAATTGGCAACAAGAAATCTGGCTCAACCTTAATAATTTCTACCCCGTTATGGTCGGGTGCTAAAAACTCATGGTCAAAGCCATTTTCTGTTAACCATTGGGAAACTTTACCTGCTTGTACCAATGACTCTTTTTCAACTGGTACTGGTTTGGATTCTTCATCAGCCACGGCTAGCTTCCTCCTTTTGACCCTGTGTTAGCAGCCCAGGTGGTATCGGCATACCTATAGCTTCCGCCAATTCCTTGGGCGGTGTGAAGCGAGTTTCTGACTGCATATATTTGCCAGTGAGAATTTGCTCGGCTTGCTTCATATTGTGAGTCGTGCTGTAGTAGCGGTGAGTTTGCTTAATCAAACTCCGCTCTTGCATCGAATCATTAGCTATCTTTTTTCGCAGCTTGATGATCGCGTCAATAATTGCTTCTGGGCGCGGTGGACAACCAGGTAAATACACGTCCACGGGAATCAGCTTATCAACTCCACGCACTGCTGTGGGAGAATCCACGCTAAACATGCCACCAGTAATCGTACAAGCTCCCATAGCGATGACATACTTAGGTTCCGGCATTTGTTCATAAAGACGCACCAACTGAGGTGCCATCTTCATGGTGATCGTACCTGCGGTAATAATTAAATCAGCTTGTCGGGGGCTAGAACGGGGAATTAGTCCGAAACGGTCAAAGTCAAACCGGGAACCAATCAAAGCTGCAAACTCAATAAAGCAGCAAGCGGTACCAAATAACAAGGGCCACAAACTCGAAAGGCGCGCCCAGTTGTATAAATCATCAACCGTAGTGAGAATTACGTTTTCTGAAAGGTCTTGAGTAACTCTAGGACGCTCAATCGGGTTGATGATTCGCTCTTTATCTTCGGTAGTTGAATTAGTATTCAAGACCATTCCAAAGCTCCTTTACGCCATGCATAAACTAGGGCAACTACAAGAATCGCAATAAAAATCAGTGCTTCAATAAATGCCAATAGCCCCAAACGGTGGAAGGCAACCGCCCAAGGATAGAGAAACACAGTCTCCACATCAAAGACGACGAAAACCAGCGCAAACATGTAGTAGCGAATATTGAACTGAATCCAAGCTCCACCGATGGGTTCCATGCCGGATTCATAAGTGGTACGCCGTTCCGGGCTGCGACCACTAGGTCTGAGGAGCTTCGACGCTGAAAGCGCCAGGGCAGGCACTAGGCTACAGACTAATAAGAAGCCTAGAAGGTATTCGTAACCGCTGAGGACAAACACAATAAATATCTACCTACCGCTTTTGGTGTCAAGGGGACGCTTGGACTGGGGACTAGGGACACCTGAAAGAGATTATTCATAATATATCTGTTTCTTGCCAGTACCCAGTCACCAGTACCTAATCCCCAATCCCTATACATTATATCCTTTTGATGAATGCTGAATGCTGCGAAACAGACAGGCTTGAGGTATTTGATTCGTTTTTGATTGTGATAGAAAAGTCTAACAGTTATGTCATAATTTTTAACGTATATTTTATATTTCCCCCTCAGCCGCCATGAGTGAACAAGCTGTTGAGACTCAAGAGCTAGACCGCTACGAGTGTCGTGCTTGCGGTTACGTTTATCAACCTGAAAAGGGAGATGACAGCAATGACATTACCGCAGGAACACCTTTCGCAGAATTGCCCATAACTTGGCGCTGCCCAGTTTGTGCTGCGAAAAAGAGCGCTTTCGCCAACGTCGGTCCTCAAGGTACAGCATCCGGTTTTAAGGAAAATCTCGGTTATGGATTGGGTGTCAACCAGCTGACACCGACCCAAAAGAATATCCTGATTTTCGGCGCATTGGCTCTTGCCTTCTTGTTTTTTTTAAGTCTCTACGGTTTACAGTAGTAGGTTGTTACATACCTTATTTACCTAAAAACCGATTACTTAAAGTAAACCTTTGAAAGAAACCCTAGACAAATTTAGAAGAAACTAAAAAATACAGATGGATTCAATTGTGAGAAGTTGGCAAAGAATAGTTGCTTTGTTGGTAGTCGTCCTCATGTGTATAGGTTGTAGCAAAGTTCCCTCTACCAGTTACAATCCTTGGGAAATCATTTCTGTGCCAACAGAGGCGAAACTACTAGACATTGCCTTTACTGATAACTTTCAGCATGGGTATTTAGTCGGTAGCAGCGCCACTTTGTTAGAAACAAAAGACGGTGGTGAAACTTGGAAACCTTTAACACTGCAACTGGATGACCCGAAGTATCGGTTTAACTCAGTCAGTTTTTCTGGTAAAGAAGGGTGGATAGTCGGAGAGCCTGGTCTGGTATTGCATACCACTGATGAAGGTGTTTCTTGGTCGCGCATTGCCGTAAGCGAAAAGCTACCTGGCGGCCCAATTAGCATTTTGGCATTAGGGGAAAATTCTGCCGAGATGGCTACGGATGTGGGAGCAATATATAAGACTACAGACGGCGGTAAAAACTGGAAAGCACAGGTAGAACAAGCAGTGGGTGTGCTGCGTAACATCAAACGATCGCCTGATGGGAAATATGTCGGGGTTTCTGCCAAAGGTAACTTCTACTCAACTTGGGAACCGGGACAAACTGCTTGGGTTCCTCATAACCGCAATAGTTCTAGACGAGTTGAAAATATGGGGTTTACCGACAATGGGCAATTATGGATGCTAGCACGAGGCGGTCAAGTGCAATTTAATGATCCAGAAAAACCTGAAGAATGGCTAGAACCTCAATATCCAGAAGTGTCTACAAGCTGGGGCTTACTGGATATGGCATATCGCACACCTGAAGAACTCTGGCTAGGTGGTGGTAGCGGTAACTTGCTGCGGAGTGCTGATGGTGGCAAAACTTGGGAAAAAGACCGTGATGTCGAAGGAGTTCCGGCGAATTTGTATAAGATTGTGTTCTTTTCTCCAGAACAGGGATTTATTATTGGCGATCGCGGTATTTTACTAAAATATCAACCAAGCGTTGCAGCAGCTTTGAAGTCAGACCCAAAGTCTTAACTATAGCTTGGGTATTTATTGTGCAATTTCTGAGAAGTAGGTTGCAAGTTGTAACTCTTTCTTAACTTTGTAGGATAATATTCTCAAGAACAATCTCACTCAGGTAGGAATCACGCATGTCAGGTACCACTGGAGAACGTCCGTTTTCGGACATTATTACCAGCGTTCGTTACTGGGTAATTCACAGCATCACCATCCCCGCATTATTTATTGCAGGTTGGTTATTTGTCAGCACCGGACTGGCTTATGATGTATTTGGCACACCCCGCCCGAACGAGTATTACCCAAGAGCGGAGCAGGTAGCACCGCCAATTGTGAAAGATCGCTTTGAAGCTAAAAAGCAAATTGATCAATTTACCGGAAAATAGTTTGACATGACCAGCGGCAATAACGTTAATCAACCAATTACTTACCCCATTTTTACGGTTAGATGGCTTGCAGTTCACACCCTAGCTGTACCTACCGTGTTCTTTTTGGGTGCGATCGCTTCAATGCAGTTTATTCAACGCTAGGAGGAACTCATGGATAGATTGCCAAATCCGAATAAACAGCCGGTCGAACTAAACCGGACTTCGCTTTTCCTCGGACTACTACTGATTTTTGTTCTGGGGATTCTATTTTCCAGTTACTTCTTTAACTAACAAAGGAAGACTGGTATTAATCCTTGTTTATTTAACAAGCGTTAATTTTTTATTAAGGGAGGAGAAAACCTGTGTCTGGAAGTGGAAGAATTCCCCTGTGGATTGTCGCTACAATCGTAGGGTTAGGTGTAATTACTGTTGTAGGCATTTTCTTTTACGGAGCTTACGCCGGAATCGGTTCTTCCATATAATTGTGGCTGGAACTGAATACCGTCATCTGAAGGATGAAGGATAAAGGATAAAGAATAAAAAAAGTATTTCATCCTTCATACTTTTTTGGTCAAGTGTGAATTTTAAGCACGATTGTTGATAAATCAGCATTAAAAAACCGCCTGTCTTTTAGAGATAGGCGGTTTTTTAATATTCAGTAGCCTGATAAATCTGCCAAAAACCTTGAAAAATTAATTATCGGTTTTTGATATTGAGATTTATGCAATTAGGCTATATCTTCGCGTTCAATGTATATAAACAATAACGCAATTGCCACTGCTGAAAAAACTAAACCTGTCAGTGGAACGAAGATAGAAGGCAAAAATGAAGTTGACATAGTAAAGATTCCTGTTAAATCTCACTGGAATTCATTCTGGAGCTTACTGCAAATTCTGCCTCATTTTTGAAAATCTATCATATTTTTAACAAATTGAGATTTTATATATGGTAGAACTTACGCAGAAGAATCAAAAAAAACGAACTGCGTACTGCTAGCCCATGCGGATTGCCGTTTTTACGTGCTTATGCTTCCAATTAACTGAAGTAACCAATACCATGAGACTCGATATCATCAGACCAAGACTTTGTTTTGCTGCCACACCTTTATCGTCCCATTGCGATGACTACTGACTAGAACTTGTCCATTACCACTAAAATCAAGCGAGCTGACCTTATAGTAGGATTGATCGATGAGACAAGTCTCGTTGCCTGTTTCTACATTCCAAAGTCTGAGAGCTTGACACTCCCCACGCATAAATGCGGGGGATTCTAGCATCACCGAGGTTCTTTGCTTTTACTGGTCTTGCGACCAGTAGAAGTAGAGAGAACCTCTCCGCTAGCGTTAGTTTGGGAATGCCCTTCCC
>NZ_JAOWRF010000134.1 GCF_025753815.1 Plectonema radiosum NIES-515 | reverse complement strand
CTCCCATTCCCGATTCCCAAATTAAAAAGGTAACTTTAGCAGATTTATAATACTTAATTCTTTCTTTTCCTGAGGTAAACCTAATTTAATTGCCTTTGGACTTTGAGGATAATTATAAGAATTGAAAAAGATATCCCAGATAGTGAAAAAACTCGCATAATTTGATGTTGCTTCTTTTTTCGATTGAGAATGATGAGAGCGATGATAATTGGGTGTGACTATTAGGTAGCTGAGATATTTATCAATTTTTAACGGGACAGCCCAATTGCTGTGATGAAAGATTAATTCACATGCCAATAATATTTCATAAAATAACAAGTTTTCTAGAGTAATACCAAATAACCAGATTAAAAATAATTTAGGTAGATTAGCTAAAATTGCTTCAACTGGATGAAAGCGATAAGCAGTAGAAGTATTCATTAACAGTTCTGTATGATGAACTTTATGAAAACGCCATGCAATAGGCAGAGTATGCATTAATCTGTGCCAAGCATACATATATCCATCGAGCAATAAGAAAGATAAGACTATTTTTAAGACAGGTGAATGAATGAAATGAAAAATACCGAGCCATAAAGTTTGTTGCCAAATACAATTTAAGAGTAAAGCTATGGTAAAGTTATTTGCTAGTACATTTATCAAGCCGAGAACTAAATTAGAATAAACTTTTTTATCGAAACTCTCTTTAAAAGAGAAAAAGGGAAACAGATTTTCTAAAGTTCCGAATGAAATAACACTGCTGACAACAGTGAGTGATTGCCAATCCATGTTGATATTTGCCCTTTTTTAAAGAATATCATCTTCGCTTATTTAACATAAAAAATCCGAAATCCTTGATTAGACGTAGCAATGCTACGTCTCTCTACATCATATGTAATCTACTGGACATGATATAAGCGATCCGGTTTGATTTATGAACACACCCTACGTATATTTCAAAAATCAAATACTGGACATGATATAAGCGATCGCCTACTTTAAGTGTATATAATTTTTTAGTAATAAATAACACTCTTCTTGGCTGCTAATTAGATTAACCGTCAAGTACCCCAATCAAAAAAAGTTGCTTTCTGCTGCCTGAGTTTTATATCCTCTGAAAGTAGAGAGTAATGATTACAATTGTTGCTTCCCCCATTCTCCTCCTGTAATTGTTTGGTTATGACCGCACCAGCAGCTTCTGTTTCGATGTGGACTCCCCTACGTCAACCTGTGTTTCGTGCCCTTTGGATAGCCTCAGCGGTGTCAAGTGTTGGCACTTGGATGCATGATGTCGGTGCAGCATGGTTGATGACTTCACTCTCACCGTCACCGTTTTTAATTGCCTTGATGCAGGCAGCGTCTAGCTTGCCGTTTTTTTTACTAGCGTTACCCGCAGGAGCGCTGGCAGATGTCGTTGACCGGCGAAAGATGCTTTTGTGGACTCAGGGTTGGATGTTGGTTATCGCTGCTTTGTTGGGATTTCTCACCCTGGCAAAGATTACTACACCCTCGATTCTCTTAGTTCTCACCTTTGCCCTGAGTCTCGGCAGTTCCATGAATATGCCTGTATGGCAAGCCGTAACCCCAGAACTAGTAGAAAAAGAAGAACTTCCCCAAGCTGTTACCCTCACTGGCATTGTGGTTAACCTTTCCCGGTCAATTGGTCCGGCTTTAGCGGGGATAATTATCGCTCAAGCTGGTACGGGAGCCGTTTTTCTCCTCAATGCTGCTTCCTTTGTCGGGGTAATATTAGTAGTTTATCAGTGGCGTCGCACCCCGCAAAAAAGCGCCTTACCAACAGAACGCTTCATCGGAGCGGTACAGGCAGGTATTCGTTACGTGCGCTACGCTCCAACTTTTCAATCAGTGTTAATTCGTACCTCAGCTTACATTTTATTTGCTAGTGCCTTATTTGCCCTTTTACCGCTTTTAGGAAGACGAGAGTTAAAGCTGGATGCCTTCGGATACGGCGTGATTCTTGGCTTTTGGGGTATCGGTGGGTTAGCGGGAGCGTTCATTTTACCGAAGCTACGGGAGCAGTTTTCTATAGATAAATTGGTCGCAGGCTCATCAGTATTGATGGGTATAATGATGCTGGCGCTAGGAACAGTGCGGAATTTTTACGTAGTATGTGCGTTGATGCTATTGGTGGGAATTGCTTCTCTGAGCTGTATGGTTAGTTTCAGTGTATCGGCGCAAACAGCCGTGCCTACCTGGGTGCGTGCGAGAGCTTTATCGGTGCATTTACTTGTGTTCCAAGGATGTATGACCTTGGGAAGCCTGTTGTGGGGTTTGGTAGCCCAACGTACAAGCATTACCGTAGCTTTGACTACTGCCGGGGTAGGATTGATTGCGGGTGTGGGACTGACTGCACGCTATCGTTTGCGCTGTGCGGAAAAGTTGGATTTGCGGTCTTCGCTGCATTGGAATCAACCGGCACAAGCTTTTGAACCATCTCCGAATGATGGACCTGTGTTGATTAGTTTAGAATATCGCATTGACCCAGCTAACGCAGAGGAGTTTAGCAAAGCGATGCAAGCACTAAGTCAAATTCGCCGGCGTGATGGAGCAATTCGGTGGGGTTTGTTTCAAGATTTATCTGACCCAAGTCGCTTTGTAGAAACGCAAATTGTCGAATCTTGGGCAGAACACAAACGGCAATTTGAACGAGTTACGAATAGCGATCGCTATATTGAAGAACGTGTGCGATCGTTTCATATTGGCAACGAACCGCCGAAAGTTTCACAAATGATTTACTCAAAGTATACAGATAATAAGGGTTTGCAGCAACCGTGCGGATGAGGAGACAAGGGGGACTCCTTGGAGACAAGGGGGACAAGGGGGACTCCTTGGAGACAAGGGAGACAAGGGAGACAAGGGAGACAAGGGAGACAAGGGGGATAATTCTTCTTTCTCCCCCCATCCCAAGAACTCCCCCCATCCCCCCATCCCCCCATCTAACTTGCGATCGCAACCGACTTTTTGCGGGTAGGACGCTTGCGGTCTGATTTTTTCTTCAGTCCAACCGCTTGAGCTTGATCGCTATCTGTGCCATATTGCCCACGCACGACTTCTTTCATCGCTAATACCGCATTGTGAAATTCCCATTCTGCTAATCGGGCAGCATCGGCAGCAGCACGGTATAAAGTTAGTTTCTCGGTTTCGACTTGTTGAGAAATCAACATAGCCTGATAAGCTTGCTGTAACTTTGTCGCAGAGGCATCAGTACGGGTTGTGTCATAGGTAGTAATGGTTTGCAAACCGTGCAATGAGTCAATATCTTGACTAATGACTTGACGGGACAAACGACGTGTTATATCTGGGATAGGCATAGTTGCATACGTAGTAAATTATATATTTAATGTACCCATTACAACAAGAAATCTAACAGTAGGGTGAAAAAAGGGTAATTTAATGTTTGCAGGTCGATGCGATCGCATTGTGACCCGACACAATGGCATTGTGACCCGACACAATGGCATTGTGACCCGACACAATGGCATTGTGACCCGACACAATCGCATTGTGACCCGACACAATCGCATTGTGACCCGACACAATCGCATTGTGACCCGACACAATCGCATTGTGACCCGACACAATCGCATTGTGACCCGACACAATCGCATTGTCACCCGACACAATATAATAGACCTAGGCGTGAAAAACAATGTAGAGACGTAGCAGTGCTACGTCTCTACAAAAGTTCTGGATTGGAATTCATTCACTGCGTCGGGATAGCAACGAAGCCAAAAAGTGAAAAGATGTGAGTCATGAGGAGGCTTTAACTCACAGGTTAGGGATTTATTCCGACTTGTGTGTACACGGTAGTTACGGTTTTAAGCTTCTTGGTTTAAATTGCCTACATCAATATTTGCAGCTTTCACCCCTTTAATCATTTCCTGCTCAACTGAACCATCCCGTGTGGCTTTTTGGTTGATATCTTGCGCTTTTAAGTCCCCACTTAATTGAATCTCACTTAAAACTACTTGACGTATCGTTGCATCTTGTGCTTGTAGCAGCTCAACTAAATCCTTAAGTTTCTGAGCAAATGCTTCATCACCATCGATTTGAGTTTGCAGTTCATCTTGCAGCTTTATCTTATTCGCTTCTGTAGGTTGATTTTCCGCTCTCGTCAGCAACCCTTCTGTTCCCTCTGCTCTAAACTTTTCCCGAATCGTGTTTACCAGTTGAGCAAATGTATCAACCGCACCTTTAGTTAAAGTTTTTCCACCTTCTTTGATTAGACATCTCCGGAAATTCATTATGCGTTAACCGAAACCCTTGTAGAGACGCGAAATTTCGCGTCTCTACATTCTTTTCCGGAGATGTCTATTGCCTCAGAGAAAAATAAAGAGACAATCACTGCTGCCGTAAGAGGTTATACCATAAGTTTGCACGTAAATTTAGTAGCAATAAACTAATATACAAACTTAGTCTACAATTTTTCGGATTTTTAGGTTATTGATCGTGACAGGCAAATCACACACACGCTCTGAGACGTGACCGTGGAACGTCTCTACGAATTGTATAGCCGCAACCTTGATGTTATGGGTTAGTTAACAATCCCTCTTTGTTTGATAGAGGTTTCTATTGTTTGAGATAAACTAGGAAAAGGTAAAAAATTCAATTTGAGAATTCGCTTTGTAGAGTCGCTATCCCAGTGACTGTAAATATTTTGCCAATCACTTAAGAAAAAAGGTTCAACTTTGCCAAGTGACTGTATTAGAGAGTTATACACTTTCAGAATAATCTCTTCATTATCTATCACACCTTGGCATAATTCTAAGTCAAATGCTAAATATTGTCTTTCTTCTTCATAAAAAATGCGAGCGCGGTAGATTCCTGTAATAATATCCTGTAATTCTTCGCATTTTACCGCTTCGTCGAGCATATATTCAGTTAAGTTTGTCCCACCAAGAATCAAACAACTATCACTTCTGCCTGTAACTGCTAATAAATTTGGTAGCCAATTACTCGCAGATGCAATAATCTTGACAAAAGGCTCGTCTTCAGGTTGTAAATAGTCAGAATTAAGAATTGCTTTTTTTAACTTTTTCCAACTGTAAAAAGCAACTTTGTCATAAACAACATAGCGTAATAAAGGAATCCCTTGCCATTTGGTAATACAAAGGTTTCCATCTACAGCTTCTAAGAAAGTATTAGCAGCAAAAAAATGGAAAAAGAGAGGAATTGGTAAGTTGATATTTAATTGTTTAGCAATAACTGGGTTTTGAACTAACAGCTTTCGCAGAGCAATTGTTACTAAAGATTCAGCGCCAAGTCCACCTGTGTCTGTGCTACCATACATGGAAAACATAAAGGGCAGATTTTCACTTATAAGAGCGCGTTTTGCTAAGTTGGTGCGGATGCTTTCGGGAAAAGGTTCGCTGAAGGCAATGTATCTTAATTTAGCCAAAAGTAGGGGTTTTTGTAATTGATTTGCTTTGAGATGAAGATAAGCGATCGCTGATGGCACAATCAACAAAATTATCTGTTCCACAAAGTCTTGCATTTTGTGAATAATCTCAATAATTTCCTCTAGATTGTTTCCCGGTGTAAATACTAAAAAAGGATAACGTACTTGGAGAGACATATTTTTTAAACCCCAAGAAACATGTTCTCCTGGAAGCCAACTTCCCAAACCTAACCCGACAATCGCTAAAGTTTTTTTCTTATGAACTGCGAATGATTGTTCTAAAAATATGCGAGTTCCTAACGCTGCAAAACGACTGCTAGATTTAAGATAAGTCCAAAAAAAAGCGTTACCTGAAGAACCAGATGAGCGAAATATCGCTAAGGTTTTATCAGCATCATCCCCTAATAATTCTGTAAAAGGATAAGCTAGCATGTATGATTTTTTGTCTAGGGGAGGTAGATTTTCAAATGCTGCGGGGATTTTGAGTTTTTGCACTTGTAGGAAATGTTGATAAGCGGGTACAACTTTTTGAATTCGTCTCGCTATGCTTTCGGCTTTGCTTTTTGAACCTAGGGTTTGTTTGACAAAGTTTTGTGTCATTTTCAGATTTTTTTAAACCATAATAAGAGTGAGGAATTATTAAAGTGTATTAATGTAGTAAGCGCTAAAGCGCTTTAACGCTTACTACGAATTTAACGTTAGTTTAACTAACTGTTGCCCGTGATGATTCGGCATCAATAGGTTTGAATAGGTAAATTCGCAACAGATTCCAGATGATTGAGAATAACAGGGGTAATTTTTGCACTAACTTGATAATTTTTGGGGCATCGCTTGCGTTAATTTCCCCTATTTTAAGATTATTCTCGGAACACTTTTCTAGACGAGAGAAAAACTCTGGATGATTTGTGTTCAATGTCAAGGGAATAGATTCATAAAATGCTGCCCGTTCAAATACTGTCAAGGTGTGGGTAGCAAAGACTGTCAGCAAAAAGAAACGTACCCACAATCCCGATTTCCAATTATTCCATAACTGGGGTTCTGATACCATTTCTGTATGAAGATGCACCTAATTTAGCCCACGAAGGTGGGCTTCGTTTCTATAGCCCCAGGCTTCCAGCCTGAGGGCGAATAAAGCGCAACCTCACATAGAATTGGTATGAGCGTAGCAGCGCTTTGAAAAAATCTCCATGTCGATTTTCATCTTGACACCAACTTTCAAAGTAGCGAAATAACGGATATTAATACCAGGTTTCTCTAACTCAGGCTCTGGTGTGTGAAGATTAGCCATGAGAATTCTGCTTTTAATGTAATGGCTTATTAGCTATATAAACATATTCTTTTTTCTAGGTCTACCAATTTAAAAATAATTGTTTAATCGATAATTAGCTTGATAAATTGGGTTTTTACGCACTTTGGTTGTAACGTTTTTACAGAGAATACTATAGCGTTTAATACAGCTTTGGGTAAAAACGAGCGCGTTTTTCAACGCAAAGTAACGCAGAGTAATCGCAGGGGTACGCAGAGCAATTACTTTGTTTAATTCGTGATTAATTTGTGCAGTTTTGTAGTGAGGCTGTCAAAAAAATTTTACCCAAAGCCAGAAAAAAGAAAATAGATTAATATATTTATATTTAGAAAAATATTAATCGTTAAATAATTTAGAAAAAAATCAATATTACTAGCATCTGCATCTACACTAATGGTTGCAGGCTAAAGTAATGCATATGATTTATCAATATTCAATCACAATTATCTAGTTGTGACATCCTTCCTTGTTGTTAAAACTTGGGTTTGTTTGCGTAAGTATTTTGAAAAAGTTGATATTTATTGGTTGTTGATTAACAGTCAAAAGTTATCCACTATCTATTATCCTCTTCCTGACCCCTCATACATTTATTGGAAGCAATTCAATGGTTTTTATACTTCCTGGTGTGAAATTCGATTCTAATCTGATAAAAAAGTACGATACTGCTACACCGAGATATACTAGTTATCCACCGGCAACTGAGTTAACAGAAGCATTTAGCGAGACTGATTTTAAAGAAGCGATCGCTAACTCAAATCAAAGAAAATCTCCGCTTTCTTTGTATTTCCATATACCGTTTTGTGAAAGTCCCTGTTACTTCTGTGGCTGTAATACGGTAATTTCCAACAATAAGAATATTGCTAAACCTTATTTACAGTCTTTGGTTCAAGATATTAAAAATACAGCAGCTTTAATTGATTCTGATAGAAAAGTGCTGCAAATTCACTGGGGTGGGGGTACTCCTAACTATTTGAATCCCGAACAAATAGAATTTTTGTGGAAAAATATTAGGCAACATTTCACCATTGATTCAGAAGCGGAAATCTCAATTGAGATTAATCCCCGTTATATTGACAAAAATTACATTTTCTTTCTTAGAGAAATTGGCTTTAATCGAATTAGTTTTGGTATCCAAGATTTTAATCGTCAAGTTCAAGTTGCTGTAAATCGCGTTCAACCTGAAGAAATGCTCTTTGATGTGATGAGTTGGATTAAAGAAGCTAACTTCAAAAGTGTGAATGTAGACTTAATTTATGGTTTACCTTATCAAACTCGCGAAACTTTCAAAGAAACGATTCAAAAGACAATTCAATTAGACCCAAACCGAATTGTAGTCTTTAATTTTGCTTATGTGCCGTGGGTAAAGTCTGTACAAAAAAATATTCCTGAGGATAAATTACCACCTCCACAAGAAAAGTTAGAAATTCTCAAGATGACAATTGAGGAATTGACAGCTAACAAGTATTTATTTATCGGGATGGATCATTTTGCTAAAGCTGATGATGAATTAGCGATCGCTCAACAAAATCGCACCCTCAAACGCAATTTTCAAGGCTACACTACCTTAGCACAAACAGAACTTTTTGGTTTTGGTGCCACATCTATCAGTATGCTAGAAGACGCTTACGCTCAAAACCACAAGCAATTACAAGATTATTATCGCGGAATTGAAGCGGGTGTTTTACCAATTAGTAAAGGTATCAAACTCAGCCAAGATGACATTATTAGACGAGATGTCATTATGTCTATAATGTGTCACCATGAACTGCATAAGCCAGACATTGAAAATAAGTATAACATCAACTTTGATGAATACTTCAGCTTAGAAATAAAGGCGTTACAGCCATTAGAAGTAGATAAGTTAGTTGAGTTATCAACCAACTATATTAAAATCACAGAAATTGGCAAACTACTTTTAAGAAATGTTGCCGTTATCTTTGATGCCCATACCAGAAATCAACAGAGAAAATTCTCTCGCGCTATTTGAGTATAAGCTCATTTTATTAAGTAGTGAGCGGTAAACCGCTCATAGCTTCGGTTTAAACGGCTAAAGCCGTTACTACTAATAAGCGCGTTTATTTCAACTTTAGTAATGCTAGGATAATGTATATATGTACTGGTTTAATGAAGCCATTATTTAGAATAGTTTGTGGGATGAAAGAACGTCGCTAATTAAAAGTCATTTGAAGAAGGATGACGACGTTGGGTAGAATTATTAATGGGACTATTCAGTTTATTTGCCCACAAAACTAAAGGAATGCTGAGTGTTCCGAAAATCATCATAATAGTGGTGATTATCAAAACCATCCTGCGATTGGGGCGATAGTTACCATGTTCAATCTGCCAAAAAACTTGGTTATAATGCCAAGCAGCCAAAGCTATGACTAGAATACCAAAAATTACTAAGCTGACACCAAGATTTTCCGAGTTAAAGATGGGATGTACCTGAGGTTCTTGTTGAGTTAGGGTAAAATGAAGCTGATGTAGAAATAAGCTGAATCGAGCGATCGCAAAACCAAAACCGATTAAAGCGATGGAAGTTCGCAACCAAGCCAAAAACGTGCGCTCGTTCGCTTGATGCTCCCGCTGACGGTCTATTTGAGAATTTTTTGTCATTAAAACTTTAAACAAGACAAACCGCGTATTTTTCTTTTTATTGAAAATGACAGGCAAAGCTATCTTCATCTGTTGCGCTTACAGTTTGCAATGCTTAAAATCTGACTTCCTTTGCCTCAAATTTTCTCAATAACTCTTCCCCCACTGCCTCTGGTGCCTCACAGCTTACCTGTCATAGTGGAGCTTAATCTTATATGTAGTAATTAGTATCCTAGGGTCATAACTTTTTCCGATTGGATTTAGTTTTTGGCAAATAATCAGAGCAATTCTTTGCGGCTTCAGTCATCACCATCGAAGGTTGTACGGCACACTTAAGATAATTGTTGCTGCAAAAAAACTCGCAGTTTTGACAGGGAAGTTTATTTAAACTGTTGATCGTAAAAACTATTTTATTGTCTAAAACCGTCCGCAGTTTAGACAGCATGAGAAAAAAAACTATCCAAGCCACAAGAAAGCCAAGAGAACCACCCACAGAGATAGCTATTTGCGGAACACTTACCCCATGAATATTTCCCTCTCCAGTGTGGCTTGTCTGATTTAAATTACTATCTACTGCTAAATGGGGTTGGGAGTTCCGATCAAAATTCATATTCATATTATTTACCTGTGGTGCTTAGTGCCGAATATGTTCCTGGCAAACGCTTTTAGGATCACTAACAACTGCTCTTATATATAATCCGGAATGGATTCGCCAAAATTGAGTAATCACAAGGACTCAATTACAGGTGTAGCAAAATAACAATTAAGGTATCTCTGTCGAGAGTTTTACTTGTAAGTTATTGTTATACACCGAAAGAAAGAACTTACTGAGTTAACTGAGAAAGAAGGTTGTGTTTGTGGTAATATTAAAGTCCAGGAAATCGACTTGAATAGTTATTAATCAGTTAACGGCTGATGTTGTTGCTGGAGATACACCAGAGCTTCAGAGCATTCTACTTGAGGAAAATCGACATAGAAATGACTAACACTTAAAAACGGTTCCGGTGTTTCCAAAATAATCAGGCGATCGCACCACTGACTTAACCAAGGTAGCAATTTTAAAGGCGCTAAAGGAGCACACAACCAAACTTCTGCACACCCAAGCGCTTTTGCTGCAATTGCCGCTACAGCAATTGTCATGCCCGTGGCGATGCCATCATCAATTAAAATGACTGTAGCATTTTCTGTATTTACCTGCGGGCAACCAGGAATTAGTTGCTCCTCAAGTATTTTAGCTTTGTCAATCGCTAGATTCAAAGCCAATTCACGCGATGGAGCAGAGCGATCGGCTGAGTGCGATCGCAAATAATTTTGACGGTGATTTAACTTTTGCTCATTCCAAAGAACATTTCCCGAAGCAGTCACAGCACCAATTGCCAACTCCGGGTTTTGTGGATGGCTAATCTTTTT
Organism: Plectonema radiosum NIES-515; assembly: GCF_025753815.1. GTDB lineage: Bacteria > Cyanobacteriota > Cyanobacteriia > Cyanobacteriales > Nostocaceae > Hassallia > Hassallia radiosum_A. The sequence goes on along the minus strand of NZ_JAOWRF010000134.1, from coordinate 29,220 downwards.
TGCCACCATAATCGTCAACGGACAACCCAAAAGACGCGCTACAGGTGCAGCTACTGGTAGTCCTCCTCTCGGTAAAGCATAAACTATCGGTCGCTTTGTCGAAGCCGCACTTTGCTTGATTACAGAGTCAATTTTTTGCGCTAGCTTCTCACCAGCATCAGTGCGATCGGTAAAAAGTGGGGTATATGACATAATTTCCCCAACACATTAAGACACCATTGTTTTGATTGTGAAGGATTTTCAGGCAATTTGATTGATACAATAGAATCTCTACAGATATAAGTAGCATTTATTCCTTCGCCAAGAAACATTAATTATTATACTGGCGCACTCTGTCAGCATCTTCATTTTCATGAGCAGCGAAAATCAATTAAGCCTGTTTGAGAATTCTAGCTTTCAGCAAAAAGATTTGATTCCCACAGATGCCAAAATTCCCATTCCCAGCGGTACTTACCCTAGTATGACCGAATTGGCAGAGCATTGCAATGAGTGCCACCGTTGTGGATTAGCAGAAAATCGCACTCACGCCGTCGTCGGACGCGGCAACCTCAAAGCACTCATTATGATTGTGGGAGAAGCACCAGGTCAAAATGAAGACGAAACTGGATTGCCCTTTGTCGGCAGATCCGGGCAGTTGCTAGAGAAAATTTTGGCATCTGTAAATCTAGATACAGAAAAAGATGTATATATATGCAATATAAATAAATGCCGACCCCCAAATAATCGGGCACCTTCCCCAAAAGAAATGGCAGCTTGCAAACCCTATTTATTTGAACAACTCCGTTTAGTTGACCCGAAAATTATTTTATTGACAGGTGCAACAGCCGTTAAAGGTTTAATTGGTGACAAAGGAGCAATGGGTACAATTCGTGGAAAATGGATTGACTGGGAAGGACGTTTGTGTATGCCGATTTTCCACCCATCTTACTTGCTACGTAACCCTTCGGCTGAAGTAGGCAAGCCAAAATGGTTGATGTGGCAAGATATTCAAGCCGTGCGTGCCAAATTCGATGAAATTCGACATTAATGAGCCGTCGTAGTGAGCGATTTATCGCTCATTTACCAGCGAAATGAAATTGGTAATGTCGAGTCAAAAAGTTCGATTTGACCTTTTTGAGCTTGATTAAACTCGATTTCTAGGTGAAAGCGATCGCCTCGCTCCAATTCCACCAATCCTAACTCAGTTAGTTTTCTCAATTCAGCAGAGAAATTTTTCTCTCCAACTAAGGTGACTCGCAACTTTGTAATTTCATCAAATCCAGGTTTATTAACCAATAATCCACGTTTTAACGGCGAAGCTGAAGGTATTCGGCTAACTGGTGACATAAAAATCAGCGGTTCTGATAAATTTTCACTATTAGCAGCGATGGGAATCGAGGCTCCTGCTGGCAGATAAGGTGCGTAATAATTCCAAGTAGCAAATGGCAATTCTAGAGAACCGGGTACATTTGAGCGAAGCGAAATACCAAATGGACAAGCTTGAGTTTCTTGCCAATTACAACGCTCCCACAAACCCAAAGGACGAACCACACTTGAGAGGATCTCATTGATATCTCTCAACCAAAGTAACTCTAAATAAGCATTATGAAATAAAAAGCAAACGTTTGCAGTGCCTTGACCTGTATGGGTACGGCGATTACTTTCTTGAAATCCGAAGCCTTTAAGAAATTCAGCCTCAGGTGCTTCTGGTTCAACACAAACGAAAATATGATCTAGTTCAAATCCCATAGTTTATTTTTTGAGGTTGCGCGACTTCTTACTAACTGAAATCTGGGTTGCGACCAAGCCTGATAATTTGTTAACCGATACCTTGCTCAAATTCGTCAATTGCTTGGATATCGTCTGAAATCAAAGTACATTTTTCTAGCAAATAAATATTTAGTTCTGGCAATAACTCACTCATGTCAATTTGTTCGTATCCATTGGTTTGCAAGAACTTTGAAGGTTCTTCTTCTCTTTTGCGGTAAAGTTTGAGCTTCGAGCTTTCCCAAAACCAAACCTCCGTCACTCCCAAGCGTCGGTAAATTTCTAGCTTGTCAATGCTACCACTGGTAACAGTCACTTCTATAGCTAAGTCTGGAATATTCTTCGCTTCTCCAACACAGTAACATTCATCCGGCTCTGCCCCAGCTTTGAAAAGTTGTTTTTTAATGGTAGAACTTCCCATAGGTTTAAACTGTATTCTTTTCTTGTAGAGATAGCGCTCTAATAGAATAGCCAAACGTTTTTTGATGCTTTCATGTCTGATTGATGGCGACACAATTTCTAATATTCCATCTAAATAAGTGACACGGTAATGAAAGTTATCCTCTAATTTAATTAGTAGCGCTTCATACATTTGCCAACTCACGCCGCTACTGATAAACTTCTCTTCTGGGTCGTCTGCATCAGCCAGTTCTGCTTCGTTAAAAAGTTCCTTAAGGCTACTTAGCATTGTTTTCTCCTGCTAATGTCAAGCTGTGGACTGTCGTTGCGCGTTCTCTAATTCGCCGAACTGATACAGCAGATTGCGTTATTATTAAATACACGTAGAGACGTTCCGGCGGAACGTCTCTACAAGGTTTTGGATTTGACTCATGTACCTCATTTACCTGAAATCTCCTGTACGTATAGTTCCCGCTCGACAATCTCGCAACCAAGCATTAATTCCTTGAGCAACAGTACCATTACTACTATCGCGTGGGGGTGTTGGTTGATTTTTGGTAACTGGATAGGAACCAATTTGCGAAAACATCGTTACCATCTGCCAACCACTCTTGTTTTGGGTTAAAAACAGCCAGTGGAATTCTTGCAATTGCACCGATCGCCTACTTGTGTATTGTCGCTCTAAAGTCGTAAAAAACACTTGCTCAACTTTTTCTTCAGAGCTTTTTGGCGCATCTGTAGTATTGATCCCAGGGTTCAGGGGCAGGGGAGTAAAATCAGGTTTTCCGGCCACAGACATATAACTGTAAACGTCAGTTTTTCTTTTCAAACGGCGGGCACGTTGACTGGCACGATTAGCATAGCTAGGTAAATCACGCAACAATTGGGTGATTAAAATTTCTATATTTTGCTCTGAACAAAAAGATTTTTCCTTGCCTGTGTCCCTTAAGAGTGTAGGTTGAGAAGGACTAGCAGAGGGCTTTCTCGTTTCCTTGCTCTGCCGGGGAATGCCTACTGTGGGCTGCTGCCTCATATATAATGTTTCTGAGACTGGGAACGAGGAGAGAAAATGTAACGATAAAGACAGGGAGACAAAAAACATAATGAATGCGATCGCAAATAATGAGTTTAGCTGACTCCCATCCTTTCAACAAGTTCAAAAGTCTTATTTTTTAACTTAAATTCCAGTTTCTCACCAAATTCCGAAAAGCTTTCATCGTTTTATTTCTCCCTTCAATTTTGCACTTTTGCAGATATTCGGGAATGACTTCCTGAAGAGGGAAATTGGGAAAAATTCGGCTCGATGAAGACTCAATATATTTACCATCTTGTAAAAGATTAATTTGCAACTTACCTTTTTCAAAGCACCATAATTCCGGTACTCCCAACGCTTCATATATATTTGGGTGAGTGCGAGACGTCACATCAATCTCTAACGCTAAATCTGGGGGAGGATCGATAGTTAAATCAAGTCTATCTTTACCCCGAATTGCAGCTTCATTTTGAATATAAAAACAGTTATCGGGTTCGATACCTTGACTCATTAATTCGTTTTTGAAAGTGGTTGAGCCTAAAGGTAAAAATTCAATATCTAATTCTTCTAGAAGTACTTCTACAAAGTTAGTCAGAAAGACTTTATTAATCTCATGTTCGGGTAGTGGTGACATAATTTCGAGAACTCCTTTATCATAAGCAATCCTTGACGCACGTTTTTCACCTAACTCTTCTAAAATGCCTTCAAATTGTTGCCAGCTGACATCTTTCAACAGTATACGTTGTCCCGGTTGGACATCTAATTGCTTGAATTTGATTAACATTTTTAATTCCTTTTTTGTCTAATAATTAACATGAGTTTGACGAACCTCTCCCCAACCCCTCTCCTGCAAGGAGAGGGGCACATAACCCTTGTTTTCAGCCCCAAATAAAAAGAATCATATCAAGAAAATCATGTTTTTAAGCCTCTCCCCGCATCGGGGAGAGGAATGGAAGCGGGGTCAAATCAAACAAGAACGAACTCGCGCTTATTACGAACGAATCATCTTTTAATTCGACTACCCAGATACAGTTATTAACTCCTCACAAATTCTCTGCCAAGCTAACTCTGGATCGGCAGCGGCGGTGATTGGGCGCCCAATTACGAGATAATCGGCTCCAGAAGCGATCGCTTGTGCTGGTGTGAGCGATCGCTTTTGATCTCCTTTATCTGCCCAAGTTGGTCTAACTCCCGGACAAACTAACAAAAAATTATCCTTGCAAGTTTGCCGCAATTGTGCTACTTCTTGCGGGGAACAAACTGCCCCATCTAAACCAGTTTCTTGAGCCATCAACGCCATTGCAAGAGCGTATTCTGGCAATTCTAGAGGAATTTTCAAATCAAACGCCAATTGCCGAGAAGAAATACTCGTCAACAAAGTAATCGCAATTAACTTTGGTGGATTTAGATTAACTTTTGCGGCTTCATCTTGTACTGCTTCAGAAGCGGCTTTCAGCGCGTCTGTGCCACATGTAGCATGAATTGTCAGCAAATCCACACCATAACGAGCGGCACTGCGGCAAGCACCAGCGACTGTATTGGGGATATCGTGAAACTTCAAATCCAGGAAAATGCGCTTTTTGCGGGATTTTAGCAAATCGATAATTTTCGGTCCAGTGCTGGTGAACAACTCCAAACCAACCTTGAAGAAAGTGACTTGCTCAAGTTTGTTTATGAGAAAAGTGGCACTATCTTCATCTGGCACATCCAAAGGAACTATAATCCGCTCCTTAGCGTTCATATGTGTTTTCACCTTAATTTATGGCACTAAGCGGACAAACTTATTTTTACCAACTTGCAAAACTTTACCTTCTAAATCAGCCAGGGAATCGAAAGTAGTATCAATATCGGTAATGCGATCGCCATTTAAACGCACCCCACCTTCTTGAATTTTTCGCCTACCTTCTCCACCACTTTTGCATAAACCGCTAACATTGAGGAGAGAAAATAACTTAGCAGGAAATTGCATCTGTGATAACGAAAATTCTGGAACTGCACCGCTTTGTCCACCTGTTTTTGCAGCTTCTTTTGCTTCATTAGCTAGAGTTTCGCCATGATATTGTCGAACAATATCCCAAGCGAGAAGTTGTTGGCGATCGCGTGGCTTTTCTGGTAATTTATCGGCATGTAAATCCGTCAGCAGTTGAAAATAATCTTCCAGCAAATGATCGGGAACCTGTTGCAGCTTCTGATACATCTGTGATGGATGTTCTGACAAACCCACATAATTACCCAAAGATTTAGACATTTTTTGTACACCGTCAAGACCATTTAAAATAGGCAACAGTACACAATATTGAGGTCTTTGCCCAAAATGACGTTGTAAATCTCGCCCAACAGCCAAGTTAAATTTCTGGTCAGTACCGCCTAATTCTACATCAGCTTCCACTGCCACAGAATCATAACCTTGCATCAATGGATAGAGGAACTCATGAAGGAAAATTGGATTCTCTTTCTTATAACGTTCAGCAAAGCCTTCTTTTGCTAGCATCTGCCCCACCGTCATCGTGGCAAGTAACTCCAAAATTTTCCCTAAGTCAAGCTTAGAGAGCCATTCGGAGTTATAACGTACCTCTAGTCTACCTGGTGTGTCAAAATCTAAAATCGGACGCACTTGGTCAAGATAAGTTTGGGCGTTTTGCGCTACATCTACCTCTGTCAGTTGGCGTCTTACCTCAGATTTACCAGTCGGATCGCCAATACGAGCTGTAAAATCGCCAATAATCAGCACTGCTGTGTGACCGGCATCTTGAAAATTTCGCAGTTTCCGCACTGGTATGCTGTGACCTAGGTGAATTTCTGCTCCTGTAGGATCAATTCCGAATTTTACTCTTAAAGGTCGCTGTGTGATTACCAAGAGCTTTTCTAAACTTTCACTTTCACTGTCAGCATTACTCGGTTGTGGGAAAATTTCCGTTAAACCACGATGTAGCCAAGAAAAATTTTGCGCCATACTAGAAGACTGAATATTAGTTATGCTTTGCATTGCTAGAAGTTGAGTTAGTTATTTTCACTGGCAATTTGTCATCTAAGTGATCTGCCAAACTACTATAATTGCAAAAAAATAACCGCCTTGCTTCGCCGAATAAATTACAGTTATATTTACAAGTGAGGAAGTGAAATCGCCGTGTCGTCTAGGACTTTTGAAGAAAAACAACCCCAAGGTCAGGCATCATCAGGTTTTGACTTTTTCAAAGGAGTAGGTCAGGTAACTGGCGGCACTCTTTTATCCCTGACTATGTTAACAAGTTCGATTGTCGCGGGAGGACTAGTGGGTTTAGCCGTTAGTTTCCGGAACTTGCCTGACGTGAGACAATTACGTAACTTTTTTCCATCAGAAACTACTTACATTTATGACGTTAAAGGTAGACTTTTAGCCAGTGTTCACGGAGAAGCCAACCGAGAAGTCGTATCGTTAGACAGAATTTCACCAAATTTAAAACGGGCGGTATTAGCCAGCGAAGATGGTCACTTCTACGACCATCATGGAATTAACCCCAGTGGGGTTGGACGTGCCGTGGTGACAAACTGGACGGCTGGTGGAGTCAAAGAAGGTGGTTCCACCATCACCATGCAATTGGTGAAAAATTTATTTTTGTCTCGCAAGCGTGCTTTTACTCGTAAGATTGCCGAGGCAGTTCTGGCGATTCGTCTAGAGCAAATTCTCACCAAAGACCAAATTTTAGAAATGTACCTCAATCAAGTATATTGGGGTCATAACAATTATGGCGTGCAAACCGCAGCTCGCAGTTACTTCAACAAGTCCGCCGAAAGTTTAACTATCGGTGAATCGGCGATGATGGCGGGTTTGATTCAAGCACCAGAAGAATTCAGCCCCTTTGTCAGCATGGCTAAGGCAAAGCAAAAACAAAAAGAAGTGCTGGGACGGATGCGGGAATTGAACTGGATCACCCCAGATGATTACGAGGAAGCGCTGAAGCAAGAAATTAAACTTGGTAAAATCAGGTCGTTTCAGGGTAGTGCTTTACCTTATGTTACCAATGCGGTGTCGCAAGAGTTGGCGAAGAAGTTTGGACGTGACGCCTTAATTAAAGGTGGGATGCGGGTACAAACGACGGTTGATGCTGACTTTCAACGCATGGCAGAGCAAACTGTCAGTAAGTGGCATGAGAGACTTTTGGGACAAGGTTTATATAAGAATCAAATGGCATTGGTGGCAATTGACCCCCGTACCCATTTTGTGAAAGCATTGGTGGGGGGTGTGGATGCGAAAACCAGTGAATTTAACCGGGCAACTCAAGCTCAACGTCAGCCTGGGTCTTCTTTTAAGCCGTTTGTTTATTATGCTGGTTTTGCTAGCGGTAAGTTTGGACCAGACTCGACGATAGTAGACGCTCCTGTCAGCTACCGAGACGGTAATGGTTGGTACTATCCAAGAAACTATGATGGTGGCTTTTCGGGTGCCATGTCGATTCGCACTGCCATATCGCAGTCTCGCAACATCCCGGTAATCAAGGTTGGTAAGGCTGTAGGGATGAATAAAGTGATCGAAACTTGCCGCACTTTAGGAATTATGAGTCCAATGGAACCCGTGAGTTCTTTGCCTCTAGGTGCGATCGGTGTCACACCTCTGGAAATGGCAAGTGCCTACGCAACCTTTGCCAATTATGGCTGGCAATCGCCAACAACCATAATTGCCCGCGTGAGTGATAGTAGTGGTAATGTATTGCTAGATAACACGCCGAAACCTCAACAAGTGCTCGATCCTTGGGCATCAGCGGCAATTATTAATGTGATGCAATCGGTGATTGAAAACGGTACCGGGAAACATGCGGCGATCGGTCGTCCGGCTGCTGGGAAGACGGGAACAACTTCCTCAGAAAAGGATATTTGGTTTGTCGGTACTGTGCCACAGTTAACGACTGCTGTTTGGGTGGGTAGAGACGACAATAGACAATTAGCAAGCGGTGCCACAGGTGGTGTGATGGTAGCACCGATTTGGCGCGATTTTATGCTCAAAGCGCTGAAGAATATTCCCGCAGAGAACTTCAAGTCTCCATCGCAATTTCCTCGCCCCAAATCGAATGACAATGAAAACTAGTGGGTGGTGGATAGTGTGAATTTTAAGAGGGGGAAAGGGAAAAAGAGATTGACACTCTCCTGGCTGAAGCCGAGGAGATTCTTCATTCAACGAGTCCACTTGCTTAAAGCCCCTTGCGGTACTTTAAGTAGAGGTGGTTCTCTCCTGAAGCGTTAACTTTCCCCATGCCCTGGGGTAGTTGACCGAAGTCAAAATTTGTTTGAGTTAATTGCTAGTCGTCTAGTTCCTGTGAATCTTTTACCTACTTTCAGGCTGCTCAACAATTAAGTTAAGCGACTAGAACAACAAAGTAGAACCCATGATTCAGTTGTCAAGGTACAGCGTTACCGCTTAGGGACTAGGGTTTTTTAACAGGTTGATTACCCCGCCTGTTATATTAAATGGTAGTGCAATTTAACTACCATGTCAACTAGAAAAAGACCAAAAGTTTATCAGCTGAGACTTAGTGAGGACGAATGGAAACAGTTGGATTTTTATGCTCAGTCAAAACAGATTTCTGCTGCTGAAGTTTTGCGCGAATTTATCAAAACACTCCCAAGGCAGGATAAATCCTGCGATTAGCTTTCATCCCTGGGCTGAAGCCGCAGGGTTTTCAGCATAATGCTTATAATTTCACTTCCCCAATGACGGCAGGTGCGGGAGTGCCGGGAAACCCGTCCAAGGCACTGCCTCCCCAATGCCCAATGCGAGCGTGCCCAATGCCCACCAATCAACTTCTCTAAGCCTGCTTTCCTAAATCGGTTTTCATCCAAGGCACTACCTCCCCAATGCGAGCGTGCCCAATGCGAGCGTGCCCAATGCGAGCGTGCCCACCAATCAACTTCTCTAAGCCTGCTTTCCTAAATCGGTTTTCATCCGTTGTAAAGTTAGGTTCATTTGGTCAAACATTTGTTGCGGGGTGACGCCAAACTGACCTAACTGTGTTTTAATTTGCTCCACAGTCATTTGCGCCATAAAATCTTCTGATAGCTCGAAGCGCTTCATAAAGACGCGATATCGATCCATCATCGCTTCCATTTGTTCAATAAACAGCTTTTTACCCTCACGATCAAATTTGCCGTAATTGTTGCCAACTTTGATCAACGCTTGATAATCTTCAAACAGCTGCTTCGCTTCTTGCTGAACTATATCAGAGTCAAAGAATCCCATTTTTCCTATCTTCAACTGAGTTACAACACTTCATTGGCATATACTTTTGTCTTCATAGTCTAATTTTAGTCTAGGGAAGTAATCTAGAGAAGAAGCTTCGGTTTGAGTACGGTTTTTTACCGAAATTTCAACACTTGACTTGATAAATTTTTCTTGCGGTCAAACAACTTAAGCTGGCAGTGGGTTTTTTGAGAAAAAAATTTATAAAATGATCGAGATTTAGCTTTGGCTGTGAGAGCGATCGCTTGCTCAAAAAATTTCACTTATTGTGCAGACATTTCTCCAAATTATTTAACTACGCGACTTTGAAGCGAGTCAAGTCTAAAATAAGCAACGTATTTGAATGCTGATGTTGGTGTAACTAAATATGTTTTCACATTGTAACACCAAAAACAACGATGGCTTTGCCAATGCGATCGCCGACGATCGCTCTTTTTGGTGCAGCAATGCTAAATTTATCAAAAGAGCGATCGCTCTTTTGTGTCAAAACTATGGTAGTGATAAATTAATTGGGAATATGTTGATTAAGCGAAAAAGCCGAAGTATAGCTGCCATTTTAGCTTTTTCTGGCACGCTGACAATTTCGGGATTACATAAATTTTATTTGGGACAACCTTTATGGGGTTTGTTATATGTGTTGCTTTCGTGGACACCCATTCCTAAGGTAGCTAGCGCAATTGAGGGAGTTTGGTATTTAGCGCAAGATGAAGAAGCATTTGATCGTAATTTTAATTTAGGTAAGTCAGCGGTAAAAAATTTACAACCAGCTAGCAATCAGATAGCAGTTATGGCTGAAGCTTTACGCTCCTTGGATACTCTGAGGCAAGATGGGTTAATTTCTGAGTACGAATTTGAGCAAAAACGCCGCCAATTGTTAGATTAGATTACTTGAAAAGTGCAAAAATGATGAACAATTGGCTACCTTTGAATCCCAGGTTGCAAAAACTCCGTTACCGGCTGCTGAACGACCCCTATTATCGACTACAATCTGGGGAAGAGATTGCGATCGCATCCCAATTGGGCATCCAGATTGATGCTAATCAAGCAACTGTAGATGATTGGTTGCGTTTACCAGGTTTATCGATTCATCAAGCGCGATCGCTTGTAGAACTTTCGCGTATTGGTGTGAAATTTTACTGTATTGAAGATATTGCCGCTGCTTTAAGCATACCAGCCCCGCGACTAGAACCACTGAAGCTGATTCTGAATTTTAGTTATTATGACGACGAAGCTTTAGGAAATCCGACGCCAATTAATATTAATACGGCAACGGTTGAAAATCTCGGAAAAATTCCTTTGATAAATGCGTCTTTGGCTGAGGCAATAGTAGAGAATCGTTTATCAGCAGGACATTATCGCAACTTAATAGATTTTCAGCAAAGGTTGAATTTATCTGGTGAGGCGATCGCGCAATTTATGTATTATCTCAGGTTTTAAAGTCACCAAAAACGTAACTTGAAACCCGTAGTGAGCACTCTTCGTGCTCAAGATAAGCGATAAATCGCTTACTACGGGTATATAATAACCATCCCTGCCGAGTTCGGAACACGAAACTTGTAATTAGCCTAACCACTGAGGATTCTTCGCTGTACTATCAAAGCGATCGCTAATCTTGAATAATTCGTACTCACCTTTGGCAGCAACGGTCACCGTTTTTGCAAGCAAAGCTGCGGTTTGCTCTTGACTCATCGGCTTAAATGTGCGTGCTGCCTCAAACGCTTGGTTGAGAATTTCCATGCTGTCAATGCCTGTAATCACAGTTTTCTATCCAAGGGTAGGCACTTCACGCACAGAAGTTAAATCAATCCAATGCGGTCAAAGGGCCAAAACCGGAAAGTTGCTCGACCAATGATGTTTTTTCTTGGTAAAAACCCCCAGTAACGAGAATCGTTGCTATCGTTACGGTTGTCTCCCATGACGAAAAATTCATCTTTGGGGACTGTCACGGGTGGAAATGGCTGATTTGGGGGTTCAGCGATGTAGTCTTCTTCCAGGGGTTGCCCGTTGAGATAGACTTTACCTTTGGCTACGCTAATTACTTCACCGGGTTTACCGATGACGCGCTTGATAAAAGCTTGGTCTTTGAGATATCCGCGATGTTGCAGTTCTGTGGGTGGCTGAAATACGATGATATCCCCAGTTTTGGGTGGGTGGAATTTATAGGAGACTTTTTCTACCACCAAGCGATCGCCTGTAAATAAAGTTGGCAACATAGAATCAGAGGGAATGTAGCGCGGTTCGGCAATAAAAGTCCGAATTAAGAAAGCAAGACATAAGGCGATCGCGACTAATGTCAGATTTTCCGGCAAAATACGCCATATTTTGGACTTTGATGCAGGAGTCTGTTTTGCATCACTTTCATTTATGGTCATAGAAATTTTCAGCCTAGATGAAACAAGTTATAACAATACTGGATTATTCTGACGCTAAACGCTAAATATATGTTTATAACCAGTCAGTTTTTCATGGCATTTGCCATCGTGCGATCGCCACTGACGAAATATCTCGCAAATGTTACTGGGTGCAAAATATTCAGAGTGCGTCAAACACCGTTAAAATTCTTCTAGACCAAATAGAACCTCAAAAAAAGCCATCTGTGCCATCTTAGATCAACGATGCCGTGCAAGCAGTTATATTTCTCACTCCTAATTCCTAAACCCCAGGTTGATCAACGGGGGGGGAACCCCCCTACGCAAGCAACGGACTCCTTCTAACTCCTAACTTTTTACCTGTACCAAACGTGAATTTACGTCGTCTGATACCAATTTTTGATAATTCTGTCTCCACCTGGGCTTTAGAGGCACGGTTGTTGCGCTGGTTAACATTGATTTGGCTGTTTGTTGGCTTGATAATGCTGTTCTCAGCATCCTATCCTGTAGCTGACGCTCGTCATCATGATGGATTGTACTACTTTAAGCGTCAATTGCTGTGGGTGTTCGTGGCATTAATAATATTAAACATCATTGTTAATTTACCTTTGCGGAAGATATTAGGAGTATCCCATTGGTTTGTCTTTTTGTTTTTGGGATTAATTTTCGTCACCCTGATACCAGGATTAGGAAGAAAAGCTTTTGACGCATCTCGCTGGCTGGCTTTAGGTCCAATTCCCATTCAACCCTCTGAATTAATTAAACCCTTTTTAGTGCTGCAAAGTGCGCGGCTTTTTGGTCAGTGGGAACGAATAACTTGGCAAGTTCGCTTTACCTGGCTGGGTGTTTTTGGTTTGATAATTCTCGGAATTTTAGCCCAGCCTAACTTAAGTACAACCGCACTTTGCGGTATGACAATTTGGCTAATTGCTTTAGCAGCTGGCTTACCTTATAAATATTTGGGCGGAACAGCTTTTGGTGGGATACTTTTAGCAGTACTTAGTATTAGCATCAAAGAGTATCAGCGCAAGCGGGTGATGTCCTTTCTCAATCCTTGGGCAGATGCAACTGGCGATGGCTACCAACTGGTGCAAAGCTTGCTGGCAGTGGGTTCTGGAGGAACTTGGGGTACGGGATTTGGACTTTCACAGCAAAAGCTGTTTTATTTACCAATTCAGGACACCGATTTTATTTTTGCGGTATTCTCAGAAGAATTCGGCTTTGCTGGCGGTATAACTTTGCTAATAATTTTAGGTATATTCGCCACGCTGGGATTAATCATTGCCCTGAAAGCGACAAATCCAGTACATCGATTAGTCGCGATCGGTGTGACAATTTTGATGGTAGGACAATCATTTCTGCATATTGGTGTTACCACTGGTGCGTTGCCTACAACCGGTTTACCTCTGCCCATGTTTAGTTATGGTGGCAATTCCATGATTGCTAGTTTATTAGCAACTGGATTATTAATTAGGGTAGCACGCGAAAGTAATGAAGCTGAAGTTGTACCACTACGAGGAGAAATATCTGAAAATCGGCGCAAGCGTCGGCTATTTCAGAAAACAAAAGTTTAAATCGTAATATAGCGTTTCCTAGTCTGCTGAGGTACAAATTTATCTGCGTCCATCGGCGTTTATCTATCTTCCGAAGCGGTTAATTCTTTCTTGATTTATGTACCTAATGAATGTGGGAATCGCTATAAGCGCTGATGAAAAAAATTGATAATTAATAATATCTGAAGTCAGAAAACAGCAATGCTAACTTCTGTTGAACGAATTAAAGAAACGACATCACCACAACCTCAAGTTTTTTCTTTAGAAGATTTTCTCAACCATCCTTTAGAAAATATCGAGTGGGTTGATGGTCAACTTATTGAGAAAACAGGTATGACATTACGGCACAGTCTAATTCAAGCTAGATTAGCACGTTCGTGGGGAAATCATATGCTCTCCAGCGGTCAAGGTGGAGAAGTCTACACCGAAGCGCTTTGTCGAACTAATAAACAAGGTCGTCGTCCTGATGTTTCTTATTTGACTCCGGAACTCTTGACGCAATATGCTAATGCAACTTCTTTACCCCAAAGCTTTCCCTTAATTGCCGAAATAGCCTCTCCTGATGATAGCGCTGAAGAATTATTTGCAAAGGCAAAAGAATATTTAGAATCAGGTTGTCAAGAAGTTTGGCTTATCTATCCGGAAAGCTTATGGATTATTATTATCACTTTGGAAAAACATTTATTATTAACTCTTGGAGAAACTGTTAGTAGCCAAGTTCTTTCAGGCTTTAGTGTAATTATTGATGAAATATTAGCTTGAGTTCGGTTGCTACCGCACTGTTTGAAATGGGATAAATTACGTTAGAATTCAAGCAGAGTAAGCATTCTTCCCTCTATCTACCCCATGCTTGAAAACCTACAAACCCGACTTTACGAATTAGAACAATTCGCTAACACCCTGGTTTCTAACCAATTAACGCACCTAAGTTTTCTCAGCGTCGGTGTAATTTTTCTTGCTGGCTTGCTGACTAGCCTGACACCTTGTATGCTTTCCATGCTGCCTATAACTATCGGCTATATTGGCGGTTATGAAGCAAAAAGCCGTCTGCAAGCAGCTGCCCAATCTACCTGGTTTTCTCTCGGATTAGCAACCACACTTGCTGGACTAGGAATTATAGCAGCTTTGTTAGGAAAAGTCTACGGTCAAGTGGGAATTGGTTTACCAATTATAGTTAGTATTATTGCAATTCTCATGGGACTGAACCTACTTGAAGCATTACCTCTGCAATTCCCATCTTTTGGTGGTATGGAGTGGATTTCTCAAGAATTGCCCCAAGGATTGCGTTCTTATTTAATTGGAATGACTTTCGGTGTCGTTGCTTCTCCTTGCAGTACACCTGTTTTAGGAAGCTTACTGGGTTGGGTAGCCAGTACGCAAGACTTAGTTTTAGGCGCGGTTTTGCTACTTGCATATACAGCAGGTTATGTAGCACCCTTGATTTTGGCGGGTACTTTTACTGCTTCAATTAAGAAGTTGCTAGAAGTGCGTCGCTGGTCTGGTTGGATTAATCCAGTTAGTGGAACGCTGTTGGTAGGATTTGGTGTCTTTTCTTTAATGTCGCGGATTCCCTTGGGAAACTTTTAATCAATGACTTTAGACAATACAACTGTAAAAGAATCAAGTTGGTGGTCAGCATTTGGGCGGTTTTTCCGGCAAGAATTTTTAAGAGTGCTGACAGATTTACGATTGGCAATTGTGATGTTCCTAGCGATCGCACTCTTCAGCATCACCGGCACAGTCATCGAACAAGGTCAATCTCATGGATTTTACCAGGCAAACTACCCCGAACACCCGGCTTTATTCGGTTTCCTAACTTGGAAAGTAATTCAGGTAGTCGGTTTAGACCACGTATATCGTACTTGGTGGTTTCTCTCATTACTTATTTTATTTGGTACAAGCTTAACCGCTTGCACTTTTACCCGTCAGCTACCAGCTTTAAAAGCTGCCCGTCGTTGGAAATTTTACGACGAACCGCGACAATTTGAAAAACTCACTTTGAGTGCTGAATTAGATACGGTTTCCCTATCTTCCCTCACTCCACTTCTACAGCAACGCCGCTACAAGATTTTTTCCGAGCCAGAAAAAGATCATATTCTTTACGCCCGCAAAGGCATAGTCGGACGCATTGGGCCGATAATAGTTCATATTGGCATGGTGACTATTCTTTTGGGTGCAATATGGGGCACAATGACTGGTTTTATGGCACAAGAAATGGTTGCTAGTGGCGATACTTTTCAGGTGCAAAATATTATAGATGCGGGACCTTTAGCCGCGTCAATTTCCAAAGATTGGTCTGTAAAAGTCAATCGTTTTTGGATTGATTACACCCCTTCGGGCGGAATTAACCAATTTTACTCAGATTTGTCTGTTTTAGATAGTGAGGAAAAGGAAATTGACCGCAAGACGATTTTTGTTAATCAACCTCTGCGTTATCGTGGCATAACTTTGTACCAAACTGATTGGGGTATCGCTGCTGTGCGCGTCACAATTAACAAAAGTCCGATTTTTGAGTTACCAATGACGCAACTTAATACTAAGAATAAAGGGCGCCTTTGGGGAACTTGGATTCCTACAAAACCCGATTTAAGTGCAGGTGTCTCGCTGATAGCAAAAGACTTGCAAAAAACGTTATTAATTTACGATTCAACTGGTAAGCTAGTTAGTACTGTGCGTGCCGGCGCGTCAACGGAAGTTAATGGGGTGACGTTAAAAGTTCTTGATGTCATTGGTAGCACTGGTTTGCAAATTAAAGCAGATCCAGGTATTCCGATTGTTTATACTGGGTTCGCTTTGCTAATGCTGGGTGTGGTGATGAGTTACTTTTCCCATTCACAAATTTGGGCTTTGCAAAAAGGCGATCGCTTATATGTGGGTGGTAAAACTAATCGCGCTCAAGTCGCTTTTGAACAAGAGGTTTTGGGTCTTTTAGATCAATTAAGTTCACCAAGTCAAAGTGAAAAACCTCGCATTCTGACAGAAAAGATTAGCTAAAATGGGTCGATGTTGCGTTCACGAAGTGACTCCGTTGGAGTATCGTTCAGCCTACTCTGCATCTGGATCTATACCTAAAGAACGCAACTTTGCCGCGAGGAATTCTTTGCGCTGACGTTCAGCTTCAAATTGAGCGATCGCATTATCTGCACGTTGACGTTCTCCTTCTGCACGTTGACGTTCCAATAAAGCTTGTTCGGAACTCCACAACAGCAAATTACCCGCTTCATCCCACCATCGCAGCCAAGAAATATTTAAGCCTAAGCGAGTTCCCTGCCAAATTCCCAAAAACAATTTCAACTCAGGAATCCAAAAGCGTCCTGATGATGGTTCCTGCAAAATATATTGACTATTTTCTAGACGAAGCACTTCTAGAGTGACTTCATAAGGATTAAAAATCACATAAGTCGGAATTTGCAATATTCGTTCATAAAAGTATAGTTTCCCGTAAGGAAAGGTGGGACGAATCGAGTATTCTCCGTTATCGGTGTCTGAAAGAAACTCCATCACCACACTCACAGCTTCACCTTCAATATTCGGTGTGTAGCTGCGACGAATTACCTCTGCACCAACGGGTGATACATGCGGTACATATAACCAATCTGGTGCTTTGACGACTGTTTTTTTATTAATATTAGCGACGATGCCAAAATTCGATACCACAAGCATCTCCGGTTGAATGCGATTTGCGGCACCTAAAGCATCAGTCAGCGCTGCTGCTAAGGAAGGCTGTTGAATATTTTCCACTGGATCGTCGGGGAGAATAAAGTCGTCTGGGAGTTTTTCCCAAGTCACTACAGGGGTTTGATGCTGGGGTGTGGCTAGTAGAACCATAACGTCATTATCACGATAAGGTGCGTTTAGAGGAGCGACTTTTGATGATGCACTTCAACGACGGTATGCACATTACCGCGTGGTGTAAAATCTGCTTTGACTGTCACTTCTAACGGGTCACAAGCGGCAACAAAATCATCCAAAATTTGATTTGCAGATTCTTCGTGGGAAATATAGCGATCGCGGTAACTGTTAATGTACAGCTTCAGCGCCTTTAATTCCACCACTCGCTCATCAGGCACATAGCTAATATAAATCGTCGCAAAATCAGGATAACCAGAAAATGGACATTTACAAGTAAATTCCGGTAAAGAAATATTAATATTGTATCTCCTGCCCACACGCGGATTAGGAAATGTAATTAATTCTCCTGACGCAATCTCACGTTCACCATACTTCATTTCTTGGCTTGACTCAGATGCAGTTTCTGGTAAGGAGTTAGTCATAAAATAATTTTTATAGCCGTCATTTTAATCGTCGGGTCGTGATTCAAAAATCCTCATCTCTAAATTCTAAATCTTGCTGTTCCCAGTCTGGGCAAGTCTCATCTTCATATCCTTCGGGATGCATCGCACAAACTAGCAAGTTACCACCATAAACTTGACCGTGGTAGTTACGACAACCAATACAGGCAGGATTTTGTTGTGGTGAGGCTTCAACTGAATAAGGAAAAGCTGGATCTACATCGCCAACAACTTCTTCCAGTTCCCAATATACTTCTAAAATTGGTTCAGCCAAATCTTGTAAATACTGCTCAATCTCAACACCAATGGTATTTTGTAATTGGTCGGTCATTTCTTCGGTTAGATCGAAAAAGGCATCAACCATTTCACCCATCCCCAAGAAGAAACGATCTACTTCATCTGCAACTGTTTCGATGATTTCCGCGATATCTTTTTGCCAGTTTTCCATAAAATTGACGTCCTTACTAGCTTTTTACAGGACGCTTCGTGCTAAATCGCTATCAGCACTATAATACACCCTGATAAATACATATTAATTTATGGTTTGCAACGTTTCTGGATAACTACTTATCGCGTTGCAGTCGTTTTAACTCTTCTTGCAGTTCTAGCACTTGATCGCGCAAGCCATCAACATTGTCAGTTGATGCTTCTTTTACGGTAGGATCATCGTCTTCTAGAATCTCGATGCGGCGTGGTTCCGAGGCGGGTTTTTCTGGAGCGGTAGCATCAGATGGTGGTTGCTGTTGAGCTTGCTTCATCATGTCTTCGACGAAACGGCGGGCTTCTTCTGTATTCATTTCGCCTTTTGCAACCATTTCATCTGCCAGTTTTTGGACTTGCGATCGCAATTCGGCTAATTTTCCCCCTGCTTTCTCACCCGCGTAAGAAGCTAACCCGACACCGAGGTAAAAAGCTTTTTGAACAATATCTCCAAAACCAGGCATTGCAGAGCCGCGCTCCTAAAAATTGGGCGACCCGGAGACTACGCCTACTACAAGCATCCCGTATTGCTGCTACCTTCCGGTTCTGACAAGATTTGGGCGTTGCAGTCGCATAGGTCCAGGTCACAAACAATCATAACACAAAAATTAGTAGATGTGTGTTATTCGACTACAATTCGCCATTCGTAGAGCTGGTAATTGACGCAACCGTTTTGCACCAAGGGGTCGAGAGCGACAATTGCTTTTGCCTCATCCATTGAAGCAGCTTCAAACAGCAACATACCCCCTCCCATCTTCCCCCAGTAGCCCGATCGCGCTTTGTGTCCTTTAGCGATCAAATCTTGAACATAAGCTTTGTGAGCGGGTACGTATTGGTCAAAGATGTTTTTATCGACTTTGCCTTCTTCAATCTTGACAAACCAAGGCATTTGCTTGCTTCCTCTGGAATTTTCGTTTGTAATATGTTGCAGTACTTTCATCATCTCAAATCCTCAGCCCGCAGATAGTATCATTCGTTAGCGGCTGTAAACTATAATCTCAAATCTGATGACTCATATCTTGCACCAGTTGCAACAACCGCCTTAGAATGAATTCTAAGGCTAATAGCGCTCACTCGTCTTTAGACGACTGAGTAAGACATTCAGTCAGTTTTAACTGAATGAGTGCTATGAGCCAGGAAATTTATTTCCTGGCGGTTTATAGTGCTAATTGAGAATGATGCAAGATGTCAGATGAGTCGTTTTTTTGTTGCTTTGTTACCACCCCAGCCCATTCAAGACTGCGCCAACGAAATTAAACAGTACTTCGCCGATCGCTATGCTAGTAGTGCGGCACAAAAATCTCCACCGCATGTTACCTTACAACCGCCTTTTGAATGGGCAGATAGCAATGTACCATTGTTAGAGGATTCTCTGAATAAATTTGCTCGTGAACGAGAGTCAATACCCGTCACACTTCATAACTTTGCGGCATTTGCCAAGCG
The DNA here is from genome assembly GCF_025753815.1 of Plectonema radiosum NIES-515. Lineage (GTDB taxonomy): Bacteria > Cyanobacteriota > Cyanobacteriia > Cyanobacteriales > Nostocaceae > Hassallia > Hassallia radiosum_A. The sequence goes on along the minus strand of NZ_JAOWRF010000134.1, from coordinate 9,694 downwards.
TGTCATTTATATTGATGTTGTTAAAAGTCCAGAGTTGATGGATTTGCAAGCTGATTTCATCGCTGATATGGAGAAGTTGGGAATTATTGACAAATCCCATCACTCATTCACTCCCCACATGACGGTAGCGTTTCGGGATTTAACAAAGCAAAACTTTGAAATCGCTTGGAGAGAATTTGTGAAACGACAGTTACATTTTGAGTTCAAGTGCGATCGCTTAACCTTACTGCTTCACGACGGCAAACGCTGGAATGTCAAAACAGAGTTTTCCTTTGTATCTTAGTTGACTGCAAATCTGAAGATTTTGGGAAAATTGCCAGAAATATGTCAGGTTTTATACTATATTAAAAATCACGATCCCGGTAAATTAAGCATAATTTGCGAAAAAGCGAGTTTTGATTTAGCAATATTATCTATGTATAAACGAATTAGCCGATTTGTCTTGGTAGCGATCGCACCGTTATCAATTTTAGTAATTTCTCCGTCCAGCATTGCTCAAACACGAACAATTAATTGCTCCAAGGCAACAGCGACACCAGAAGTTAAATTTTGTTCTCAACAATCTTACCAAGCAGCAGATAAAAAACTCAATCAAGTTTATCAGCAAGTCGTTTCGGGCTTAAGCAGTGAGCCAAAGCAATTACTAATTTCTGGACAACAGTCATGGATTAAGTTTCGCGATAACAACTGCAATTTTGAAGTATATAACTCCCGTGGTGGGACAGGTTATGAAATCTTTCGTAACGGCTGTTTGGAGAGACTGACAAAACAACGTACAAAAGATTTACAAGATTATCTGTCTTCTCGATAATCAACTTTTAAGTTGATGGGCATAAATAAACGTGTTCTAACGTAGTAAGGGCTTCAGCCCTTAAACTGAATAATTGAGCGGTGAACCGCTCAGTACGAAGGAGAGTGTTTTACGTTGAATTTCCCATATTTCGACAAATCTCTTTCAGGAATCGAGAGGCTTGAACAAGTATTTAATTCTCAGAATACCAGCAGAGATAAGAATGCTTGGATAAACTATCCCAAATGAAGAAACAAAGAAAACTATGGCAAAGATAACCATCAACGGTATATCAATCGATCCAGAAGCTCAGAGAAATGCAATCATCTCTGCTAATCTGATTAGTCCTGACAGTTCCGAATCAAATTATATTCTCATCCAATCGACTCAACCATTGAACCGCGAGCAGAAAAGTCAGCTATCGAGTAATGGTGCAGAAATTCTGGAATTTGTACCAGAAAATACTTACATTTGTCGTTACAATCCTTCTAATTTGGATGCAATTCGGGATTTGCCTTTTGTTGAGTGGGCAAATGTTTATTTAGAAGGCTTCAAAATCGCCCCTCAATTGGTGATAGGAGGCAAAAATGATACAGCGAATCTGTTAGCGATAAAAGCTGCTGACATATCACTGTTGGGGCAGCCGAAAGAAGTGACAGTGGTGTTTCATAATAACGTTTCCATCGATGATAAGTTGCGCGATCGCATCGCTACGGCTGCCAGATTAAACCCTAGCGAGCTAGAATTTAGTCGCAACTCAATAAAACTCTCAGTTCAACCTCAATATCTTGAAGACTTGGCAAAAATAGACGAGGTGCGACACATTGAAGAAAACGTGCCACGGCAGCTTTTCAATAATGTAGCTTTGGGAGTGCTGAAAGCAGACCAGACACACAGCACAGTCAATTTGCAAGGAGAAGGTCAAGTTGTCGCGATCGCCGACACAGGCTTTGACAAAGGTTCAACCACAGACGTTCATCCAGCCTTCACAGGCAGAGTAGTTAAGCTTTACCCCTTGGGACGGTCAACCGCTAATGACCCTCAAGGACACGGTACGCACGTAGCTGGCTCAGTTTTGGGCGATGGCAAATCTGACACAATGGGGGGTGCGATTCAGGGAACAGCTCCTAAAGCCAAGCTGATACTTCAATCGGTTCTCGATTCCAGAGGAGGTTTGGGAGGACTTCCGCAGGATTTGAACAACTTATTCAAACAACCTTACGAGAATGATGCAGCTCGCGTTCATACAAACTCCTGGGGAGCGGCAACACGCGGACAATATACGATAGATTCTCAAGAAGTAGACCAATTTGTTTGGGAACATCGAGACATGGTTATCTGCTTTGCTGCGGGTAACGACGGCTCTGATGTAGATCGCAACGGAGTGATTGATAATAAAAGTATCGGCGCACCCGGAACAGCAAAGAACTGTATTACAGTTGGAGCCTCTGAGAATAACAGACCAGACCAATCACAACCATATAAGGTTTTGGGTCGCTATAGCGCCGAGCCGATCGCCTCAGATGGCTGGTCTAATAACCCCGATGGGATGGCAGCTTTTAGCAGTCGAGGACCAACTCAAAACGAGCGAATCAAGCCAGATGTTGTTGCTCCCGGAACTGCGATTCTCTCTACTCTTTCGCGAGACGCAAAAATTGATTCATTCTTTGGCAAATCCACAGATCCCCTTTATGCTTTTCTAGCTGGTACTAGCATGGCTACACCGCTAGTTGCAGGTTGCGCTGCTGTGGTGAGAGAGTATTTTGTGAAACAGAATCACCAACCAAGTGCGGCTCTAGTTAAGGCAATGTTAATCAATGGAGCTAAAGACATCGCCGGTCAATATGTTCCCTCGGAAGCGGGAGAAATTCCCAACCTCTCAGAAGGATTTGGTCGAGTTGATTTAGCCGCAACGGTAGGACCGAGAAACGATAATGAGCAGGTTACTTTTAAGGACGAAAGCACAAAACTTGAGACGGGAGAAGAGGAAAAAACTGAAGTAGAAATCAGTAAGTCAAATTCTGTTTTGAAGGTGACATTGGTGTGGACTGATTTCCCCGGTGAAGCTCTTCAAAATGACTTAGATTTAATTGTGCGTGCCAATGGTGAAGAGCGACACGGAAATATGCCGGCATCCTCAACAGATTTCGACCGACGAAATAATGTTGAACAAATTGTTTGGACTAATGTAGCTCCAACAAAGGTGGAAATTGTGGTACGTGCTAACCGAATTCTTCATCCACAATCCTATGCATTAGTTGTGAGAATCTCTTAGGTTAAAATAATTGTTGTAAATCCTGGGAATATTTTTTTGCTCAGAGGATTTACAACAATTTTTGCCAGTGCGATCGCCACATAAATAAAAGTGATATCAAGCTTTATCTAGGTATCTAAATTTGAATCAATGCGATCGCCAAAGGGTACGAAGGTGTAAAATTTAAAACAGTTTTCCCAGCTCTCAGCATCAGTAATTTAGTAATCAAGGAACCAAAAAGCATGGCACCTGTCTATACTAACGAAGCCATCCGTAATATCTTAATTGGGTTTGGATACCTAGCTCCTGATAGTAATCCTGGTAGCAATCCTCCCTGGAAGACGAATAATAACCCTTTGACGGATGAACACACCGTCACCGCAGTCAAAAAGTTTCAGCAAGATTACTCCCTCAAAGCAGATGGCTTTGCTGGCGATCAAACAAAGAAGGTGTTGTATGATACAATCGTCCAGCTTCAGAATAACTTGAAGCGCCAAGGTTTCGCCACAGATGCTCAGATACCTTCAGATAAGCCGTTTTATGGACCAAACACTTATGAAGCGGTGAAGAGATTTGAGCAAAAACAGGGTTTGACGGTGAATGGTATTGCTGACAAGGAAGCACGTACACTTCTAAGTCAACCAAGTTTACCAGCGAATAACATCAGGCTGATAGATGTGTGCATCCAATTCAAACAGAATCCGAAAAAGCCTAACTATATTGAGGCACTAAATTATTTACAAGCTCAGTTAAGCTCAGACATTTTAATTGAGTTTACCAACCAGTGGCGACAAACTAATGATGTGAATCCTGCGATAGTCAAGCTGACGGATGTGTGCAATTCTTATGTAGCCAAAACCCATCAAGATAAAGCCCTCAATTACTTACAAAGTCAGATATCTCCAGATGTATACAAAAGATTTACCGAACTTTGGAAGAAGCAGTAATATCGTGTCTGGTTAAAAACTTATCGGGATTGTCTGCAAGGGTGTGAAGCTCTTTTTGCACAGAGGCAGGAATAATAATAGACATCTCCGAAAAAGAATGTAGAGACGTTAAATTTAACGTCTAATCAAGGGTTTCGTCTCTACGTATGACTCTGGAGATGTCTATTGCCTTAACCTGTGACGAATGCAAACCAACAATCACATTGCAGAAATGCCTTCCAGTCCACTATTCCCCTTGAGTCCCTTAGAAATTGTATCAATCAATTTTAGCTCTCCATTATCCTCCACCCGAAAAGCACTTACCGAACCTGGAAGTGAGTTCAGGGTATAGAGATAGCGAGAGTTACGCGTAATCGCTATATCCAGGGGAACTATTGCTGACCCAATGGATATTGTACTCAGATAGCTCAATTCACCGGATGGAGAAACTAGGAAGCTCGTGAGTGAGTCACTGTTCGGATTTGAAGAGATGGCTATGCGACCATCTTCTGTAGTCACAACCCAGCAAGTATTTAATCCTTGAGCCGGCACGGAGCGACTGATGGGATTCAGTAAGCCATCCGAATTGATGGAATAGGATGAAACAGCTCCTTGATTTGCTTGAAACGCCTCAGATACAACGAGGGTGCCTTGTGGTGTAAAGTAAATACCGAATGGGGTCTGTCCCACAGAAGGACTGACAACGGGGTCGTCTGTTAAGCCATCCGGCTTAACTTTGTATACGTTGAATTGGTTCGCAAGACGTTCTGAAACGACTATATTTTGTCCGTCGGGGCTGAACGCAATCGTCGATGCTCCAACATCGAACTGATCGCTGTTTACCCCGCGTGTGGAGCCATCAATCTTTTGAAGACGTCCACGTGGAAGAATGCGGAAGCCAGTAATGTTCCTGTTGCCCGAAGCATTGAGCACGTAAAGGAGATCGTTATGAACAGCGATACTATTTGGAAATGCACCTCCCGAAGGCTCCTGATCAACAAGTACAAGCCCAGAGCGTGATGTCGCAAATGAGGTAATAGTTCCACTAGCCGCGTTGACGCTAAACAAGAAGCGATCGTCATCACTTAAGACGATAGATGACTGCGATTGTAAAGGGTCTATAGCACCACCAGGGCCTCGACCACCAGTCGAAACTTGGCTCTGATAACTCAGCTTTCCATCGTTCCCTCGCCGATAAACGACGATTTCATTTCCATCTACTCCATTGGTTTGCACATAAACAAAGCCTTGAGAGGGGTAGGAGTATCGAGCATAAGCAGATGGGATAACAGCAAAAGCAAGCAGACATGCTGCCGCTGCGCTCATTATAAAGAGCAAAATTTTCATCATTGCCTTGATATTTGACCTGACGTGAAAGTTTGCCATGAGTTTGTATTCCTTTGTTTCAAAATTTGACAGGTTGTAGAAATAACTTGACACTGATAAAAGCCAAATCCGGGTCAGGGTGATGTTTGGATTAAGAGTGTAAAGTAGTGCATCGCCTGTTGGGCTGTTTGCATACAGCTATTGCGATTAGAAAAGACCTACGTCAACCGAGCAATGGCATCAAGTACACAGTCAATGATGCCCTTCCCATACCCGATAAAAACAGTATTATTATACCAATATAGAGATGTCGAGTTCAGAGAAATTTTGCTTCTGGGTCATGTCGGGCTACAAGGATGCCAACCATGCTTGCCAGAACTTCGCAGATTGAATCTCTAGCCTAGCAGCATAATCTTTTGTATCCTGGCGCAACTTAGTGACCATAACATCAGGAATTTGATCTATTTCGCAAGCATGACTGATAAACCAACGCTCTACCCCAGAAGCAGTTACCTCCGGGTGAAACTGCAAGGCTAATCCACGTTTACCCCAAGAAAATGCCTGGTTTTGGTACTTAGTAGTGGAGGCTAGTAGGATGGAACCAGCAGGCAAATCAAAGGTATCTCCATGCCACTGCAAAACAGATGTCTGCTCTGCTGCTAGGTGAGCTAGACTGGAATGCATACCGATGGGATTGAGTTCTAATTTTGACCATCCAATCTCCTTTTCATCACCAGGGTATACCTTGGCTCCAAGGGAACGAGCCATCAGTTGAGCTCCTAAGCATATTCCTAATGTAGGTAAATCCGCTGCCAGACGTCGCTCTAATAAACTCATCTCATCAATGATAAAAGGATAATTTTGCTCATCGTAAGCACTAATTAGCCCCCCAAGAATGACGATTAAATCTGGAGCCAGAGGATCAATTGCAGCTAGGCAATCTTGTCCAGCTTCTACGTAGCTAACCGCATATTTTTTTTGCTTCAGAATCTCGGTCAAGTTTCCGAGATCCTCAAACCCTAAGTGCCTAATGACTGTGGCACGTTTCATATCTGTCACCTAAGTAAATTTACTAGCCTTTCGGGCGACTTTGGCAGAGGGCAGAAGGAAGAGGTGATTTTTTATGCTTTCTTTAATAGACCTCTTGCATAAATAAATTTTTATCTCACGCACTCGTAGCAAAGACGCAAAGAAGAGGATAAAAAGAAGGACTTTTGCAAGAGGTCTAATGACTCTGTTCTCTGTCCTGCTTTGCCCAAATCGGGTAGATCCACCCCCCACCAAATCCAATACTGCTCGGTTAAGCTTACAAACGCGAAAAATCGTAGGTTGGGTTGAGGAACGAAACCCAACGTTCATAAGGTTTTGTTGGGTTCCGCAAAGCCTCCACCCAACCTACAATTATCCTTAACCGAGCAGTATTGCCACCAAATCTTCTCCTTCAAAGACGCTTCTCTTCTTAGGCTGCCCCAACACAAATGATTTGGTGGTCTTCAATCTGTTGGGGCTTGTACCCCAACTGTAATGTCTTATACCTTCAGCATCCCTGGCTTTCTTTTTGACTCACACTGATTAATTGCTGGTATATAGACAAAACTACATTAATTGGTAGTCAGCAAATGCTTGTCGGGTCGAATATATCGAAAAGACCCCAGATGATTCAAACATTTTCAAGGTTGGTTGTGCTGCCTGTTTGACTCTCTCGGCTACTTCTTTCGATATATAGACTTCTTCTAGAATTCCTTGCGCTTCTTCTCTTTTAAATCCTAAATGTCTGAGGATGTTGTACTCCGACTCACGGCATGGACCCAAAAAAGCCCAGACTAATTTTGGTAGTAATTGCCCTATTTCCTCTTGTTCATAAGGTGAAAGATGATTCCAGAGCAAAGGGAACAAGTCACGAAAATAGACACTATGCAAGGCTTCATCTGCTGCATGATCGCCAATCACATCCCGCACAACTGATGCTACTTGGGGATCATTTGGAACAGCCTGGAGAACTTTCGTTACTAGAGTCTCTGAAATAGTGACAAAAAAGAGCTTAATCAGGTTGAGTGAGATGCGATTTTGATTTTCCAGAAGTAGCTGATCTAAAATACGATCAAATTGTGGACGCCCAACTACAGTATGATCCAGGTGGAAAGTTTCTACTACTTTGCTTGACAACATTTCGACGAAAAGTGCATGACCACCTTCATCGCAGTAAATACGTAAAGCATCATGTCTCTGGGCAGTATTCAAAGAAATAGGTGCTATTCCTTGAGCTAATGTACTGCACACAGGATTGACATAATTTAGTTCTAGGAGGGTGGTGAACTGGAGATGAGTCAGTAGCCGATAAGCAAGTACCCTTAGGAAGCGGTTAGGATCTTCTGCTATTTTGTCATGGGAAACAAGCGGAACTAACTCTGGAGAAAATGGTAGTCCGAAAATTAGATCTTTTCTGACGGTTTTACTGCGAATCCAACTGATTTCATCCCAACGCTTGAATGGGCTTTTATAGTCCTTACGAACTGGATCGGAAATCTCAAAAGCTTTAATTTGAGTAAGCATGTTTACTGTTCCAGTAAAGATTGGAGATAAAAAATTTGACAGGGAGGTGAAAAAGTTTTTATCTAAGTTATAGCAGATAGACTTTCTATTTCATAAGTTTGGAACAAATAAGAAGTCCACTTCCTAGAGGCAAAATTGAGCTACTTACTTTTGGGTCAGATGCAGCTAGATCGATAAGTTCTCGTAAAGATTTCAAAAGCTTGTCATCATTAGGCTCTATGACATTTCGACCGGAAACCCAACCATCTACAGTCGGCATGAGAACATTATCTATAATCAGTAATCCTTGAGGCTTTAATAACTCAACACAAAGATGGTATAAGCCTGGATAACACTCCTCAAAGACATCTAAAAATACTAGATCAAACTTCTTCTTCTTGGTTGATAATTCTTGGCAGACTGTACTTGCATCTCCCACGAGGAAAGTTACATATTTATCCAAACCGATTGCTTCTAATGACCGAGTTGCCTCTATTGCCCGCTTTTCATCTAGTTCAACGGTGATGATATGTCCATTAGAGCCTGTATCTTTTAAATATTCAGCAAATCCAGCTGTACTGTAACCAAGGAATGTTCCTAATTCGAGAATTTCTTGAACACCGGCTCCCAGACATAAGGTTTTGAAAAAGGCAATTTGTGAAGGAAAAACTTCTTCATGTTCTAAGCCAAGTGCTTCTATTTTCTCCCTTATAAGCTTGAGCGATGTTGATTCTCCATCGAGTGTATTTTCAAGAAAATGGCGAACTTTTTTCTCAGTTAGCATAATTATCCTCGTTGTGAAATTTCTTTCTTCGTTGACTGTGCTACTTTGTTTGCAGAAAAAGTGCTTTGATTTGCACCAACAGAAGTTAAGTATGAATGAACTTTGCTTCTGTATTTAGAATAGGAGTAAGCACTATCAACTTATGCAGTTTGGGAATAAAAATGGAAAAAGTATTTTTTGCGATCGCGGATAATTTTCACAAACAACTCAAATAGACATCTCCAGGGACTGAGAATCAACCACGGTTTCACTTCTGTTTTCCGGCTGATTTTTGGAGATGTCTAATACTCGATTAGGGCATTCAAGGTTGTTAGCTGACTGAATGTTTGCCAGCACTCCACCAAGATAAGGAACTAGAAGCCATGTCAAAAGGTGGTTTTTCTATATTCGTAGCGATCGTATCATTCCACTTGTTGTAAAAAGACATCATGGCAATAAGGCTGACAATCTCAGCGATCGCTTCATCTCCGTAGTGTTTACGCAGTTCTTCAAAATCTTCGTCTGATACTGCATTGGGAAGTTTGTTAGCTTTAGACGCAACGTTGAGCGCAGCGCGTTCGGCATCGGAGAAACTGGGATGAGTATTGTAATCATGGATGTTTTGAATCTTCTCCATCGGCAACCCATACTTTAAGGATAACCCTGCACAATGGGCAGTACAGTACATGCAACCAGCCGCACGAGATGCCTTATACATAACTAGTAATCTGAGTTCCATAGGGGTTTTCCCCTCTGTCAGCAACACTGCGGTGGTTAATTCAACTACCGCTTTCATCACAGCAGGCTTATGCCCCATTGTGAGATAGTCGTTGGGGAGAAATCCGAAAAATTCCTCAAGTTGCTTGAACATTTCATCATGTTCAGCTAGATCGCTGAGGGGTTTAGGTTCAAGTCTTGGCATGGTTGTCTCCTGTAATGTTTTTGAATATTTGCTTAGTCGATGATTGCTTGGATTGGTTAAACTCAACGGGTTTGTTGCCTCCCCCGTTGGTCTTCAAAACCGTGCGTGAAAGTTGTCCCTTCACACGGCTCCTCAACTGTAGTTGTTTTGTCATAACAAGCTTCTCACCATTATTAAGGTT